>CAZZBI010000311.1:4004-6215 GCA_964652385.1 uncultured Pirellulaceae bacterium | reverse complement strand
TCGCAGCAGCGAACCCACTGGCCATGCCCGCGAAAGAGAGCGATCGAGCTGCCGACCTCAGGTTCCCAGACGCGGATCGTGTGATCGTGACCGGTCGAGACGAGTTGAGTGCCGCCGTCGCGCGCGACGAACCGCAAGTCGCGAACCGCGGCGGTATGCCCCTGGAGAATCAGCGTCCCCCGCAGCGATCGCTGTTCGACCGGCAGCCCAGCCTGAAAATCGCGGATCGCGCGGCGATGATCGAATCCGAGCACCTGATCGTCGTCGCTCGGCCAGACCAGCACCAGCGCATCGATTCCTGCCGAAGCGATTCGACGACCGTCCGGCGAGAACTCGGCGACGAAGACCGGTCCGTCATGCCCCAGAAACGGTTCGGATGATCGGCCCGTCCCGAGTTCCCACAATCGGACCGTCCCGTCTTCGCCGGCCGAAACGACGCGGCGACCGTCCGGAGAAAACCGGGCCGACCAGACCCCCAGGCGATGCCCCACCAGCGTCTCGAGCAGCCGCCCCGACGCGACCTCCCAGATCCTGATCGTCCGATCGAACGAGGCGGAAGCCAGCAGTCTTCCGTCAGGCGAAAAGCGAACCGACGTGACCGGCTCCGTATGTCCCTCCGCCCCCTGCAGCGTTCGGACAAGCTCGCCGCTCTCGGAATCGAAGAGTCGAACGAAGCCTGTCCGATCATCGCCGCCGATGGCGATCAGCGAACGAGTTGAATGCGGCGCGTTCTCGACCGACTCGCCCGTCGATGCCGCAGCGGCCCAATCGACGGCATGCACGCGAGTCGCTCCGCCGCGCAGTCGCAAGCGTTCGACGCCGTCGAGCGTCACGACTCGCGCTTCGGGATCGGCTCCGCCGACGACGAAACGATCCCCGCGGGGACTCAATCGGATCGACTCGGCCGCCAGTTCGATCGGCAGATCGCGGCGACTCCGTTCGGTCAGGTACTTCAGTCGATACCATTCCCAGCCGCGCAGATCGGGGCGCCCCGCGATCGGCTCGCAGGCGGCCAGCAGGCTCCTCGCCTGGTCGAACGCCTGATCGTCGATCTTCGCGGCCGCGGCGTTGATCCGAGCCACATAGGCTTCGTATTCGGCCGCCTCGCGCTGTCGCTCGGCTTCGGCCCGAGCCATGACCGCTTCGTCGCGCGCAACGACGGCCAGATCACGATTTCGATCGGCCTCGGCTCGCTGGACCGCCTCGGCTTCCTGAGCGGCGATCGCGAGGGCGCGTTGTCGTTCGGCGACGGTACGTTCCTCCTCGGCGATCATCCGCTCCTGGTCGGCGATCATCCGCTGCGTTTCCGCTTCCTTGCGAGCCTGAATCGACTCTTCGAGCCGCAACTGGGCTTCGTTTCGGGCCTCTTCGGCAAGCCGGAAGTTCTCCTGGGCGATCTTCGCGTTCTCTTCCGCGTTCGCCCGTTGAAGCTCGGCCTCGGCTCGTGCCGCCGCCTCTTCGGTCCGCGCCCGCGTTTCGAGCTCGCGTGCGAGTACCGCTTCGTTGCGGGCCTTCTCGGCCGATTCGCGAGCCGCTCGTTCCGATCGATTCGCCGCCAGCACCCACAGCAGCGCAGCGGTGATGACGGCGAAACAGACGGTCGCCATGGCGATCGCCCCGCGCCGCAGGGAGCGCATCCGTCGATCGCGATTCTCGCGTTCGTCGACCGCGCGGCGAATCTCGTCGGCCAGTCGATCGTGCTCCTCGAGTCCCTTGACGAGCAGCCCACCGGCCAGATCGAGATCTCCCTTGTCCCGAGCCGCGCGGGCGTACTCGAGCTTGGCGATCGCCGCTCCGTCGGCCGCGCGACGATTGTCGCTCCAGAGCGCCAACGCCTCGTCGAATCCGAACAGGGCTCGTGCGAAGACGCCGTAGTCGCGCGTACCGCGAGCGAGCTCGAGATCCGCCTCGGCTCGGGCGACCAGCGAAATGCTCTCGAGATGCGAGCGATAGTCGCGGATCGCCTGTTGGAACTCGACGACCGAACCGTGTCGGTCGGTCGGCTCGGTCGACATCGCCCGCAGCGCGATCTCGAGCAGCTCCCCTCGTCGATCGGTCGACGCGATCTCGTTTCGCGCCGCGGCGACCAGACACTTCATCACTGTCGAGCCGGTGTGCGGAGGACCTCCGGTGACGATCTCGAACAGGATCGCTCCGAGCAGATAGATGTCGGCGGCGAACGACAGCTTGTCGAACGGACCGGTCGCCATC
>CAZZBI010000311.1:1475-3994 GCA_964652385.1 uncultured Pirellulaceae bacterium | reverse complement strand
GCCATGTACGCGGGAGTCCCTCCCATCGTCGGCTTGATCTCGATCCCGCCGGCGCTGCGTCGACCGACCGGCAGCGCTAGCCCCCAGTCCATCACGAGCACTTCGCCGTAGCCGCCGAGCATCACGTTCTCGGGCTTCAGATCGCGATGGATCACCCCCTTGTCATGAGCAAAGGCGACCGCGTCCGCGACGCGCATCAGGACATCCAGGTTCTCGCTCTGCGACATCGATCCGATCTTGCGATTCCACGGCGTCCCCTGGACCCGCTTCATCGTGTAGAAGAGCGCTCCGGCCGCGTTGCGACCGAGGTCGTAGATCGGAACGATGTTCGGATGTTCGAGATCGCCGGTAACCGCCGCCTCGGCCAGGAACTTCGCGCGCTGCCCCTGGTGATTCACCGACTCGGGCTTGAGCATCTTCACGGCGACGACGCGATCGATCGACGCCTGGCGAGCCGCATAGACGACTCCCATCCCTCCTTCGCCGAGCAGTTTCATCAGCTCGTAGTCGACACCGCGAACCGGAGCGTTCTCGCGAAACGGCTGGAACGAGCGCTCGTGCACGCTGATGTGCGAGGCCTGCACCGCCGGCTCTCCCGCCGAATCCGGCTCGCTCCCCTTGAGACTCGTCAGGATCGTCGCGCCCCCTTCCTGAAGCGTCCGATCCCACTGACGGTCGAGCAACGACTGTTCCCCCGCATCGAACGCCGTTCCCTGAACGGTGCGAGCGTTGTCGCCGAGCGTTGCCGACGGATCGATCGACACGGGTGCGACCGACGAAGCCGTGGATGCTGCGGAGTCGATCGCCGACGGATCGATCGCCGGTGCGTCGACCGTCGTCGCCGATCCGGCACGACCGACGGCGTTGGCCGACAGGTCGAGGTCGGTCACCGTTCCGGCCCCAGTCGGACGAGGGCGCAGGAGCGGATGCTGCGGGCGAGTCGGCAGATCGTCGGCCACCACCGTCCGATCACCCGCCTGAACGGTCCGCGATCCGGCGTTCGGATGGACCGATTCGAGATCGGTGACCGTCGCGTTCGAGTCGTCGGTCGACGAACGGATCGAGGTGTCGCTCGACGGAAGCGCTTCGTCGACGACGGTCGCCGTCGGATCGTCGGGGCGAGCGGTCGGCGTATCGTCGGTGACGAGCGTCCGAAGCTGATCGACAGGAGTCGAACCGGACAGGGGCAGACCGCATTGCGGACAGGACGCCCGACCTCTGCGCGGCGCAGACCGATCGGCGCCGCGAAGTTCGGCATCGAGACGCTGGCCGCACCGAGAACAGACGCCGCCGACCGTCATCTCCCCCTCGCGTCGCTTCGAGAGGTCGAGTCAGCGGCGTGCGATCGGTCGGCAGCCTCTCGAGTCGAATCGATACGGAACTGCCGGCGCAGTCTCTCGGTCAGCCGGCGAGTCGCCACCGCGATCGAGCGCGACGTGTCGTCGTTCGGCAAAGCGATTCGGTCATCGGCGATCTTCGATGGGTCGGAGGCTGACCGAGATCTCGATTCGGTCGAGGTTCGGTCGCCAACGGTTTCGCTTCGTCGCCGAGCCAGCGCCCGTCGCAAGGCGATCATCGACAGACCACCGATCGCGGCCGATCCCGTTCGAACCGTCGGCAACTCGCTACGAGAATTGCCCGTCTCCTCGACCTGATCGACCGTCGCGAGGCCATTCGCTCGATCGTCATCCGACGCGTCGAGCCGTGTCGCATCGAGGACGGAGCCAGCGGTCTCGCTCCGATCGGATCGGCTCGCTTCGCGCAGCGGCGCATCGGGAGTCGGACGACTCTCCGGCAGCCACGATCGATCGGCGAGAACGAGCGACATTTCGGATCCGGCGATAGGAGGTTCGGAGGTCAGCAGGAGTTCGGATCGGACCGGATCGATCGGCGGCAAGGGATCGATCCGATCGAAGGTCATCGGCGGAGCGACCGGCAGATCCGGTTCCTCGCGCCCTTCGGAGGATCGCGAGTCGCTCGGCTCCGATTCGCTCGGGTCACCGGGCATCGGCTCCTGTCCGAAGTCCAAGGGGACCAGACGATGACCGTCGACGTTCAGACGGAACAGGGTGCGCGACTCGTCGGCCCCCGACTCCTTGAAGTAGACGTTGTAGCGGCTGTTCGGCAACTGCTTGAAGAACTCGAAGAGCCGCCCTTCCTCGAGAAACTCGATCGGGAGTTCGTACTCTTCGCTCCCGTCCGTCCCGTCGACCCCGACGACCCGATAGAACAGGCGCGCTCCCTCGTCCCGCGATTCGTCTTCGAAGCGATTCGCTCCCATCGTCTCGTCCCGATCGTCGCTTCCTGACGGAGGTACGGCGTCCGGCAGATAGATCGGTACGGTCGGCAGATCCGGAATCCGCTCGATCTCGGCCGGCGGCAATACGATCGCGGCAAACAGGCCGTCCCCCGGAACGCTCAAGAAGAGCTTCACCGTGGTGACGCTGACGTTCGAGCCGTCGACGAAGAACTCGATCCCGTAGATCGGATCGCCCGATATCGACCGGCGCGGGTCGTAG
>CAZZBI010000311.1:390-1465 GCA_964652385.1 uncultured Pirellulaceae bacterium | reverse complement strand
CCCCTGGGCATAGTTGTGAAAGAATCGGTACGTCCCCAGGTCGAACCGTGCCGACGGGTTGCCGATCGGATTGCCCGGATCCGGAAAGCGATCGATCGGATCGACCAGATCGTTCCAGTCGAGCTGCAGGGCGAAGTTGCGCAGAGCCGCCCCTGCCGTCGAGCGCAACGTCACGTCGACCAGTGCGCTGCCGAGCGAGTCGACGTTCGAACCACCTTGATCGACGGCGATCGCCGTCAGCTGCGGCGCGACGGCTGTCGCCGAACCGGTATCGGTCGCGACGAGCACATGCCCTCCTGCCGGGGCGACGAACCTAACCGCCCCGCCCGCACTGCCGACGACTCGTCCGCCCGATCCGGCGAAGATCTCGGCCTGACCGTTCGGCAGCGAATCGCGCACGATCAGCAGATCACCGGATGCCGTCCCGGCCGTCATCCGGACGTCGCCACCGAAAGCGAGAATCGGAGCGGCGACATCGATCGAACCGAAGTCGACCACCTCGAGCGCGACGCCGCCGAACCCCGCCTGCACGATCCCCGCTCCGACGGTGATCGCTCCGGCGTTGACCAAACGCCACTCTCCCGCTCCGGCCGATCCGCCCAGGCCGGTCGCGCCGACCGCGTCGTCGAGATCGAGAATCGTCACCGGTCCGCGATGGACCAGGCGCACCGCTCCCGCACCGCCGTGTGCCTCGACCGACGCGACGCTCGCCTCGAGCGGACGATTCGAACCGATCCCGTCGGAGGCGCCCATCACCAGTTCGTCGGCGAGCAGATCGACGCTCGCATCGGCGTCGGACGACTCGATCGATCCGGCCGACAGCAACGTGATCCGATCGTCGATGGCGACGATCCGATCGACCCTCAGATCACCGGCGCCGATCGTTTCGATGCGGACATCTCCGTTCCCGCCGGCCACGACCGACAGTGCTTCGAGGTCGTGATCGATCCCCAGAATCGTGATCGATCCGTCGCCGGTCGAAGCGTCGGCGATCGTCAGCTCGTCGGTCGATGTGAGCAGGTCGATACGGCCGGAGCCGAGCACTGCGGCACGGATCGTCGTCGCCCCCCCGGAG
>CAZZBI010000311.1:0-380 GCA_964652385.1 uncultured Pirellulaceae bacterium | reverse complement strand
CCCGGAGACCGAACGCAGGCGGATCGGCCCGTCTTCCGCGACCTCGGCTCGCACGGCAGTCGCCGCGATCTCGATACGATCGAGCGAGCCGATGCCGGAGCGTGCCGTCAGGACGACTCCGCCGGACCGAGCCGACAGGTCGACCGCGCCGTTCGCCGCTCGCTCCTCGATCCGTTCGTCCGAAGCGACGACGATCGCATCCTGTCCGGACGAGAGCGTGCGGATCGTCCCGAGCAGGATCGAACCTCCGGTCCCGGCGCCGCCGTCCGTTCGAATCGATACCTTTCCCGCACCGGCATCGATCGTCGCTCCGTCAGCGAAGAGGATCGAATCGCGGGCTTGGGCGAACGAAGCGATGCCGTCACCGATCAGCCCGTCGC
>CAZZBI010000310.1:760-6226 GCA_964652385.1 uncultured Pirellulaceae bacterium | reverse complement strand
GTCGCAACGAAACCATGCCTCGGCCACGGAGTGGCCGGGCCCACAGTCCAGCCCGCAGCGCCAAGCGCAGGGGTCCCCGTGCCTCTAATTGAAATCCAGTGCGACCGGGGGCGCTCGCACTACGATGGCCGGGCCCACGTCAGACGCGTCGCCCGGCGTAGGCCCGCGTCGTCCCCGACGCGCGGCCGGGAGACATCGAACGTTCGAGGAACAGCGCAGCGTGAACCGAATCGAAGTCGCAAACCCGCGGCTCGGGACGAGCCGGGGCTACGAGGGGGCGACGCCGTTCACGCTGCGAGGCTCATTCGGTGTCGCAACGAAACCATGCCTCGGCCACGGAGTGGCCGGGCCCACAGTCCAGCCCGAAGCGCCAAGCGCAGGGGTCCCCGTGCCCCCCAGCCCGCAGCGTCAGCAAGGGGTCCCCGCGCCTCTAATCGAAATCCAGTGCGACCGGGGGCGGTCGCACTACGGCCGGGCCAACTCGAGCAGTCGCAAGACCGCGACCGGCTCGAACGGCTCAGGGGATGAAGACAACGTTGCCGTCGTTCCGCTGCATGATGTGCAGCAAGGTCTGATCGTCGATCGACGACGAGATGCGACGGACCGAGCCATCGACGAAACAGACCAGATAGGTCCCGTTGAACTCGAAGAGTCCTTGGCGAGGGGCAGCCGCGTTGACCGGCAGGTCATACCCCATCGTCCATGGCCCCTGAACGGTTGACGCATCCGCCAGAACGATCATCAGGGTGTTCGAGGTGCCGTCGGTGATCTCGGCAAACCGGACGCCATCCCCCTCGATGCCGATCTGAGTCGTCTGAGAAGGAAGGGAACTGACCGGCGAGAGATAGACGGTCGAGTCGGACGGCACGTCGACCAGCAGCGTCTCGAAATCACCGGGGCGACGCGACACGAGGTTGCGATTGGTCGGCGAATCCCATCCCGATTCCAGATCGAACGAAGCGTGCAGCTGGTTCTCTTCCATGTACGGGAGCACGTGCACGCGCCAGCTCAGGCCGGCACGCGTTTCGGCGTCGTTACCGACCCGCGGAAACTTTCCGAAGCCGTCGAAGTGATTGTGGAGCCCCAACCCCTGAATCTTCAGGTTGTTCTGCGACTGAGCGGCTTGAGCCGCTTCGCGAGCCGCTCCGATGCCGGCGCCCATGACCGAAACGACGAAGTAGACGGCGACGCCGATGTTCAGCAGCGAAAAGAAGACGCCGAGGCCGATGCCGGCAAAGGCGAGCCCCTTCCCCTTGAGACTCCCGCCGCTCCGATTGATCTCCGAGATGCCGATCAGGCCGAAGATGAGCGCCGGAATCGCCGTCACGCAGGAACACAGGAGCGACGCGAAGCCGAGCACGAGCGACGTGACCGCCTTGCCGCTCGTCTTCGCCTCGACCGGAAACCCGGCCATGCTCCCCTTACCCGGCTGCTGCGCGAACGGACTCGACTGCATCGGTACCGACCTCCCTCATGACCTCGACCGCCTGACGAGACGCATCGTACCCGAAGCACACCCCTTTCGGGCAAGGCCATTCCCTGCCCGATCGGTCGTCTCGCCCTGCCCTGAATGATCAGACGAGCGCCGCGTGAATCAACTTGCGGAACTCGTCGAACAGGTACCGGCTGTCGTGCGGACCGGCCGACGCCTCGGGGTGGTACTGGACGCTGAATGCCGGCAGCGTCCGATGACGCAGGCCGGCGATCGTGTTGTCGTTCAGATTCCGGTGCGTGATCTCGACGCTATCCGGCAGCGTCGCTTCCTCGACCGCGAAGCCGTGATTCTGCGAGGTGATCTCGATCTTGCCGGTCGGCAGATGCTGCACCGGCTGATTCGCTCCGCGATGCCCGAACTTCAGCTTGAACGTCTTGGCTCCGCAAGCGAGTCCCAGCAGCTGGTGCCCCAGGCAGATGCCGAAGATCGGCACCTTGCCGAGCAAATCGCGAATCGTCGAGATCGCGTACTCGAGCGGTTCCGGGTCACCGGGGCCGTTCGACAGGAAGACCCCTTGCGGCTCGCAGGCCAAGACCTGCTCGGCGGTGGCGGTCCCCGGCAGCACCGTGACTCGGAACCCCTGCTCGGTCAGATGCCGCGGGATGTTCCACTTCATGCCGAAGTCGAGTGCGACGACATGAGGACGGCCGTCGCCGGTCAGAACGGGAGACGGGGCAAGCTCGTCGTGCAGGTACCACCAGTTGCTCAACCGCTCGGACCACTCCTTCGGCTGCGCCGGCAACACCTCGCGCACCAGATCGCGACCGACCAGGCCGGGCGATGCCTTGGCCTTGGCGACGAGCGAGGCGTCGTCGAGATCGGTGGTCGAGACGATTCCCTTCAAGGCTCCCGACGATCGGATCTTGCGCACCAGCGCGCGGGTGTCGAATCCTTCGAGACCGACGATGCCGTGACGAGCCAGATAGGCATGCAGGGTTTCGGCCGAGCGAAAGTTGCTCGCGACCGGACTCGTCTCGCGCACCAGAAATGCGGAGAGATGCGGCTTGGAGCTCTCCAGATCCTGATCGTTGATGCCGTAGTTCCCGATCTGGGTGTAGGTCATCGTGACGATCTGCCCGCGGTAACTCGGGTCGGTCAGGATCTCCTGGTAACCGGTCATCGAGGTGTTGAAGACGACCTCGCCCGTCACCTCCCCCTGAGCTCCGAACGAACGGCCGGTGTAGACGGTTCCGTCTTCGAGCGCCAACTTCGCCACGTTGCCCATGCGTTCGGTCTCCCGTTGCGTTCGTCGTCTGCCGGTCACCGCGATTCGTGTCGAGTCATTCGCTTCGAGGCGCAACTGCGATCGGTCGTCGCCGTCGATTCGTTCGAGCGAGTTCGCCGGGTGCATTCGCAAGAGTCACTCGGGCGCTGCGGTCGTCGATGGACTCGCTCGTGCGACGCTCGAGGCGCCGCGCGGTTCGCCGGTGACTTTGACGAATGTGCGGCGCGCGGTCGCGAACTAAAGTCTCGCGCAGACGGACCCGATACCCAATCCTGGCTGTGGGTCTCCGAGCGAAGGACAAACTCCCAAGTTCGGACAGCCAAACCCGAGGGGCCTTGTAGCGGCGAGCAAGGCCCCTCACTTTTTTCTTGAGCGGCTCAGCCTCGGTCCCGCTGCGGTTCGACGCCCCTGCGTCCCGCGCCGCTCCCCCGCTCTTTCCGGTTCGAGCCGCGCGCTTCGAGCGATTATAAGGTGTCGGCGTCCGGCGCCCAGCGCCCGCCGAAGCGGGCTCGCCCCCCGCGGGCGACTTGACGATGGCGAGCTGACTCGACCGAGTCCGCCCCGTTCAGACGCTCCGCCCCTTCCCCTCGCCCGAACTCTCCTGCCTTCCCAGACATTTGCCGATCTGGCGAACCGCCTGTCGGAGTCGGTTTTCGTTTTCGACCAGACTCATCCGCAGGAATCCCTCCCCCGCCGTCCCGAAGCCGCTCCCGGGGCTCACCGCGACATTTCCCTGTTCGAGCAGCATCATTGCAAAGTCGAGCGTCGACATGCGGCTGCGGTACGGTTCGGGGACCTTGGCCCAGACGAACATGCCGGCCTTGGGGACTTCGAGTTCCCAGCCGAGGCGACGGAGACCGTCGACCAGCACGTCGCGACGCCCCTGGTAGATTCGCGATTGGGCTTCGACCTGCGCCTCGGTGTCCCGCAGCGCGACGATCGCGGCAATCTGGATCGCCTGGAACATCCCGTAGTCGTAGTACCCCTTGATCGTCGCCAACCCGCGGATCATCTCGGCGTTGCCGGCGCAGAAGCCGACTCGCCAACCCGCCATGTTGTACCCCTTACTCATCGTCGTGAACTCGACGCCGACGTCGATCGCTCCCTCGGCCGCCAGAAAGCTCGGCGGGCGGTAGCCGTCGTAGGCGATGTCGGCGTACGCGAAATCGCTGATCACCATGAAGCCGTACTTCTTCGCCAGCTTCACCACCTGTTCGAAGAACCAGGGCTCGACCGTCACCGTGGACGGGTTGTGGGGGTAATTGATGATCAGCAGCTTCGGCTTCGGGTACAGCGTCTCGCAGGTGTAGGCGATGTCGCGCAGGAACTTCTCGCTGTCGGCGACCTCGAGCGCAATGACGTTCCCGGACGCGAGAGCGACGCCGTACATGTGCACCGGAAAATAGGGGGCAGGGGTGATCGCGGTATCCCCGGGACCCATCAGGGCAAGGCACATGTGGCTGAACCCCTCCTTGGATCCCAAGCAGACGATTGCCTCCTTTTCCGGATCGATTCGGACGCCGTAACGATGCCAGTACTTGCTCGCCAGCTCGCGACGGAGGTTCGCGATCCCGTTGCTCTTGCTGTAGCCGTGATTGTCGGGATTCCGAGCCGCCTCGGCGAGCTTCTCGATCACCGTCTCGGCCGGAGGATCTCCCGGGTTCCCCATCCCCATATCGATCACGTCGTCGCCGGCTCGACGCTTCAGATAGAGCGCCTGGTTGATGCGCCCGAACAGATACGGGGGAAGGCGCATGACGCGCGAAGCGAGTTCGATCCGGAACGGCTCCGCGGGGCGATCCGACGACGATGCGTTCATGGGCGAGCGACTTCCAGGCCGGCAAAAGGGTGAGACAGGGGACCGAGCATTGTGATGCTCGCCGCCCGGTTTTCCCAGACCTCGACCGATCGGACTCCGGAATCCCCCGAACCGCCCCAACGACTTGCTCGGTCGTCTCGCCGCCGCTTGACCGCTCAGGCGATCTCGATCGCGTCGCCGATGACCGAGGCGATCCGCCGCGCGGAAACCGGCGCGATCACGCCGCGCTCGGTCACGATCGCCGTGACCAGACGAGCCGGCACGACATCGAAGGCCGGGTTATAGACGGCGACTCCTTCGGGAGCGGTCCGCCGGCCGAAGCCTTCGGTGATCTCGGCCGCCGGGCGCTGCTCGATCGGAATCCCCTCGCCCGACACGAGCGTCAGATCGAAGGTCGAACTCGGCGCGGCGACATAGAACGGAATGCCGTGATGATGCGCGAGCACGGCGACCGAATAGGTTCCGATCTTGTTCGCGACGTCCCCGTTGGCGGTGATCCGATCCGCCCCGACGATCACCGCCTGGATCCGCCCTTCGCGCATCACCTGAGCGGCCATCGAGTCGCAGATCAGCGTGCACGGAACTCCGTGACGCATCAGCTCCCAGGCGGTCAGTCGGGCACCCTGAAGCAGCGGTCGAGTTTCGTCGACCCAGACGTGAATCCGCTTTCCCTGATCGTGCGCCGTGAAGAGAGCGCTGAGGGCGGTCCCGTACTCGGCCGTGGCGAGGCCGCCGGCATTGCAGTGCGTCAGCACGCCGAAGCCATCCTCGAACAACTCGGCACCATGGCGACCGATCGCCCGACACATCTGCCGGTCCTCGTCATGGATCGCCCGCGCCTCGTCCAACAACGCGCGACGCAGCGCCGACGCATCGGCAAAGGTCCCCTCGGCGATCCGAGACCGCATCCGATCGAGAGCCCAGAAG
>CAZZBI010000310.1:0-750 GCA_964652385.1 uncultured Pirellulaceae bacterium | reverse complement strand
GCCCAGAAGAGATTGACGGCCGTCGGCCGACTGGTCGCCAGATAGTCGGCCGCCGAAACCGCTCGCTGCAGCAGTTCGGCCAGCGAACCGTCGCCGCGAATCGCGACACAGACGCCGTAGGCGGCGGCGATGCCGATCGCCGGAGCCCCTCGGACCCGGAGCGCCCGAATCGCTTCCCAAACCTCCTCGACCCGCTCGCAGCGGATCAGCGTCGTCGATCCGGGGAGCAACGTCTGATCGATCATCTCGAGCAGACCGGTCTCGTCGCCGATCCAGCGGACCGAGTCTTCGGAAGCGGCAGAGCGAGCAGGGATGTTCATCGTCGAGCGGTTCCGGCGAGGAAGAAGACGCGGATGCTGAATCTTCAGCGTACACGAGCGGAACGGCCCCGGGAGCGGTCGCACGGTGAGAAGAACAGTCGCCCACGACCCAGCCCGCAGCGCCCAGCGCAGGGGTCCCCGTGGCCTCCACCAGCCCGCAGCGTCAGCAAGGGGTCCCCGTGGCCCCCGCCAGCCCGAAGCGCCCAGCGCAGGGGTCACCGTGGTCTGGAAATGCCTCCGAATCACCGAGGTCACGGAGTGATGCGGCGCGACTGTCCGCCGCCGGCGAGCGAGAGCGATGGGAGCGAGGTCCGAGCCCCTCATCGATCAAGCTGCCCTGACTTCGTGGCCTTCGTGAGCTCTGTGGTAAGACCTTCGTCACGCCATTCGAGATCACGGGTCAGGGAGATCACGGGGACCCCTTGCTGAC
>CAZZBI010000309.1:0-6278 GCA_964652385.1 uncultured Pirellulaceae bacterium | reverse complement strand
TTGTCCCACCGATGAATCGGTGGGCTATTGTCGGCCGTCCCTGACGGGACTTGATTCGCTCTCGGGGCAACGTCGATACGCTGCGACCGGGGTCGGTCGCAGTACGGCAGAGGCTGCGACCGGGGTCGGTCGCAGTACGACGATCGAACTACGACGATCGAACTACGACGGTCGCACTACGACGGTCGCACTACGACGGTCGCACTGCGATGCGCCGCACTCCGTCTCAGCCCGGAGGCCATAGCATCGGGCGGCCGCCGAGCAGGTACAGGTGCAGATGGTCGACCGACTGGCCTCCCTGCGGGCCGGTGTTCGTCACGACTCGGTAGCCTTCGTCCAGTCCCAGACGGACCGCCAGGTCGCGGACGACGGCGAACAGGTGGCCGACGACCAGGCGGTCGTCGTCGGTCATCGCCGCGATGTTGCGGATCTCGCGCTTCGGGATCACCAGCACGTGTACCGGCGCCTGAGGAGCGATGTCGCGGAACGCCAGGCAATGCTCGTCGTCGTGCAGTCGCTCGACCGGGATCTCGCCGTCGATGATCCGCTTGAAGATCGTCTTGTCGCTCATCAGATCGGTCCGCAGAGATTGATCGAATTCGGAAGTTCGGCGGCGCGCATCGCGTCGTCGAGTTCGTGCGGCGCAACGCGTTCCTGTCACGGTTCGTTCCGGTCGCTCGCTCCGAAGCCCGGCGCCTCGGGAACGGACGACAGCTCGATCGCATCGTCGGGAAGAAGCGTCGGCAGGCCGCCCCAGCTCGGATGGATCCAGGTTCCCGAGCGATCGACGAGTGCCGCATCGAGCGGTTCGCGGACCGGCGCTCCGACCCGATTCGTCACGCTCCCCGCCTCGATCGCGCGATTGACGCGTCGGAGCAGCATCGCGTCCGCCCACGACACCCCCTCCTTCGTGATCGGGCAACGGAGAAAGCGATCGAGCTGATCCTGAGGCCACTCGGCAAGCATCGGCAGGTCTCGGAGCGAACGTGGGGAACGCGAATCGAGCGAACGGCAGCGACGGACAACAGGAACGGAAGCGAGTCGGCCGGCGACGGCCTCCGAACTTACGCCGCAAGGCGGCTCAGGCGATCGGCGTCTTGTGCGGCTCTCCCGCCTCTTCGCGGACGAATCTCGGGACGGCGTAGCCGGGAAGGCGGCGGCGGAGCTCGGCGACGAGCGCGATCCCTTCCGCTTCCGTTACCTCGAACGCCGACGCGCCGACGACTCGATCCAGCCGATGGAGATAATAGGGGAGCGTGCGGCAGTCGAGCAGTCGCTCGCTCAGCTCCGCCAGCGCCTGGACCGAGTCGTTGATCCCTCGCAGCAGCACGCTCTGGTTGAGCAGCGTCGCGACTCGAGCCAGACGGAGGAGCGCGTCCCTGACCTCAGCATCGAGTTCGCGCGCATGGTTGGCGTGGATCACGATCGTCTTGGCGGTCGGTCCGCGGTCCAGCCGTTCGACGAGCGCGTCGGTGACTCGCGACGGAATCATGATCGGCAGCCGCGTATGGATCCGGATCCGCCGCAGATGTCCGATCGTCTCGAGATCGTCCAGCAGCGGGAGCAGGCGATCGTCGGCCAGCGTCAGCGGATCCCCTCCGCTCAGCAGCACCTCGTCGATCGACCGATCGGCCGCCAAGTGGTCGAGGGTTGCCGGCCAGTCGCTCGGCCAGGCCCGGTCCGAGGCGTAGGGGAACTCGCGGCGGAAGCAGTAGCGGCAATGGACCGCACAGTTGCCGGTGACGATCAGCAGGGCGCGGCCCGCATACTTCTGCAGCAGGCCGGACCGTTGCCGAGCGGCGAGGTCACCGACCGGGTCGGACGAGAAGCCGTCGGCCGACAGGTCCTCGGCCGGCCCGGGGAGGACCTGCAGCAGGAGCGGATCGAGCGGGTCGCCGGGGCGGATCCGCGCCAGGAACGGTCGCGGGACGAAGACCGGAAAGCGTTCGACTCCGCCGGTCGCCAGCGGGAGCGAATCGAGGCGGAGATGGCGGAGGAGTTCGCGGCCGTCGCGGATCGCGCGACGCATCTCGATACGCCAATCCTCGGCCCCGTCGACCGACTCGGGACGAGGGAGGGGCGGGGGGCTTTCCGAGGGGCTTGTGGCGCCGACAGCGCGTGCGGCACTCGCTACAATCTCCATGCTTCGTAGGATAACGGCGAGCGAAACGCACGATAAGTAGGGAATCATCCGTGGCGACGTACAAGACGAGCGACTTCCGCAAGGGGCTGAAGATCCAGATCGACGGTGAGCCGTATCTGATGATCGAGATGAACTTCGTGAAGCCCGGCAAGGGGAACGCGCTCTACAAGTGCAAGATGCGGAACCTGATCCGCGGAACCGTGCTGCAGCGGACGTACAAGGGGGGCGACACCCTCGACTCGGCCGACGTCGAGGAGATCGCCGTCCAGTTCCTGTACCGCCAGCAGGATCAGTTCTTCTTCATGGACACGACCAACTTCGAGCAGTACGAACTGTCGCTCGATCAGGTCGACGATGCCTGGCGTTACCTGAAGGACGGCATGGCCTGCTCCATGGTGCTCTTCAACGGCAACCCGATCACCATGACGCCGCCGAACCATGTCGAACTGAAGGTCGAATACTGCGAGCCGGGGGTGAAGGGGGACACCGCGACCAACGTCACCAAGCCGGTGAAGGTCGAGTCGGGGGCCGAGTTCCTGGTGCCGTCGTTCATCGAAATCGGCGACGTGCTGAAGCTCGATACGCGCACCGGCGAATACGTCGAGCGCGTTCGTCAGTGAACCGCCGCCAGCCGGCGGCCGCTGCGATCAGGGTTCGCCGACCGTACCGATGATCTCATGACGCCGCGTCCCTCGACCGCTCAGACGGTTGTCGAGCGACGCGGCGAAATGATCTCCCATCGCGAAGTACTCGTCCTGCTCGAGCGGCCGACCGAGCTCCCAGTCGAGCGACGTGCCGTTCGGAGCGAGCGGGAGGAGATCGCGCCAGACGGTCAGCTCCTGCAGCGCCATTGCCCCCTCGGCCGACCCCCGCTCCGCCGTGATCGTCGCCGGCCGAGTCACGGACTCTCGCCCCGCTCGAGCCTCGCGCCCCGGCAACTCGCTCTGCTGCACTTGGACGTCGTCGATCGCGCAGGTCGCTCGGCGGTCGAACGTCGAGAGGCCGATTCGGAAGCGTTCGCCGAGACGGTCGATCGGCCTGCTTCCGAGCGACGTCGCTCCGTCGACCAGCGTCAGCGTCACGGAGTCGTTCGCGTGCCGGTCGAACGTCCAGCGCACCGTCGCGACACCGTCATGCAGCGACAGACTCAATCGCGCCGCGCCGCGCCACTCGACTTGCCCCTCGAGCATCAGTCCGAAGACCGGAAACAACCGACGGGGACGGAACGGGTCGTAGGCCAAGAAGTCCTCGATCGGAGCGGGAATCGGCGGCTGATGGCCCAGCCCCGAGACGACGCAGCGAAAATGAGCGTACTCGAGCGTCGGCGGCGCGGGGAGTTCGCCCGAGTCGCGTGATGCCTCGGCCGTCGGTGCGACGTCGTCCAGACGCCATCCGGTAGGCGTCGGCGTCCATCCGGGCGATGCGACGCGCCATCCGGGAGCGGTGTCGGATTCGATTCGCGCGGGGATCTCGGCCGACGCCCGATCGGCGACTCGCCCAGGTCGCCGCGGGACGGCGGAGCGGGCTCGGCCATCGGCGTGGACCAGCACGCGCATGGCGCACTGCGTCGTCCAGTCGCGAGGGACGACGTTGCCGTCGACCAGCCAGGTCCCCCCGACGATCGCGACTCGTTCGCCGGGGAGCCCCCACAGGCGCTTGAAGGTAAGCGACGGCCCCTCGCCCAGTCCCGGTTCGGCCGAGCGTCTCCGCTGATCGTCGAAGCGGATCGCCACCTCCTGCCAGCGCTGCGGAGCCGCGTTCGGCGCGAACGTCAGGATCGCCGGCTGCTCGGCCGGCAACAGGCGCGCGGCATCGGGTGCGGAGTAGCGACCGCAGCGCGGGCAGCACCAGTCGAGCGACAGACCGTGAAGCGTCGTCAGCGGCTCGTCATTGCCGCAGTGAGGGCAGCGAGCCAGGATCGAGTCGCTCAGGTAATGCGGCGCCATGCTGTCGCCGGCGATCCGGCCGACCAGGCGCGCTCGCGCGATACCGGTCGGAGTCCGGTCGCAAGCGACGATCAGCGGCGCGGTCAGGAGCGGGGCAGAGGCGATCAGCCGAGCGGCGCCGAGTTGCAGCGCGTCGCGCCGCGAGAGTCGCGTCGTATCGCCGGAAGCGCTCGGCGACGGATCGCTCGGCGGCGCGGCGTTCGGAAGATCGTCCTCAGGCGACACGGCAAGAGCGCCTCGCGAGCGACGGAAGGGGACGTGATGCAGGGCATCCGACGATCGGCAGCGACCGGTCCGGAGCCCACCGCAGTATATTCGGTCGGGTATCCTGATGTTTGCGGCGCGACTGTCGCATCTCGGCGATGACGCGCTCGTCTCCCGCCGATTCCTCCCCTCCGCCACTCCCTGGAGAGATGCCATGCCCCGTTGCTCGTTCGCTCCGGCGCCGTCGCGTCGATCGCGCCGACTTGTCGAGCTCGTCGTCCTGATGGCTATCGCGAGCGGCGCGAGTGTCGAGCGTTGTCGCGCCGAATCGCCGGTGACGAGCGAAGATCGCGTCGCGGTCGAACGTCATGCCGACTGGGTGACGGTGACGATCGACGGAAAGCCGTTCACCGAGTATCGGTTTCGATCGGGAGCCAAGCCGATCCTCTGGCCGATCCATGGACCGTCGGGCGAAGAGCTGACTCGCGGTTATCCGATGCGTCCGGCGATCGAGCACGAGAAGGAGGACCATGTCCATCATCGCTCGTTCTGGTTCACGCACGGGGACGTCAACGGAGTCAGCTTCTGGGACGAGCAGCCGGGGCACGGCACGATCGAGCAGCGCGAACTGGTGACGGCTCGCGGCGGCGAGACGGCGACGATCGTCACGATCAACGACTGGCGCGACAAGGACGGGAAGAAGATCTGCGAGGACCGTCGGACCCTCGAGTTCGGTGACGACGAACTCGGCCGCTGGATCGACTTCACCGTCGTCGTGCGGGCGACCGAAGGGGACCTGGTCTTCGGCGACACCAAGGAAGGAGCGTTCGGTCTGCGCGTCGCGGGTTCGATGAAGGTCGACGAGAAGCTCGGCGGCAGGATCGAATCGAGCGAAGGGCTGATCGACGGAGCGACGTGGGGAAAGCCGGCGGCGTGGGTCGATTACTCGGGGCCGGTCGGAGAGCGGACGGTCGGGATCACGATCATGGACCATCCGACCAGTCACGGTCATCCGGTTCACTGGCATGTCCGGACGTACGGGCTGTTCGCCGCCAACCCGTTCGGACTACACGACTTCTACACGCCGGACTCGGGCAAGTTCGGGGCGCTGATCCTGAAGCCGGGGGAATCGTTCACGTTGCGGTATCGGGTCGTCCTGCACGACGGTCCGCTCGACCGGGAACGGACCGAGCAGGCTTATGCCGCATGGAGCCGGTCCGAGGGGCGTGCGATCGACTGAACGGGTGGTGAGGCGTCGGGACCCGGCCCCGGTCGCCACTTGCATGCCGACTCGACCGGGTCGACAATCGTCCCTTTCCCGGCGGCCGGGTCGGCGGCGGCGAGCGAGTCGATCTCGCTCGGCGGACCGCGCGATGTCGGCCGACGAACCGAACTTCGGTTCGTCCGTCGCGTCGATCGACGCGGCTCTCCCCTTCAGGACTCAGGCTCCATGAAGATCGTACCGATCGGCGACAAGGTGGTAGTGAAGCGTCTCGAACGGGAAGGCAAGACCTCGGGGGGAATCGTGTTGCCCGACGCGGCGAAGGACAAGCCGTCGGAAGGGCGAGTCCTGTCGGTCGGGCAGGGACGCTTGCTGGTCACCGGCGAGCGCGCCACCCCTCAGGTCGCCGAAGGGGATCGCGTGCTCTTCTCGACCTGGTCCGGGACCGAGATCAAGATCGACGGGACCGAGCTGCTGATCATGAGCGAGGACGAGATCCTGGCGATCGTCGGCTGATCAGCCGGACAGCGTCGGCAAGGGGACTGCTTGTCTCCGTGTCTCCCAGCCCGAAGCGCCAAGCGCAGGGGTCCTCGGTCCCCTCCAGCGCGGAACACAGCGCCGGGAACTCCGTGCCCTCCAGCCCGCCGCGTCAGCAAGGGGTCTCCGTGCCCTCCAGCCCGCCGCGTCAGCAAAGGGTCTCCGTGCCCTCCAGCCCGTAGAGGCTGTGAGTTTTTTCCGAACTCCCCTCGTACAGGCAGGTCGA
>CAZZBI010000308.1:0-6296 GCA_964652385.1 uncultured Pirellulaceae bacterium | reverse complement strand
GCGGCGATACCGCCTATGTCGGCATGTGCGAACTCCAGATCCTCGATACCGAAGACGCTCGCTATGCCGGTCTCGATCCGAGGCAGGTCCACGGGTCGGCCTATGGCATGGCTCCGGCCGCTCGCGGTTACCTGCGGCCAACCGGCGAGTGGAACATCCAGGAAGTGACGGTGGTCGGCAGCACGATCAAGGTCGAGCTGAACGGGTTCCTGATCCTGAACACCGACCTGTCGAAGATCACCGAGTACCTGGCCGATTCGCCGCACCCCGGCAAGGATCGGACGCGAGGGCATTTCGGTTTCGCCGGCCATTCGGATCCGGTCGAGTTCCGTCATGTGATGATCCGTTCGCTGGACTGATGCGACAGCGGACCGACGGCGATCGACGGAACCGAGTTCGGACCGGCTCAGCGCTGCGGTTCGGACTCGGTTCCTTGCGTTGAGCGGTCGGCCGATGCGGTTTCGCGATGCCGCGTTCGAGGAACGGTTCGACGTTCTCCGCGAACCGAACGCAGCGATGGGTTGTGGTCCGGTGTCCGAACGAGGAACGACGATGCGGACTAACCGCCCGCGACTGCTGCTGACCATGGGGGATCCGGCCGGAGTCGGACCGGAACTTGCCGTCCGTTCGCTGTTCGACCAGGCCACACTCGCGATCGCCGATCCGATCGTCGTCGGTGATCGAGCGATTCTCGAACAGGCGGCGGCTCTCCTGGGAGTCTCGCTCGGCGACGTACCGACCTGGCCGAGCGGGCATCTGACGAACGGCCGGATCGATCGGGGACCGGCCATCGTCGATCTGTCCGGCGAGGCGCCGGGGCCCTTTCCTCGCGGTCGCATCTCGGCCGCCGGAGGGCGCGCAAGTCACGCGTATCTGATGGCGGCGATCGAGACGTGTCGACGGCGGTACGCCGAAGGGATCGTCACGGCGCCGATCAACAAGGAATCGCTCCATCTGGCCGACGTGCCGTATCCGGGGCATACCGAGATCCTGACCGAGGCGACCGGCTGCACCGACTCGGGCATGATGCTCACGTCGCCGACGATCACCTGCTCGCTCGTGACCACTCACGTTTCGCTGGCCGCGGTGCCCAAGCTGCTGGACGTCGAGCGGATCGTCCGACTGATCCGTCTGACCGATCGAGCGATGCGCCGAATCGCCGACAAGCCTCGGCCCCATCTGACGGTGCTCGGGCTGAATCCTCACGCGGGCGAAGGGGGACTGTTCGGCGACGAGGAGATCCGGATCATCCGTCCGGCGATCGAGCGGGGACGCGCCGAGGGGCTCGATCTGGAAGGACCGCTCCCGCCCGATACGGCATTTCTGCCGAAGATCCGTGCTCGTACCGACGCTTATGTCTGCATGTATCACGACCAGGGGCTGATCCCGCTCAAGGCGCTCGCATTCGACGAAGGGGTCAACGTCACGCTCGGACTGCCGATCGTCCGCACCTCGGTCGATCACGGCACCGCCTTCGATATCGCCTGGACCGGCCAAGTCGATTTCGCGAGCATGCGGGCAGCGCTGCGTCTTGCCGCCCGACTGGCCGACGGTCATGGGGAACGACCGGATCGATGACGGTCCGATCGCCGACCGCTTGTCCCTGATCGATTCGCGTCGAACAATGCCGTGCGGACGACCTGTTCGTCCGCTTCCTGTACTTCCTCTCGGGCGAACCATGAACGGATCGCTGCGGATCGCGAAATTCGCCGGGATCGGCGTCTACGTTCACTGGTCCTTCCTGCTTCTGATCGGCTGGGTCGCCTACCAGCACCTGTCGCAGGGAGAAGGGGGCGTCGCGGCCCTGCGCGGCATTCTCTTCACGCTGGCGATCTTCGGCTGCGTCGTGCTGCATGAGTACGGTCACGCACTCGCAGCGCGACGCTACGGCATCCGGACCCGAGACATCACGCTGCTGCCGATCGGCGGCGTCGCCCGTCTCGAGCGGATTCCGACCGATCCCTGGCAGGAATTCGTCGTCGCCGTCGCCGGCCCCGCCGTCAACGTCGTCATCGCGGCGCTGCTGTTGCCGATCGTCCTGCTGACCATGGTCAGCATCGATCCCACCCAACTCGATCCGCTCCACGGCAACTTCGCGCTGCAGCTGATGCTCGTGAACGTGATGCTGATCGTCTTCAATCTGATCCCGGCTTTCCCCATGGACGGCGGGCGGATGCTCCGAGCCGGGTTGGCGGCCCTTTTGCCGCATTCCCAGGCGACCCGAGTCGCGGCGAACATCGGTCAAGGGGTCGCGATCCTCCTCGGTCTGCTCGGTATCGTCACGCAACAATGGACGCTGCTGCTGATCGCGGCGTTCGTGATCTTCGGCGCCCGCGGCGAGGTGCAGGCGTCCGAGGCGCGGGCGACTCTCGGCGGTCTCTTCGTCCGCGACGCGATGGCGACCGACTACGTCACCTTTCCGCCGCAGGAGCCGATCGATCGGCTCTTGTTTCAGGCCAGCCGCGGACTGCAACGCGACTTTCCGATCGTCCTGGCCGGCGAAGTGATCGGCATGGTCTATTCCCACGACCTGCGTCGGGCCGCCGTTTCGCAGGAGATGCTCCGCACGTCGACCGCCGGCGAGCTGATGTCCGATCAGGTGCCGATCGTCTCGGATGACCTGCCGCTCGAGGCGGCGGTCGACAAGATGCAGCAGAGCGGCAGTTCCGCCGTGCTCGTCGCCCACGGCTCGCGACTGGTCGGGCTGCTCACCCATTCGCTCCTGGGAGCCTACCTGGAGTTCCGCCGCACGCATCCCGCCGGTCAGTCGACGCGCGGATTCGATCGGAGTATCTGATCGCAATCGGTCGGCTTCCCCTTGCGAAGCTCTCCGATCAGGCGTCCGGTCTGCAGCCTCAGCCGATCGACTTCGCGCTCGACCGTTCGAGGCGCGTCGTAGCGGCGATGTGCCTCGCGAAACCGCTCTCGTACCTCGAACGCCTGCCGATCGCCGACGATTTGTTCGAGGTCGGCGAGCACGCGACGCGGACTCGGTCGCAGACGTCGCGCCAGGCCGTGATGGACCAGACGCGCCGCATGATCGAACTGGTCGTAGTCCTGCGGCCAGACGAGCATCGGTCGACCGGCACCGATGCAGGCATAGGCAACTCCGGTCCCGCCGTGCATCACCACCGCGTCGTAGCGATCCAGAAAGCGGTCGTACGAAACGAAAGGCAACTCGCGGAAGTTCCCCTCGACCCGAACCTCGGACCGATTCGCATCGCCCCACGAGAAATGGAACTCCCAGTCCGGAGCGAGTCGCGCGACGCGTCGGAACAGTTCGACCGCTCGCAGCTTGGCCCACGGGACATGGGTCCCGAGACTGATCAGGCAGTGCCGTCGTTTCGGCACGAACTCCGGTTCGCTGCCTGCTCGCCCCGGGTCGGTGCTGATCGGCCCCACGAACCGGAACCAGTCGGGCCACCCCCGTTCGAACTCGAACTCGCGCATCGCATAGCCGAGGATCTTCTCGTTCGAGTAGATCAGCTCCCAGCCGTCGTCGCGGTACGGGCCCGACTCGATTCCCAGCGACCGCAGCGACGAGCGGAACGCGCGAGCGACGACCTGCTTGAACCCGGTGACGAGCGCTCGACCGGCCGCATCGCGAAGTCGCCAGAGCGATCCGTCGTGCGGACGCCAACCGCCGAGATAGGTCGGCGGCCCGCTGCGCGTCTCGAGGGCACACGGCGTCGGCATGCCGGTCCACCAGGGAATCCCCAGGCGACGCGCCGTGAGCCCGGCGAACGGAACGCAGAAATCGGCGATCACCAGATCCGGCGGATCGGCGGTCCAGCTCGCTTCCAGTTCGTCGATCAGCTGACGCATCAGCGCGAGATTGGCTCGCAGCTGATCAAGCATCCGCAACGGGTTCCGTCCGACGCGTCGCGGAGGATCGGCGATCGCTCGAATCCGCTCGTCGTTCCCGGGGAGCAATTCCCGAAAGGCGATTCCGGCTCGTTCGACCGCCGCACGTCCTCCCGACGTCGTCGCACAGGTCACCCGCACGTCGTCGCGAAGCTTCAGGCGCGCAGCCGCACCGAGCGCCGGATACAGATGCCCGGCGAACGGAGGAGCGACGAGTTCAATCCGGAAGGTCGGCAACACGGGCCAGCGTCTCGTGACAGTGACAGGCGATCGGAACGCGTCCGAACCGCTCGCTCCACTCCTTCAACCGGATGCGAGTCGACTGATAGGCGCGAGAGTCGAACTGAACGCGTCGCGAGACGAACGGCATCGACCGGCCGGCAAGAGTCGACGGCACGTCCCAACAGGCGTCGACGACATAGAAGATCGCTTCGTTCGTCGTCCGCAGCAGGAACCCGGCATGGCCCGCCGCGTGACCGGGGAGATCGACCCACCAGAGACTCCCGTCGCCGAAATGGTCCCTGACGCGAAACCCCTGCAGCAACCCGACCCCCGGCACGAACTCCGACTCGTCGATCCGGTCGAACCGCTCGTCGAAATCGCGAGGGACCAGTTCGCGCACGTAGCCCATCATCAGTCGTCCGAGGCGCCCGCGCCGCTCCGGCGTCTGGTAGGCGATCCCGCGCGCCGCGAAGCGGACGCTCGGAAAGCGATCGAGTCCGCCGACATGGTCCCCATGAAAATGGGAGATCAGGATCGAGCGGATCGCGTCGAGCGGCACGCCGGCGCGGCGAAGTACCTCGTCCGGCGAACGCCCCGGACCGATCGTCGTCGGCAACAGTCGACCGAGCACCGACGAGGGAAATCGCCGGATCGCCTCGAGATACCCCGGTCCGTAACCGGTGTCGATCAGATGCGTTCCATGAACCGGATGCTCGATCCGAGCGAAGACCGCGTGAAAACGGATCGAACCGCGATCCGAACGCCCGGCCAATCGAGCCGATTGGCGACACCAGCCCGCCGCGTGGAACGAGACGTGCGACAGTCGCCCGCTCCCCGGCAGCGAATCGTCAGGAGGCTCAGTCGCAACGCGTTCCGCTCGGTTGAGGCTCGACCGGTCATGGGGCGGAGAACTCATAGGCGAAAGATCGCTCCGGCCTGCGAGTAACCGGCGCTGGTACCGAGCAGCAGCAGCGGCATGCCGGCATGAAGTCGCCCCGCGCGACGTTCGAGATCGATCATCAGCGGCAGACTCGCCGCCGCCAGATTGCCGAACTCCGCAGCGCGATCGACGTAACGCTCCGATTCGATCCGCAGCAGCCGACGGACCGCCGCCACCGCTCGCGGCGACGCCTGGTGCGGGATCACCGTCAATTCGTCGCGTGCGATTCCCGCTGCGCCGATCAGTTCGTCGACCATCGCCGGAAGCGTCGCCAGCGCCACTCGAAACAGCTTCGGGCCGTCCATCCGAAAACGATACGCCGCATCGATCTCGGGAGTGTAGTCGTAGGGGGGCAGCGAGTGCGCTCCGCCGCGCACCTCGCACGTCTCGCGATGCTCGGCCAGCGTCAGGTGACGGTAGGTCCAGCGCTCGACCGCCTCACACCGCTCGACGACGACCGCTGCCGCTCCGTCGCCGATCAGTGCCGCACTGTCCGGCTGCCTCCAGTCGACCCCGGCCAGCCCCGCTTCGGAACAGACGATCAGCACTCGGCGGCGACTCCCCGCCGCGAAGAGCGCGTTGACCACCTCGAGCGCAACGAGAAATCCCAGACAGGTGCTCTGCAGATCGAAGCACGGAATGCCGGAAACCGACGGGCCGAGTTCGGCACTCACCAGCGCCGCGTTGCACGGAATCGGCTGATGGCGACAGGTGCTCGCATCGAGAATCAGATCCAAGTCGGACCAGTCGCAACCGGCATCCGCGACCGCCGCACGACAGGCCTCGGCCGCCATCGTCGCCAGCGTCTCGGGAGGCGCACATTCGCGGCGTGTCGCGACGCCGGCATGCCGCATCGTCCAGCCCGCCTCGACTCCGGCGCGCCGATCCGCTTCATCCGCCGTCACGATCGTGTCGGGGAGACGGCTTCCGGAGCCGATGATTCGGAAATGCTGTCCGACAGCCATCGATACAGATGCTCCGCGACGATCGGCGACGCGACGTAATCCAGATGGCCGATCCCCGGCACGACGACGTCCGGGCGAGGCACGAACCAGCGGGAGAGAAGATCGCGAGACCCGCAGATCGTAAGGGGTGCGAGGGGCGTTCGTCGACTGACCACCGGGCCGAGCGAGGCGATCTTCAGATCGATCGGCGTTTCCCCCTGTTGCCGCAGCCGAGATTCGAACCGCTCGACCAGCTCCAATCCGCAACTGAGCGTGACGATCCTCAGCCGTTCGGAGGATCGTCGCAGCGCGAGCCAGTGCGGCAG
>CAZZBI010000307.1:2275-6330 GCA_964652385.1 uncultured Pirellulaceae bacterium | reverse complement strand
CGCCAGCTCCTGGCGATCGAACGCGCGGTGTCGGACGCGCACCCGACGCCAACCCCAGCTCGCGATTCGAGCGACGTAGTCGTCCAGGCGATCGAAGCGTTCCCAGGAAGGCATCTTCAGGGTCAGCACCGTTCCGCGCAGATTCAGATGGCGACTCGTCGCGAGCGGCTCCAGCTCGTCGAGCACCGCTTCGGGAACGAGGTTCGCATCGCAGAAGAGCCAAGCGACCCTGGCGAGCCGGCGCTGCTGCAGGTCACGACTCCGCATGCGCACATGCTCGAAGTTCGGATGCTCCAGCACGCGCCGATCCATCGCCGCCGGATCGACTCCGATCACCTTCAGTCCGAGTTCCAGCAGCAGCTGACAAGCGCCGCCGGGAGCCGAACCGATCTCGAGCGCCAGATCGCCGACGCGAATCGGCAACTCGCTCCATCGCAGCGCCTCGGCCAGTTTGTAGTAGGCCCGCGAAACGACGTCGCGTCGTTCGAGCGGCGGGACCCCTCCGACCCAACAACTCGACGGACTCGAGGCGACATGGGTGCCGAGGAGCCACTTGTCTTCGTCGACCGCGATCAGATCGAAGACCTGCTCTCCGCGTTCCGCGACCTGATTGCATCGCGGCAACGGATCGACGCCGGCATCGCGAGCGAGTTCGAGTGCCTGATCGGCCAATCCCGGGTCGGCAAACGGCTCGAAGTCGAACTCCCCGACTCGCGCCCGATCGCGACGCCACAGATGCCAGACGCGACTTTCGCGCGCTTCGCGGGTCTGACGAAGTCGAGCGACGAGTTCGTCGCGGCCTCCGGCGAACGAACCGAGCCCGAGACCGTAGGTGCGGATCAGCGGCAGCTGTCCGAACGCCGAAAGCGTCTCGACCGAATCGTCGGTCAGCTTGTAGGTCAGCAGGCCGGGACGCGAGAAGGCGAAACGAGCGGACGGAATCCGCGACGCGATCCATCGCTTGATCGACGGTTCGGTATCGATCTGGCAGACGAGAAAGACGAACCGCGAGTCGGACATCAAGCCGTTCCGTGCGGACGGGAAGAAGAGGAGCGCAAGGGGCTCAGGATAGTCGCCCCTCTGCGCAGCCGTAAGGGCGAGTCGAGTCGTGGCAGCATTCGTACTGCGACCGACCCCGGTCGCAGCATTCGTCGTAGTGCGACCGACCCCGGTCGCAGCGAATCGACTCTGCCGCGGTGTAGCCCCGGCTCGTCCCGAGCCGAGGGTGCGCGACTTCGATTCGGATGTCGCTGCGCTGCTTCTCGAATACCCGTTGTCGCACGGCCGCGCGTCGGGGACGACGCGGGCCAACGCCGGGTTCGCAGCATTCGTCGTTTGACCGCCCCCGGTCGCAGCGGTTTCCGAATGGGGGCACGGGGACCCCTGCGCTGGGCGCTACGGGCTGGGAGGGCGCGGACGAAACTGGCTTGTGGCCCTCAGGGGCAGTATCATTCTCTACGGGCGTCGAACGTTCCGTTCGGCCCTCTCCCGCCTCCACTCCCCTCCCTCGCTCGCTTCGGATTCCGCAGCCGCTCGCGGTCTCGGTTTCCGGGCGCCTCCCCGCCTGCATCACGAGAGATCATGACGATGCTCGTCGAAGGCCAACTCTCGCTCGCACCGGTGCTGCCACTCCGGCTCCGCCGCGGCGCGAGCCTGACCGCTGCGGCGCTCCTGTGGCTGGCTATGTCGTGCGGAGCGAAAGGAGACGATCCGTCGGCGGCCCCCCTCACGTTCGAACGGGACATCCGTCCGATCCTTCGGGCCCATTGTCTGGACTGTCACGGGGCGACCGAGACGAAGGAGGGGGGCCTCGATCTGCGACAGGTCCGTACGATGCGTTCCGGAGGGGACTCGGGCGCCGCGATCGATCTCGATCATCCCGAAGCGAGCCTGCTGATCGAGCGGATCGATTCGGGCGAGATGCCTCCCGGCTCCGTCAAGATGTCGCGCGACGAACGGGATCGCCTGATCGCCTGGCTCACCGCCGGCGCTCCGACCGTTCGCCCCGAGTCGGAAGCGCCGCCGAGCGGGATCGGAATCCTGCCGGAAGATCGGGAGTGGTGGTCGTTCCGACCGCTCGCTCGACCGACGGTCCCTGCGATCGACGACCCTCGCGTGCGCAACGACATCGATCGCTTCGTGCTCGCTCGGCTGCGCGATGCCGGACTCGATCTGTCGACCGAAGCCGATCGCCGCACGCTCGCGATTCGAGCGTCGTTCGACCTGACCGGCCTGCCCCCCGATTTCGAAACGTTGCAGGCGTTCGTCGATGATCCCTCGGTCGACGCCTACGAGCGATTGGTCGATCGTCTGCTCGAGACCGACGCGTATGGCGAGCGCTGGGGACGACATTGGCTGGACGTCGCCGGGTACGCCGACTCGGAAGGTTATACGACCGAGGATCGCGAGCGCCCGTGGGCCTATCACTACCGGGATTGGGTCATCCGCTCCCTGCGCGACGACAAGCCGATCGATCGCTTCGTTCTCGAACAGTTGGCCGGCGACGAGCTGTTTACCGGAGACCTGAACGAGCCGGATCCGGCGTCGCTCGATCCGCTGATTGCCACCGGCTTTCTGAGGACCGCCGCGGACGGAACCGGACAAGGAGGGGTCGACGAGCCGCTCGCTCGCAACCAGTCGATCGCCGACACGATCAAGATCGTTTCGACCAGCCTGCTCGGCGTGTCGATGGCGTGCGCCCAGTGTCACGACCATCGGTACGACCCGATCCTGCAGGAAGACTATTATCGGTTGCGAGCGGTGTTCGCTCCGGCGCTCGATCCTGACGCCTGGCAGCCGCCGCCGCAGCGTCTGGTCAGCCTGTACACGTCGGCCGATCGAGCGGCAGCGGCGGCGGTCGAATCCGAAGCGGCCGCGGTCGCCGAAGAGCGGCGCGTCAAGGAAGAGGGGTTCCTGGCCGCCGCGCTGGACAAGGAACTCGGCAAGTACGACGAACCGCTCAGGACTCAGCTGCGCGATGCGTATCGGACCGCCGCAGGGGAACGGACGGCCGAACAGCAGGCGCTGCTCGATTCGAATCCGAGCGTCAACATCTCGCCCGGTGTCCTCTATCAGTACGATCAGGCGGCGGCCGATGAGCTGAAGACGTACGACGCGAAGATCGCCGAAATCCGCTCACGGAAGCCGGTCGAGCGATTCCTGAGCGTGGTGCGCGAACCGGCGGGGCATCTGCCCGAAACGAAGGTGTTCCATCGGGGCGACTATCGCCAGCCGACCGCGACCGTCGTGCCGGGCGATCTGTCGGTCCTCGAGTTCGACGGTTCGCGTCATGATCTGCCGCTCGACGATCCGTCGTTGCCGACCAGCGGCCGGCGTCTGGCGTTCGCGCGGCATCTGGTCTCGGGACGCCATCCGCTGTTCAATCGCGTCTTCGTCAATCGGGTCTGGATGCACCACTTCGGTCGCGGGATCGTCCCGTCGGTCGCCGACTTCGGACATCTGGGCGATCGCCCGTCGCATCCCGAGCTGCTCGATTGGTTGGCGTGCGAACTGGCCGACGGCGGCTGGAGTCTGAAGCGGCTGCATCGGCTGATCATGACGAGCGCCACGTATCGCCAGTCCTCGGCGATCGACGAGCGAGCCGCAGCGGTCGATGCCGAAACGGCGTTGCTGTGGCGCTATCCGTTGCGAAGGATGGAGGCCGAAGCGATTCGCGACCGGATCCTGCTCGCCTCGGGAGCGCTCGATCGCACCTCGTTCGGACCGCCGGTGCCGTTGACCGAGGACGAGACGGGACAGGTCGTGCCGTCGGTCGAGGCGCGGCGGAGCGTCTATCTGCAGGCTCGTCGCTCGAAACCGGTCTCGTTCCTGCAGGCGTTCGATGCGCCGATCATGGAGACGAACTGCGAGCGGCGATCGTTCTCGACCGTTGCCCCTCAGGCGCTGATGCTGCTG
The DNA here is from genome assembly GCA_964652385.1 of uncultured Pirellulaceae bacterium. Lineage (GTDB taxonomy): Bacteria > Planctomycetota > Planctomycetia > Pirellulales > Pirellulaceae > UBA11682. The sequence continues at coordinate 2,415 of CAZZBI010000307.1, read as the reverse complement.
AACAGCGACTTCATCGGCGGGCAAGCGTCACGCTTGGCGGCGAGGATCGCGCTCGACGCGGCTGACGAGGCGTCTCGGGTCGAGCACGACTCGACCGCGACTCTTCTGGACGGCATCGATTGGCCCGACCCGCAGGTGCG
>CAZZBI010000307.1:0-2265 GCA_964652385.1 uncultured Pirellulaceae bacterium | reverse complement strand
GAGTTCGGTTGGGCGCCGCTCGGTGAAGCCGGCGCCTACGATCCGGCCTCGTTCCGACACCTGCCGTTCTGGACCGGATCGCAATGGCAAGGGGGCCCCGCGGTTCCCGATCCCGGACTGGAGTGGTCGTTGATTCATGCTTCGGGAGGGCATCCGGGAACCGGCCGCGCGGTCGTGCGGCGGTTCGTCGTCCCGTTCGACGGTCGCTGGTCGATCGACGGCCAGCTGGAACACGACAGTCGCAACGGCGACGGAGTCCGCGGGCGCATCGTGCTCGGCGAGCGCGGATCGATCCTGTCGTTCGACGTCTTCGGCTCGAGCGTGCCGACGTCAGCGAGCGGACTCGAGCTGCGGGCCGGCGAGACGATCGATCTGGTGGTCGACGGCCGAGAGCACGTGACGTCGGACAGCTTCCGCTGGGTCGTGACGCTGCGCGGTGAACCGAGCGGCGAAGCGATCGATTCGGGAGCCGCTCCGGTCGCGCCGCACGAGTTCGAATCGTCGTCGGCGCTGCACGGCCCTCCGCCGACCGACATCGGTCGACGCGTGGTCGCCGCCTGGCGTCGCACGCTGCTGCGCGATCCGCGTCGCGAGGAGCTGGAAGCGGTCGCGGCTTGGATGCACGACACGGTGTCGCTCGATGATCGGGCGAGCGACCGATCGGCGGCGATCGATCAGGCGCTCGAGAGCCTGTGTCGGACGCTGCTGGGAAGCAACGAGTTCCTGTACGTCGAATGAGGTGCGTGATGGATCGACGACCGATCGGCCGACGCGAGTTCCTGCAGCGCAACGCGATGGGAATCGGCGGCGTTGCGCTCGCCTGGATGCTCCATCAGGAACAGGCGCGCGCCGTCAGCGGTGATGCCCCTCGCGCCCCTCGCAGCTACGACCTGCTGGCCAAGGCGCCGGCCATCGCGCCGCGCGCCGAAGCGATGATCTCGCTCTTCATGCACGGCGGTCCGGCTCACATGGACCTGCTCGATCCGAAGCCCGAACTGCAGCGGATGAGCGGCACGGAGTACGCCGGCGACATCCAGTACAGCTTCGTCAATCGCGCCTCGAAGAAGCTCCTCGGGAGCCCGTGGAAGTTCGCGGCTCACGGTCAGTCGGGGACCGAAATCTCGGAGCTGCTGCCGCACTTCGCGGGGATCGTCGATCACGCCTGTGTCGTCCGATCGATGCACACCGGCTTCAACGGTCATGAGGTGTCGATCCGGTATCAGCATTCGGGGATCCCGGCGGTCACCGGACGCCCGACGCTCGGCAGCTGGATCACTTACGGGCTGGGATGCGAGACGCGAGACCTGCCGGCGTATCTGGTCCTGTCGGATCCGGGAGGGCATCCGGTCGACGGGACGCACAACTGGTCGAGCGGCTGGATGCCTCCGCTGTTTCAGGGAACGGTGCTGCGGGCGCGCGAGCCGCGGATCCTGAACCTCGATCCCCCGCCGCGCCTGGCCGGGCGACTGCAACGACAGAATCTGGCGCTGCTCGAACGACTGAATGACGAGTTCCAGCAGCGGCATCCGGGCGAGGCGGATCTGGAGGCGCGGATCGCGAGCTACGAACTGGCGTCACGCATGCAGACGGCGGCCACCGAAGCGCTCGACATCTCGCGCGAGACCGAAGCGACGCATCGGATGTACGGCCTCGATCGGGACGAGACGCGGGAGTACGGAACGCGTTGTCTGATCGCGCGGCGACTGATCGAGCGTGGTGTCCGGTTCGTGCAGCTCTTCCTGGGCGGACAGCCTTGGGATACCCACTCGCATCTGGCGAGCAACCTGCCGTCGATCTGTCGCAAGACCGATCAGCCGGCGGCGGCGCTCGTCAAGGACTTGGCTCAGCGAGGCCTGCTCGATACGACGCTCGTGCACTGGGGCGGAGAGATCGGACGATTGCCGGTGACCGAAGCGCACGGGAACGAGAACGAGGTGGGGCGCGATCACAACGGCCAAGGCTTCTCGATCTGGCTGGCGGGAGGAGGAATCCGTCCCGGCATGACGTTCGGAGCGACCGACGAGGTCGGCCATCGGGCGGTCGAGAACGTCGTGACTCCGAACGATCTCCAGGCGACGATCCTGCGACTGTTCGGGATCGATCACGAACGGCTGATCTATCACCACAACGGTCAGCCTCAGACGCTGACCGCCGGCCGTCCGAGTCGGATCGTGGAAGAGATCCTGGCGTAGACATCCTTGCCGACCCGCCGCGCCTCCCCAGCCCGCCGCGTCAGCAAGGGGTCCCCGCGCCCTCCCCAGCCCG
>CAZZBI010000306.1:0-6342 GCA_964652385.1 uncultured Pirellulaceae bacterium | reverse complement strand
AGCGCCAAGCGCAGGGGTGCTCCGTGTCTCCCAGCCCGTAGCGCCAAGCGCAGGGGTCTCCGTGCCCCTCAATTCGAAACCGCTGCGACCGGGGTCGTTCAAACGACGAACGTGGCCCCGGGCTCTCCGAGCCCGAGGTCGGGTGGATTTCGACACCGCTGACGCGGCGAAGCTCGTTCGGCAGCGCCACGAATGCTTGCCTCGGCCACGGAGTGGCCGGGCCCACGTCAGACGCGTCGTCCGCTCGTGAGTCGATCGGCTGCGACCACGTTCCGAAAAGTCCCGTCAGGGACGACCGACGGTAGCCCGGCGATTCATCGCCGGGTTTCGAGGGGGACCGCCCGTGAATCGAAGTCCCGAAGGGACGAAAGAACTGCGCCCTCAGTCGGTATCCGCGAGGATCTGTCGTCCCTATCGGGACTCTTCGCTTCGCGTTTTCGCCGATCGTCGACCCACCGATAAATCGGTGGGCTAGTGTCGGCCGTCCCTGACGGGACTAGACGAGGTCGGTCGCCGTTCGACGGACAGAGTCGCGCTACGTGGTCCCGGGCTCTCCGAGCCCGAGGTCGGGTGGATTTCGACACCGCTGACGCTGCGAAGCTCGTTCGGAAGCGCCACGAACCCTTGCCTCGGCCACGGAGTGGCCGGGCCCACGTGGCGGTCGCACTACGCACTGACTACGGCGTGTTGCGGCCGGGGCGGAAGCCGCCTCCGCCGTTGCTCGGCGGAGCGAGCGGCAGGTTCGACCCGCCTCGCGGCGTCAGCCCCGGGCTGCTGCTCGGCGGCAGACTCGGACCGCTGCTCGGCGGGAGCGACGGGCCGGTGCTCGGCGGCAGGCTCGGGCCGCTCGACGGGAGCGCCGGGGCTCCGCCCGTCGGCCCCGCCGCGGGAATCGTCGACGGCAGGTTGCTGGTGGTCGACGAGCGGGCACTGCCGAAGAACTTGGTCGTCCCTTCGAAGACCCGTCGCGTCTCGGGCGTGTCGCAGGTCAATTCGGCGCGGAAGACATGGTTCCCTTCCTTGGTCGCCTTGGCTCGCACTTCGATCACCAGTTCCTGACCGGCGTCGATGCGAGCGATCGGGCGGAACATCGCCTGTCCCGGCACGAGTTCGGCCGGATGACCGCTGGTCGACGTCGGCTCGATCCCGTCCGAGAACTGGCAGAGCAGCTTGACGTCGGTCGCCGCCTTGGAACCTCGATTGGTGATTCGCAGCGTGTAGATCACTTCGTCGCCGACCGGCTTCGGTCCCTTCGGATCGTCGACCGCGAGCGCCAGATCGGCGACCGCTTCGACGACGGTCGCGACCGCATCGGCTCCCTGAATCTCGCCTTCGGCGCGGGCCCCTGCCTCGAACTGCAGTTCACCTGCCTGTTCGAGAATGCAGCGGATCGCGTACGACCGTCGCTCGCCCGGAGCGAGCTGCCCGATCTGCCAGCGGAGGCCCCCTTCGATCTGCTCGGCCCCTTCGACGCCGTCGACGTACTGAGCACCGGCCGGCAGTGCGGCAGCCGCGATCACGCCGGTCGCCGGAGCGTCACCGGCGTTGACGATCGTCAGTTCGTAGGTGGCGACGGTGCCGGCATACTTGAAGTCGGGGCCGACCGTGGCGACATCCAGGCGAGCACGACGGACGATGAAGTCCGCCGACGCTTCCTGCCGCAGTCCGCCGTCGGCCGAGGCGATCGCGCCGATCGACATCGCGCCTGCTTCCGCCGCGGCGATCTCCAGCGCGAACGCCCGCGTCTCGCCCGGAGGAATCGTGCCGAGTTCCTTCTGGTCGCCTCCCATTTCCGCCGGAAGCGAGACGACGACGTTTTCGGCCGCTCCGGTCCCCGAGTTGGTCACGTCGAAGCGGAACGACGCCTCCTGACCGAAGAGGACTTCGGAGGGTCCGGTCACCTTCATCGCCAGAGCCGGTTGAGTCACTTCAATCTTGGCGGTGCCGGTCAGCGGCATCAGCGTCCATTCGCAGTTCATGTCGAACGCCGCGTTCTGCTGCGGCATCAGCTTCAGCATCAGCTTCTGCTGCCCGCCGGCGGCGACCTGAGCGACGGTCCAGATGACGCGAGCCATCTGCGTTCCGTCGGTCTGCTCCACCTCGCCGTCGCTCGGCTCGGCCGAGACGATGCCGACATGCGCCGGGAAATCGACGGCGACCAGAATGTTCTCGCCCGCCATCGGACCGGCGTTGGTCACGAGCACCTCGAACATCGCGTCCTTGCCGACCGCGATCGACTCGGGCCCCGACACGTCGACTCGCAGCGTCGGGCCGCGCATCGAGATGCCGATCGGTCGCGCTCCGGCGGCCGCTCCCGCCGCTCGCCCCTGAGCCGAGACGTTCGGACCGAGCCCGGTGTTCGGCGCGGCGGCGTTCGACGGAATCGAGCCGGTTTGACTCGGCGAATCGGCGCGCAACAGAGTCATCGGCGGCATGGTCGAAGTGCCCATCGGAGCGGCCGGAGTGCGCGGTGCGGCGCCTGCGGGCAAGGTCGACGCTGGAGGGGTGTTCGCAGGAGCGGCCGACGCGGGGGGAGCGGTGCGCGGAGTCGATCCGCTGCGGCCGGAGAGGATCGAGGGGACCGCCGGCTGCTGACCGTCCTGAGCCGAGAGGCTGACCGGACGAACGGCGGCGGGACCGGCCGGCAGCGGACGCGGCTCGCTCGGAGCGAACGAGCGCGGCGCCGACTCGTCGAGCGGACGGGGGACCTGATGCTCGACCGCCACTTGCGCTCCGGCTCGTTCGAGTTCCGAGCTGAGTCGCCGCGGTTCGTCGGAAACGCCGGTCGCGGGAAGCGGCGCCGGCTGGCGAAGGATCGAAGGGAGCGGACGTTCCTGAGCCTGTCCCCAGGCGACGATCGACGCTACCAGCACGAGTCCGGAGAGCAGCGACTTCCTGACCATGACACGATCCTCGGTCGAAGAGAGTACGAGACCTTCGACGGACGGTATCGGTCCTGATGATCGTAGTGATTGAGACGATTTGTCCGGAGATTCCGCAAGGGCAATCTAGGCAAGATAGGTCCGGTAGGCTCCCCGGCCGAACGAAGTCGACTACGATGTTCGAGTTCGCGGGGGGAAGGTCGCTCGGCAGCGGGTCGTTCCCTCCGGCTCTCCCCCGAGGCGCCGATGTCCGCACCGAACGTCCGCTCGACTCTTTCGAGGCGATTGCCGACCGTGCTGCTGCTGGTTGTCCTGGTGATCGGAGCGATCGGGATCTTCGTGATCCGTTCGTCGAACGGTCGGAGTCGGGTGCCGTCGACGGTCGCCTCCCAGGGGCGAACGGTCGGAGCTCCGCTGGCGGAGTGCCCGACCAGCCCGAACTGCGTTTCGAGCTCGGCGGCCGACGCGGAGCACGCGATGGAACCGCTCCCGTGGTCCGGCTCAGCGGAGAAGGGGCTCGACCTGCTCGAGAAGGTCTGCGGCGAGTTCCCTCGCACGACCGTCGTCGCCCGTTCCGAGGACTATCTGCATGTCGAGTTCCGCTCGGCAGTCCTCGGATTCGTCGACGACGTCGAGTTCCGCGTCGACTTGGACCAGGGGCGCATCGACTACCGCTCGGCATCGCGAGTCGGGTATTCGGATCTGGGGGTCAATCGGAAGCGGATGACCGAGATCGCTCGTCGCTTCGAGCTGGCGAAGAACGGGCCGTAGAGCGTCGCGGCGAGGCGCCGTGCCGTCCGCGGCGGCGACTCAGTTCAGCTGGCCCGTCACCTTGACCTGGACCGAACCGAGCGTCGTTTCGATCGTCACCGTTTCGTCGACCTGGCGCCCCGAGCCGTCCGAAGCGACGGTGATCGGCAGGAATTGCGACTCCTTTTCCCCTTCCGGAATCTCGAACCGGATGGCCGGATCGGTCGCTCGCACGGCGGTGATCGCGAAGGCTCCCTGGCCTCGCAGAAAGACTTTCTTCGTCGAGCTGCCGCCGGCCAGAGCGCCGAGCGACAGGAGATTCGGGCTCGCCGCGATCGAGCCGCGCACTCGCCCCTCGACCATCAGCGGGACGGTGGTCAGATTCCGGTCGTTGGTGACCAGGTGGATCTGCTCGCGAAAGGGACCGAGATCGACGTCGTCCTTGAGTCGGAGGACGAGGTCATACGCGACTCGACCGCCGCTCCGCTCGCGTTCGGTCAGCTCCGCTTCCAGACGATCCGAGCCGGCTCGCACGTCGACGATCTGCCAGTCGCTTCGGCCGGCATGGACGATCGACAGCCGGCGTTCCACCACCTTCCCCTGGTCGACGTCGCCGAAGGCGCACTCCCCCGGTTCGATGACGATGTCGGTGCGGATGTAGGTCGAGACGCGCAGCTGCACCTCGGCTCGATACGGTCGATCGATGACGACGGTGATGGTGGCGTTCTTCGATCCCTGAAAGCTCGTCGTGTTGAGTTCGGCGACGATGGCGCTCTTCTCGTAGGTGTCGAGCGTGTCCTTCACGATTCGCGGATTGGTGCAGCCGCAGCTGGAGCGGACCGACGCGATGTGCACCTGTTCCTGAAAACCGTTGGTCAGAACGAAGGCGAACTCGGTCTTGGCTCCGCGGGCGACCGACCCGAAATCGTGCGACGTCGTTTCGAACATCCGCGTCGCCCATTCCTGGCCGGGGGACGAGAGCGGAGCGGCGAGCAAGGCGACGAGCAGACCGACGCACCGCGACACGAACCGAACCGAGGCAAGCTTCGGGAAGGTCATGAGAGATCGTCGTGGGTTGGAGAGGGCGGGCGAGGGAACCGGTCCCGGTAGTTACGACGGACGAGGAGAGCCGCATCGGTTAGGGCGTCGAGTGGGTCGAGACGTCGAACCTGAGCGGCGATCGGAACCGCCTGTTCGTGTTTCGGCCGGGCGAGACGAGGATTTCAGCCGGACCGATCAGGGGCTTGGGAATGGCCCGATCTGAAGGCACTCACCGACCGCCCCAATTTCACTGCTCGACCTGGTCTACGCAGGTCCGTGATTCGGACAGCATTCTGAAGATGGCGACGGCGCCCGGCCACAGCTTGCCGTAGTGCGACCGCCCTCGGTCGCCGTATTTTCGTAGTGCGACCGACCCCGGTCGCAGCATCGGCGTAGTGCGACCGACCCCGGTCGCAGCATTTGCCTTCAGGGCTGAACCCGCCGCTGCGGTTCGGGCTGGCTGGGTCGTCGGCAGGTTCGAACTTGAAGTGGTCCACGCAGTGGCGACGCCGCATGTCGTCATGAATTGAGGCACAGGGACCCCTGCGCTTGGCGCTTCGGGCTGGGAGGCACGAAGCACCCTTGCTGACGTTGCGGGCTGGTGAGACTCGGACGGGTGTTTGACAGCGTTGGGCGGCCCAATAAAATGGGAGCAGTCAACGCGGCGCGCGAGGTCCGCTTCGCCCGTCGCGTCATGCACGTCTCGGTTCTGGCTAGACCCATCCGGGTGCTAACCCGCATTCGCCGACGAATGTGCTCCGTCACGTTTCGTTTCGTCCAGGTCTTGCGGGAGTACGTCCATGTTCGGCATCGGCCATTGGGAACTGCTCATCATCGCCTTCATCGTTCTGCTCCTGTTCGGTGGCGCGAAGCTGCCGAGTCTGATGCGGAACATGGGGCGGAGCGTGACCGAGTTCAAGCGCGGCATGAACCAGGAAGAGGAAAAGGGGAGCGACAGCGGCAAGGCGGAAGCCTGAGCGTCGTCCCGTTTTCCGGTCTCCTTCTCCGGTGGTTCGGCCGCTCGGTCGCCGAGACGTCGGTCAGTTCGCGTCGGGTATCGATTCTTCGGTGCCCGGACTCGCGTCGGAGGCGATCCGACCCGAGCGACGCGACGGCCCGAAGCGTCGTCAGAACCTGCCGGTTCGCGCGGGGTAAATGATGTTCAGCATCGGCATGCAGGAGATGATGGTCCTGGGCGTCGTCGCCGTGGTCCTGTTCGGCAAGCGGCTGCCCGAGGTGGCGAAGTCGCTCGGCGGGAGCTACCGCGAGTTCCGCAAGGGACTGAACGACTTCCAGAAGACCTTCCACGACGCGGCGAACGAGGTGACGTCGACCGCGACGGCCAAACCGAAGAAGGCGAAGTCGTACGACGACTACGATGACTTCGACCAACCGTCCGCCCCGAAGTTTTCCCTCCCGCCGCGGATCGAGGAGTGAGCGGCAGTCGGCCGTTGGCCACGTGGGCCCGGCCACTCCGTGGCCGAGGCAGGGCTTCGTCTCGACATCGAACCAGCTTCGCGGCGTGACCGGTGTCGACTTCCACCCGACCTCGGGCTCGGAGAGCCCGGGGCCACGTTCGTCGATTGACCGACCCCGGTCGCAGCCTTTCGTAGTGCGACCGACCTCGGTCGCAGCGGTTTCGAATTGAGGGCACGGAGACCCCTGCGCT
>CAZZBI010000305.1:0-6405 GCA_964652385.1 uncultured Pirellulaceae bacterium | reverse complement strand
ACTACGGCAAACGATGCGGCCGAGGGCGGTCGCACTACGGCAGACGATGCGACCGGGGGCGGTCGCACTACGGCAAACGATGCGGCCGAGGGCGGTCGCACTACGGCAGACGATGCGACCGAGGGCGGTCGCACTACGGCAAACGATGCGACCGAGGGCGGTCGCACTACGGCAAACGATGCGGCCGAGGGCGGTCGCACTACGGCTGACGGCTCATCACCAGTAACGCTCGACGACGATCTGACCGGGGGTGTGCGTGCGGTGGCGTTTCAGGCCGCGGCTCTCGAGGTCTCGTTCCATGTCGTCGAGCATCGCCGGATTGCCGCACAGCAATACGGCACACTGCTCGGGAACCAGGCGCATCGCCGCTCGCTCTTCCAGTTCGCCGCTCGACAACAACGTCGTGACTCGCCCCGACAGTCCCCCCGGTTCGTCATCGCGACTGGTCGTCGGCAGATAGACGAACCGTTCGGGATGCGATCGCTGCAGCTCCTCGAACTCGTCTCGATAGGCCAAATCCGACCGAGTCCGTACGCCGTGCACCAACGCGATCCGCTCGTACTTCCGCCACGGCTCCTCGGTCCGCAGCATCGCCACGTACGGAGCGACTCCGGTGCCGGTCCCGATCATCCAGAGATCCCTTGCGGCGGGAGCTCGCGACAGGGTGAAGCGGCCGGCGGCCGGATGGCCGACCTCCAGCCGATCGCCGACTCGCAGCCGCCACAGCCTCGGAGTCAGTTCGCCGTCCGGCACGAGCACGATGAAGAACTCGAGCGTCGGGCCATGCGGCGACGCGACCGAGTAAGGGCGGTGCACATGATGTTCGCCGTCGCGCAGGCCGAGTTGCAGAAACTGCCCCGCCTCGAACGGCGGCACGCCGGGCGCATCGAGCGTCAGCGTGAAGAGCCCTTCGTCCCAGACGCGGCGACCGACGACGATCGCCTCGCTCCACTTCAGCGACATGCGGTTCCTTCCGTGGGAGCCGATCGATCGTGCGACGGGAGGACGCCGCCGAGCCGGCCGCTCGACCGACGCGGTCCCGCCGGGTCAGGGCCGCGTCGCGGCACGGCTGAGTCGGCGACTCGCGCCGCAGGACGCCCCTTCCGGCGCCCCCTTCCGAACCGTCGACTCAGCGGTTGAACAGGAACGCCGGACTGTTGACCAGCGCCCACGCCAGATCCTGCACGCCGACCAGACGCGGATTGGCTCGCTCCGCCCGACTCTGTTCCACCGCCAGCTTCAGCCCCCGATAGGTCAGATCGTTCCGCAGCATCGTCTCGCGAATCAGTTCCTGTTGAGCCGCGTCGCGATCGTCGGGAGCGGTCCGCAGCGCCGCGGCAAGCGCCGGGTCGATACCGGCTCGGTCGAGCCGCCCCGGACTGTCGGTTCCCGACAGACGGAAGCGGCCGATCAGGTGCTTGCCGTCGGGGAACTTCTGCACGAGCGAGATCCGCAGGCGAGCGGCGCCGTCCGCCGTGACCGGTTCGGCGAATCGGACGACCGCATGGTGGTCCTGGCCGAACATCGGCATCACCGCCCAACCGGTCGTCTCGTTCCCGTCGACCGCTCCGGCGATCGGCCACCCCTCCTGACTGAAGTCGGCGGTCGGCTCGATCAGCGCCACGCGAGTCGCGGTTTCGGGATGCGCCGGATCGAACCGTTCGACGATCCACTCGTTGAGGACCAGATTGCCGTTGTCGGCTCGTCCCGGTCCACCCGCGGCGAGCGACGGATCGGCCAGCACCTCGAGCTTCAGTCCGGTCAGTCCCGACGCAGGAATCGGCACGACGATCCGGTAGGTATCGTGGCCGGTCGGACCGGTGACGAGCAGCGAACCGTCGTCGCGCGTCACGAACTCGGCGCCGACGTCCGAGGCGAGCGACTCGGGTTCCAGTCGGTTCCAGACCACCTCCGCCGTCTGCTGCGCCTCCCACTGTGCCTGACGCGGTCCGAGTTCCGCCAGGTACTCCTGCAGCCGCGCCTGATGCTCCTCGAGATCGGCTCCGGCCGCGCGGAACGTCTCGAGCGCCAGCTCGGTCTCGTGCTCGGTCGGAAAGCGAGCCAGGAACCGGAGAAAGAGCTCCTCGACCAGCTGCTTGTCGTCGGTGATCCGCGCCGTCAGTCGCGCCAGTTCGTTGTCGGGATCGCCGATCGCCTGCGCGAGGCTCGATCCGTTGACCAGCTTCATCACCGGCCCGAGCGCCACGCCGCTGCTCCGTTCGCACTCGCACGCGCTTTCGCGGACCGGGCGACCGAAGTCGTCGAGGAACGGGACCGCGACCCCGGAGTCGGGCAACTCCGCGGCTCGTACTCCTTCCGCCGCTCCCGGAATGCGGAACGGCGCTCCCGAGGCGAAGTGAAAGCTGTCGAACAGCACCTCGGCCGGCAGTCGCCGAGGGATCGCGTGACTGTAGTTGACCTCGTCATCCTCGTTCCACGGATTGGTGCGGACCGACAGCTGATAGGTCCGACTGCGGCAGATCGTGCGGACGAGCTGCTGCATGTCGAAACCCGATTCGATGAAGCGCTCGGTCAGATGATCGAGCAGCTCCGGGTTGGTCGGCGGGTTGCCTGCGCGGATGTCGTCGATCGGTTCGATGATCCCGACTCCGGTCAGGTAGCCCCACATCCGATTGACGTACGAGCGAGCGAAGTAGGGGTTCTCGGCGCTGGTGAGCCAATCGGCGAGCGCGACGCGGCGCGAGACGCCGGTCGACACGAAGCCGTCGTGCTCGAACGGAAACTTCGGCGGCGTCAGCTGCCCGGTCCGATCATGTCGCACTTCGCCGCTGCCGGTGTCGTAGATCACTTCGACCAGCGGCACCGCTCCTTCGACCGCCGAGCCGCCGATGCGCTGGCCGACGAACTCGGGATCCTCCTTCCGTCCGACCTGCGAGAAGTAGGCCGCCAGTTCGTAGTACTGATCCTGGGTCCAGCGTTCGAACGGATGGTCGTGGCACTTGTTGCAGTTGAAGCGGATCGCCAGGAACAGATGCGTCGTGTTCTCCATCGCATCGACCGGCTCGCGCAGCACCTTCCAGTAGGCGGCGGGGGGATTGGACAGGTTCGATCCGTCGGCGGTCAGCACCTCGCGCGCAAACCGATCGTACGGCTTGTTCTCGGCAATCGAGTCGCGGATCCAGTTGCGCAGCGCGACCGATCCCTCCTCGCCCAGAAACTTCCGATTGACCTGCAGCAGGTCGGCCCACTTGTTGGTCCAGTACTCGACGAACTCGGGGCTGCCGATCAGGCGATCGATCAGCTCGTCGCGCTTCGTCCTGGACGGACGCGAGTCGGCGAGAAAGGCGCGGACCTGATCGGCGGTCGGCGGCAGACCGGCCAGATCCAGATAGATCCGGCGGACGAACTCGGCGTCATCGCACAGTTCGCTCGGCAGGATCCGCATCCGCTGCAGCTTGGCGTCGACCAGTTCGTCCAGCGGATCGAAGACCGGTGCCGGCTGCCAGACGAAACCGCTGCGATCCCCCATCACCGTCAGCGTCGTCGCCGCGTAGGCCCCTTCGTAGCGCACCAGAATCGGCGCCTCGCCGCGGCGCAGCGTCGTCACGATCCCTCCGCGTCCCGCTTCGACGATCTCGATCCCGCCCGATTCGACGAACGCCTCGCTCGTCACGTCGCGGACCGCACCGTCGGTGTAGGTCGCCATCACGCGCATCTGGACCCGCATGCCGGCGCGAGGGACGACCGGCAACTGCGGCTCGATCGCGATCGATGCGACGCGCGGACTCGATGCCAGGTCGAACGGCACGCCGTCGGCGATCCAGCTGCGCAGCAGTTCGTAGTACGGCTCACCCGGCTTGGTCAGCATGCCGCCGACATGCGGGATCGAGCCGCTCGCCTTGAGCAGCATCAGACTCTGATCCGGAGCGACTCGGTTGAAGCGCCGCGATCCGATCTCGTCGGTCAACGAACGGAAATCGAACAGGGCGTCGTAGCCGCGAAGCGAGAGCTTGAAGCCCCCCTTGCCGTCCTTCGATCCGTGGCAGGTTCCCTGGTTGCATCCCAGTCGCGAGAGGACCGGCTGCACGTCGCGCACGAAGCTCGGGTGATAGGTCTGATCGATCCCCGACACCTCGACCGGCACCGTCACCTCCGACGCCCCGTAACGGATCGTCGCGATCGCGGTTCCCGACGCGAGCGGAGTCACCTTGCCGTGCTCGTCGACCTGCGCGATCGGCGGCTCGATCGTGACCTCGGCCAGGCGCGTCAGATCGACCGTCTCGCCGCTCCCCGCATCGCCGGTCACCAGCAGCTGCCGATACTCGAACGGCGTGCTCAGCGAAATCGAATCGGGCGAGACGCTCAGCGCACCGACCGAGACCCCCTCGGGAATCGACTCGATCGGCTCGTCGGCGCGACCGATCGTCGGCACGATCGACGCGGCCGACAGCGTGAACAGCAGCGCAGCGACGGCGACTCGACCGCTCGCCGGGCACGCCGGAAGCGGCCGGCGAGCGGGGATCCCGATACGGTTCGCAAGCGACTCGGTCATCATGTCCGGATCCTGTCGGTTCGTCGCCCGGAGTTCGGCGAGCGGTCGAAGGGGAGGGGAGCAGGGGGGAGGGGGGTTCGACGTGGCCTCGGCCGCGCGAACCGTTGCGGTCTTCGGAGTCTACGGCGTCGACGCCTCGGCGGCGGCGGGATCGGCGGGGCGAGCCGGAAAGTCGACGATCGGCGTGCCGTCGGATGCGCGATAGATCCGGACGCGACCGTCGAAACCGGCGGTCGCCACCAGCGAACCGTCGGGGGTAAAGGCGATCGCATAAAGCGCCGACTCGGGGACCGCGACGTCGACCAGCGTCGTCGCATCGTCGGTCCGATCGATTCGCCACCGCCCTCGTCCGTCGAGACTGCTGCAGAGAGCGATCCGATCTCCCGACGCGTCGAAGGTGATGTCCGAGATCCGCCCTTCGATCGCCGGATAGGCTCGGATCAGGTTGTAGTCGTCTCCGATCCGGCGCTGCATCTCGCGCACCATCTTGTAGAGCTTCGGCACCCCGTCGGCTCCGCCGCACAGGAGTTCGTCCCGTTTCGGGTGCCGGTCGACTCCTTCGAGCCCTCCCTTGAGCGCGCCGGGAGTGATGCTCGTCAGGTTGTCGATGAACCGCTGCGTCGGCACGTTGACCAGCTTCATCGAGCGATCGCGACTGACCGAGATGACATGGTCGCCGGCGGTCGAGAAGACGGTGTCGAGCACCCAGTCCTCGTGCGCACCGCAGAAGAGCTTCTGCGAGCCGTCGTTCGGATCGAAGCCGCGGATCGCATTGTCGGGACAGCCGATTGCGACGAGCGTTCCGTCCGGCGACCAACTGGCTCCGTACAGCGTGTCGAAGCCGATCGACTTGGAGAGCGTCAGCGTTCCGCTTGCCGTCTCCCAGATCTGCAGTTCGCCGAACCGACCGGGAGAACCGCCGGCGACCGCCAGGCGAGTCCCGTCGGGCGAGAACGCGATCGCTTCGATCCGCTCCGAGCGGCCGATCAGACGACGAGCCACGGTCGGGACGACTCGCGGTTCGCCGCCGTCCGCCGTTCGCTCGACCGCATACATCAGCACCTCGTGATAGCCCGACACCGCGAGCCACGCTCCGTCGGGAGAAAAGGCGAGCGAGGTGACGACCGGCGCGGCGCCGTAGAGCGGCGGATGCTCCGCGTCGTAGGCGACCTTGTTCGAAGCGGGCGTGTCGTCGATCGCGCCGGCCGCGATCCAGTCGGCGATCAGGCGGCGCTGGTCGTCCGAGAGCGGCGGGCGATCGGGAGGCATCTCGGCGAAGCCGTCATGCGGGGTGATCACGGCGACCAACCGCGACCGAGTCGGTTCGCCCGGCACGATCGCGCTCTCCCCCGATTCGCCTCCGGCCACCAGGCGCGCGAACTCGGTCATCACGAAGCCCCCTTCGGATTTCGCCGGCTGATGACAGCCGTGGCAATGTTCCTGGAGGATCGGCAGGACCGAGCGGAAGTAGCTGATCGGTTCGGCGGTCGCTTCCTGAGCGGCAAGCAACGCGGGGGCTCCGGCGGCGCACGACAGCGCGGCGACCAGGGTAAGGAGAACGCAAGCGAGCGGAGAGCGAGCGACCATGGGCGTCGACACCGATTGCGCGGAAGGACCGGGTCCGCGACGCATCGATCGCGGATCGGCATAGGGAGGAGGCCTCAAGAGCCGCCGAGCTCGGGAGACCGAGCCTCCATTGTACCGGCCTCAAGGGGCCCGATCCACGCCTCGCCCCCCAGCAGCATCTGCAAGCGGCTCCGCGCCCTCCCAGCCCGCAGCGTCAGCAAGGGGTCCCCCGCGCCCTCCCAGCCCGCAGCGTCAGCAAGGGGTCCCCCGTGCCCTCCCAGCCCGCAGAGGCTGTGAGTTTTTTCCGAACTCCCCTCGTACAGGCA
>CAZZBI010000304.1:0-6429 GCA_964652385.1 uncultured Pirellulaceae bacterium | reverse complement strand
CGATAGTGCCGCGCAGCGAGAAAGGCGTCCCGCATGATCTGCTGGACTCCCATCCGCGTCTGCGGATAGCGGGTATTGAACGAGTCGCCGGCGTTGGACTGCTTGACGTTCTCGCCGAGCGCGAACTTGATGCCGGCCGGCGCCTCGGCGAACTTCAGCCCCTCGCTGCTCGAGCCCCAGCGGAGCTTGATCACCTGGTTCTGACCGCCGATCGGATTGGCCGAACCGTGCAGGACGTTGGCTGCCGTCACCCCTCCAGCCAACTGCCGGTAGATCGTGATGTCCGAAGCGTCGACGAAATCGCCGATGCGGACCTCGGACGTGATCGCTTGTCCCCCTTCGTTGACGCCGCCGTCGGTCCCCATGTGGGAATGACAGTCGATGATGCCGGGAGTCAGATGCATGCCGATCGCATCGATCACCGTCGCCCCCTCGGGCGCGACGAGCCCGCTGCCGACCGCGGCGATCGTCCCGTCGGTCACGAGGACGTCGGCGCCGGCCAGGATCCCCTCCGGCCCGCAGGTCCAGACGGTCGCGTTGCGGAACAGGATCGCCGCCGGAGCGACCGGCGGTCCGGCGACACCGTAATCGCCGAGCGGGAAGTTCGGTTCGTAGAGGGCGCGACGCGGGGTCGTGTCGCGCTCGCCTGGGCCGCGGCGTCCTTCACCGGCACCGGCTTCGTTCGACGGAGCCGGAGCGGCATCGGTCTGATCGGTCGGAGCGGCCGGCGTCTCGGGGATCGGCTGGTCGGCCGTCGGTTCGGTCGGCTGGTCCGGCGTCGACTCTTCCGGCGTCGACTCTTCCGGCGTCGACACTTCGGCCGGCAGCTTCTTGGCGGCGATCTCGTACCGGACTCCGGCCGCATCGACCAACGATCCGACCGCGGTATCGGGCGCTTCGGGGCGGATCGTCAGCGTCAGTTGCAGCGTTCCGTTCTGATCCAACGCATCACCCGGCACGAGTCCGGCGATCCGCCAATCGCCGACTCCGACTTGTCGGAATCGGATCGGATCCGGTTTCGCGGTTTCGGCCGCTCCCTCGCTCCCTTCGATCACCGGCGTCGCGACTTCCGGTCGCTCCCAGACTCCCTTGAGCGACACATCATCACCGGTGAACGCGATGACGGCGGTCGCCAGCCCTCCCGAGAACTCGAGCTGCCAGCGCCCCTCGGCGCGACGTTCCGCCACCGGCGCGATCTCGAATCGCTTGCCGGCGACCCACGTCTCGATCAGCTTCGCCTCGGATTCGAGCGGCGAGCCGTCACAGACGATGAAGTTCGCGACCTTCCCCGGATGCAACGTGCCGACCTGCTCGGCGACCCCGAGCATCTCCGCCGGAACGACGGTCAGCGCTGCGAGCGCGGTCGAGGCGGGGAGCCCACGCTCGATCGCCTTGCGCAGATTGGGCCAGAATTGCTTCGGCTCGGTCAGACCGTTCCCGGTCAACGCGAACCGAACGCCCGCCGCGTGCAGTCGAGACGGATTCTCGGGGGCGAGATCCCAATGCATCAGCGATTCGAGCGATGTCTGAGCGGCTCGTTCGGCCGTCGCGACATCCGGAGGGCCGGGGAAGTCGAGCGGCACGATCAGGGCGCGTCCGGTCGCCGCGATCTCGTCGACTCGGCGATACTCGTTGCCGCTCCCGACGACGATCAGCGTCAGTCCGAACTCGCGAGCGTAGCGATCGGCCCGCAGCACGAACGCCTCGTTCGACGTCTCGACCACCAGCGGCACGCTTCGGTCGAGCACGCTGCCGAGCGACTCGAGCGAGCGGTTGTATTCGGGGCGTTCGACCGACGGATCGACCTCCGCGATGCGACGCGCCTCGGCATACCACTGGGCGTCGTACATCGCCTGTCGAGCCAAGGCATAGGCTCCCATCGGCGAACTCGGATAGCTGCCGCGAGCGCCGCGAGCCGAGAGGGTCAGCAACGCGTGTTGAGTCGCATCGGCGGCAAGCACCCGCCGATCGACCGGCGCGTCATCGAGCAGCAGCAGCGCACCGTAGCCGCGCAGGATGCCGGCATCGGGCGCGAAGTTGCGAGCGGCAAATCCCTGCGCACGCCACGCCGCATCGATCGCCGCATCGGGGCGGAGTCCGACGACCGCTCGCCGCTCGGGGCGGATCTGCTCGTTCCAGTACGACGCGTTGTCGGCCGGATCGGTCGCGACGGTGACCGGCGCATAAGGGTCGATCGGAGCCGCGAGAATCGTCTGACCCGACGCATCGATCGTGCGAGCCCCCGCAGGGATCACGGCGTCGGCGCCGACCGCGACGATCTTGCCGCGCGAGACGACGAGCGTTCCCGAGTCGATCGTCGTCGACGGATCGACGATGATCTTCGCGCCGGTCAGCGCAAAGGTGTCGGGGAGGGCGCTGCGGAGACCGTCGGTGTGGCGACTGGTCGGCTCGTCCGCACCGGTCGGCAACCACGAAATGGCCAGCAGGGCGACGATCGTCGAACCGAGCGCGAGCGCTCGCCGCACCGATTCGGCGCGCAGGGGAACATACGTCATGGCGGCAAGATCCGAAGAGAGCGGAGAATCGGAGCTGTGGGGCCCCGAGAACCTCTTCAAGGTAGTCGCCGGAACGGAGCGCGTCAGGTAGAGAAGCGAAAGACCGTCGGCGGGAAGGGGGAGAGACGCTGAGGCTCAGAGGCGCTGGGACGCTGAGGAGGCACGGAGACGCGGAGACCCCTTGCTGACGCGGCGGGCTGGGAGGCACTGAGGCACGGAGACTCTTTCCTGACGTGGCGGGCGGGATGGGGCAATGACCGGGTCGGCACCCGACGTTGCCCCGGCTCGTCCCGAGCCGAGGGTGTGCGACTCGGATGCCGTTCACGGCCCGAAGGTGCTTGATCGCCCGAAGCGTCTCGGCCGCGCGTCGGGGACGACGCGGGCCAACGTCAAGGCACCGAGACGCGGAGAATCCTTGCTGACGCCTTGTTCAGCGAGAGCGATCGGCTCGCTTTCCGACCAGGTGGCACGAGCGGGCGTGGCAGGCGCGGATTCGCTGCTCGAGTTCGATCAGCAGCCCTTGTTCGTCGAACGCGCGAATCTCTTCCGGAGTGATCGGATCGCCGACCGTCACCGCGACGTTGGCGGGGATCGGAAAGGGACTCCGCTTGGGCCACGCGTCGTAGGCCCCTTCGATCGCGACCGGCACGATCGGTCGCCCCGAGCGGCGCGCGATCGCGTAGAAACCGGGGCGCAGTCGACCGACTTGGCCGTCGGGCGTTCGCGTCCCCTCGGGAAAGATCAGCACCGACTCGTGCCGCTCGAGTCGCCGCAGCGTCTCCTTGATCCCGCCGATCCCCATGCCGTCCCGTTCGAGCGGAATCGCGTCGAGGTACTCGATCAGCCAGCGGAACGGCGGGAACTTGAAGAGGGTCTTCCGCGCGACGTAATTCAGCCGCTCCGGCAGGATCATTCCGACGAGCACCGGATCGAGGTGACTCTGATGATTGCTGCAGACGAGAGCACCGGTCCCGAGCGGGAACTTCCCGACTCCCGAAACGCGCAGCCCGAAGAAGACGATGCCGATCAGTCGACTCATCAGCCACAGATAGAAGTAGCCGACGCGTTTCCACCACGGGCGTCCGGTTCGTTTGGCGAGGCTCATCGCGAGCGGTGTCCTTCGGAAGATGCGGCGGCTGGGGACGGGGCGAGGCGGGGCGCGATCTCCGTTCCGACGACTCAGTCGGGGATCACGTCGCCGAAACGACGGCGTACGATCGCGACCAGCCGCTCGATCACGTCGTCGGGCGACAGGCCGTCGGTCATCAGTTCGATCGAATCGTCGGCCGCTCGAAGCGGGCCTTCGGGGCGCGAGGCATCGCGCCGATCCCGTTCATTCTGTGCGGCAAGGATCTCGCGTTCGTCGGCGGCATGTCCCTGAGCGCGAAGCTGTTCGGCGCGGCGCCGCGCCCGCTCCTCGGGGCTCGCCGTCAGGAAGATCTTGCAGCCGGCCTGCGGAAAGGCGACCGTCCCCTGATCACGCCCTTCGGTGACGACGTTCCGATCGCCGACCCATTCCTGCTGTCGCCGCACGAGCACGCGTCGCACCTCGGGAGGATCGGCGGCATGTCGGATCAGCGCCGTGATTTCGGGAGTCCGGATCGCGTCGGTCGCGTCGGTTCCGTCGATCAGCAGCCGACCGCCGATCCAGCGCAGGTCGATCCGTTCGGCCAGACGGGCCAGGTCGGCCGCCTGCTCCAGATCCAGCCGGTCGCGAAGCGCAGCCCAGGTCACGGCGCGGTACATCGCGCCGGTGTCGAGGAACTCGAAGCCGATCCGGCGAGCCAGCGCGCGAGCGACGCTGCTCTTGCCCGCTCCGGCCGGGCCGTCGATCGTGACGATCATCCCTCCCACCGGACCTCCACTTCGACGAACTCGTTCGGCACCATCTCGACCAGCACCTTGCCGTCGGTCGTCTCGCACGCCTCGCGCCGCTCGCCGACGAAGTCGACCTTCGCGCCGGAGATCGCTTCGCGAGCCGACGTCAGGCGAACCTTGGCGGGGCGTCCGAGCGTCTCGAGCAGACGGACCCGAAAGCCGATCGTCCGCCCCTGGTCGTCCGTGAGTCCTTGCCAACGAGTCGCGAGGACGTTGCGGGCATCGACGTGAAAGAGCCAGCCGGTGTTTCCCTGCGGCGGACACGGGACATCGGCGACGACGATCGGCGGAGTCCCGAAATGCTGAGCCAGGTGCGAACCGTGCGGAACGTCGAGCGCCAGGCCGAACCGGAACTCGGTCGCCGTCTCGCCGCGCACCTTCAGCAGCGAATCCAGATGATGCGACTCGGGGCGGCGATGGAACGTCAGGCCGCCGGTCAGCAGCGTCGTCCGCCGCGGTTCGAACTCGATCTCGAAGTACCCCGGAGCTTCGACGCGCTTCGGTCCGGCAGCGACGCGCACCTGACTGGAATCGCGCCAGCAGTCGGCCGCCTGATCGCGCCAAACCAGCCGCTGACAGACGTACGACTTCCACGGATCGCTCTTGAGCGGCTCGTCCGACGCGACCTCCCCTTCGATCTCGAGGATTCGCGAGCCGCGCAGGATGCGGAAGCGTTGCCGAAAGGTGCCGACGGTCCGATCGTCGACGGTGACCAGTCGTCCGCGCGATTCGATCTCGCCGCACGCACGATTCAGTCGCAAGGTCTCGATCGAGTCGGCTTGCATCCGGGTGTACGGCGTCTCGCCGTCCCCCAGTCGGATCGCCAGTTGCTGGCTGAGTCGATTGGCGCGGACGTCGTAGTGATGGTAGGTGCGGATCCCTCCCGAGGCCCGATCGATCGTCGTCTCGAAGAACTCGTTGCGCAGGATGAACTCCTCGCCCAGCGGCGGGCCGCTCATCGGCGCACTCCCCTTCCCTTCCGCCGGAATCCAGACGTATCCCATCGCCGGCACGTCGACGACGACGTCGATCCCGTCCGCCGCGCGATCGGCCGCATAGATCGGCCGGGTGACGGCCGGAAGCGGCGCGTCGAGCGGCAATCGGATGCCGGTCCGTCGAACCGAGCCGGTCGGATTCAGGACGAGCCAGCCGCGCCCCTTGCCCGAACGGCCGAACGCGGCGGCGGTCCGCGACGCGGCGGTGTCGAGCGAACCCGCGATCGTCGTCGCGGCGCTGCGCGATCCGTCAGCCGACTCTTCCGCATCATCGGTGAGCGTCTGGAGTCGATCGACATCGATCGCCGTCGCGGCATCGCGGCGCCCCTCGAGCGTTTCGCGAAGGAGTTCGAGGCCCGAGATCGCAGCGACCCGATGCGCGTTCGACCAGTAGCGAGTCGAGTTCGACAGCGGATCCGACTCGCCTCGAATCACTGCCTGCTGCAGGTAGGGAGAACGGTACTGATCCGAGAGGAAACGATCGGTAATGCCGGGATCGCGATGCTCCCGCAGGAACGCTTCGAAGCTGACGAAGCGGCCCAGTGCGCCGCAGTAGTGAGCGACTCGAAGCAGGTCGCGGAAGAACGGGAGCGGCTTGCCGGGCCAGCGGACCAGAGCCATCGCGGCGGCATGATCCGAGTCGAGCATCTCGCCGATCCGGATCGAGAACTTCAGGTAGGTCTCGGCGAGCGAAGCGTCCTGCGGCACGCGGGCGAACGCGTCGATCACTCCGCGGTCGCTCCCCTCCCAGCGCGTCTTGAGCTGCAGGCCTTCGGGAAAACGTCCGTCGTCGAGCGTCGCGTGCAGCGCCCCGACGATGCCGCTCCGGAGCAGCACCTGGGGATAAGCCCAATGCAGACCGAAGCGGCGGCGACCGAAGACCTTCGGCGCCACGCCGATCAGTCGCTCGTACTCGGCCTTGCCGCGCACCAAGCCGGCAAGCAACGTTTCGGGGCCGAGCAGCGGCGTGCGGCGCTCGACATCCTCTCCGCCGACCGCCTGCCACCGCCCGCGCTCGAACGCTTCGCGGTACTTCGGAG
>CAZZBI010000303.1:0-6471 GCA_964652385.1 uncultured Pirellulaceae bacterium | reverse complement strand
CATCAGGATCGGCCGGAATCGCAATCGAGCCGCATTGGCGGCCGCTTCGACGATCGACAGGCCGCGGCGTCGCTCTTCGGCGGCGAATTCGACGATCAGGATCGCGTTCTTGCTGGCGAGCGCGACCAACAGCACGATGCCGATCTGCGTGTAGGTGTTGTTGTCCATGCCGCCGGTCGCCAGGGCGGCGACGACTCCGAGCACCGACAGCGGTACCACCGCGATCACCGCCGCCGGCATCGACCAGCTTTCGTACTGGGCCGCGAGGACCAGAAAGACGAAGACGACGGCGAGCGCGAAGATCCCCAACGGCGATCCCGCCTGACGCTCCTGAAAGGCCATGCCGGTCCACGCATCGCCGACTCCCGACGGAAACTTCGCGTCGGCCATCTGCTCCATCAGGTCCATCGCCTGCCCCGAGCTGCGTCCCGGAGCCGGTTCGCCGGTCACCGCGGCGCTCGGCGCGTTGTTGTAGCGGACGATCGACTGAGGCCCGAAGTCGTTCCGCACTTCGGCCAGCGCACCGAGCGGAATCATCGCGCCGGCGCGACTCCGGACGTCCAGCCGCAGGATGTCCTCCGGTTCGGCTCGATAGCCGTGGTCCGCCTGGACTCGCACCTGATAGGTCTGTCCGAATGCGTTGAAGTCGTTGGCGTAGGAAGAGCCCAGGCTGGTCTGCAGCGTCGCGAAGACCTGATCGAGCGGCACGTCCAACGACTTGACCTTGGTCCGATCGACGTCGACGAACAGCTGCGGCACGGTCGCTCGAAAGGTCGTGTTCAGCGACCGGAGGCCCGACTGGGCATTGCCGTCTTCGACCATCTCGCGAGCGAGCTTCGCCAACTCGACCGGTCCCAGGTCGCTCCGATCGAGAATCTGCAGCTGGAATCCGCCCGCGTTCCCGAGTCCGTCGATCGGCGGCGGCGTGAAGGCGATCCCGATCCCGCCGCGAATCCGCGCGAGCGAACGGCGCAGTTGTCCGACGATCGCCTCCTGCTGCGTCTCGGGCGAGCTGCGTTCGTCCCACGGATCGAAGATCACGAGCGCGAAGCCCGAGTTGCTGGCGCTCGTGCCGCTGAGCATCGAGTAGCCGCCGATCGTCAGCCAATCGCATACGCCGGGGGTCTCGGCCAACGCCCCTTCGACCTGCGTCAGGACCGCTTCGGTCCGTTCGAGCGACGCGGCGTCGGGCAGCTGCAGATTGACGAAGCAGTAGCCCTGATCCTCGGTCGGCAGGAACCCGGTCGGCAGACGTCCGAATCCCCAGCCGGTCAGGGCGAGCAGTCCGACGAAGACGACCATCGTGACGCCGATCTTCCGCAAGACGACTCGGGTCAGTCGCTCGTAGCCGTTCGCTGCCACGTCGAACGCCCGATCGAACCGCCCGAACAGGAAGAACTTCCGTTTCGGCGAGGGGCGCATCAGAAGTCCGCAGAGGGCGGGGCTGAGCGTCAGCGCGTTGATCGTGCTGATCACCACCGCTCCCGAGATCGTCAGCGCGAACTGCCGATACAGCTGCCCGACGATACCGCCGAGGAAGGCGGTGGGGACGAAGACCGCCAACAGCACCAGCGTCGTCGCGATCACCGGGCCGGTGATCTCCTCCATCGCGCGCTCGGCGGCATCGCGAGGCTTCATCCCCGAGTCGATCAGACGCGCCACGTTCTCGACCACGACGATCGCGTCGTCGACCACGATGCCGATCGCGAGCACGACGCCGAACAGCGTGATCATGTTGATCGAGTAGCCGACTCCCGCCATCACCGCGAAGATGCCGATCAGCGAGACCGGGATCGCGGCGCACGGGATCAGCGTCGTGCGCCAGTCCTGCAGGAAGATGAAGATCACGAGCACGACCAGCGCCACCGCCTGGAACAGCGTGACGTACACCTCCGAAATCGCTGCGGTGACGAAGGCGGTGCTGTCGAACGGAATGCGGTAGTCGATCCCTTCCGGAAAGCCGGCCCCCAGCCGCTCCATCGTCCGACGAACGTCGGCCGCGACCTCGAGCGCGTTGGCTCCGGGGAGCTGATAGATCGCCAGCGACGCGCTCGGTTGTCCGCGAAACTTCGAAGCGTAGCGAAGGTTCTGAGCGGCGAGTTCGACGCGAGCGACGTCGCGGACGCGGACGACCTGGCCGTCGTCTCCCGACTTGACGATCAGGTCGGCGAACTCCTCCTCCTCGGTCAGACGCCCGCGGGTGTTGACCGTCAGTTCGTAGGGCGTGCCGTCGGGCGCGGGGGGCTGGCCGATGCGTCCGGCCGCCACCTGCACGTTCTGCTCGCGAATCGCCGCGACGACGTCGCCCGCCGTGAGCGACAAGGCGCGAAGTTTGGGAGGGTCGAGCCAGATGCGCATTCCGTAGTCGCCGACTCCGAACACCACCACGTCGCCGACGCCGTCGATGCGAGTCAGCTCGTCGCGGATCTCGCGCAGCGCGAAGTTGCTCAGGAAGAGCCCGTCATGCTCCGGTCGATCCGACACGACGGCGACGAACTGCAGGATCGCCGTCGACTGCTTCTTGGTCGTCACGCCCTGACGACGCGCTTCTTCGGGGAGCCGCGACTCGGCGATCGCGACTCGATTCTGCACCAGCACCGTCGCCATATCGAGATCGACGCCGATGTCGAACGTGACCGTCAGGACGTACGAGCCGTCGTCGCCGCTGACCGACGACATGTACAGCATCCCCTCGACGCCGTTGACTTCCTTTTCGATCACCGCCGCGACCGTTTCGGCGACGACGCGCGCATTGGCGCCGGGATAGATCGCGCGGACCTGGACGGTCGGCGGCGAGATCTCGGGATACTTCGCCACCGGCAGCGAGCGCTGAGCGACGAGACCGGCGATCACGATCACGATCGAGATCACCGACGCGAAGATCGGACGGCGAATGAAGAATCGGGACACGGTCGGAATCCCAGCGGGAAGTGAATCGGGATGTGTCGAGTGACGTCGCTCAGGCCGGTCGCGATCAGTCGTTCGGTTCGGCCTCGCTCGGCCGATCGGCGGCGCCCGATGCGTCGGGAGCGGGGGGCGTCGTCGCACCGCTCGACTCGACTTCGGCCGATGCGTCCCCCTGCGGAGCCGGCAGCGTCGTCGACTCGGCCTTGACTTCGGCGCCGGGTCGAGCGCGCTGCAGTCCGTCGATGATCACCTGATCGTCTTCCGCGATCCCCTCCCGAATCACGACCAGCGGGCCGACCTTCGGTCCGGTCTCGACCGCGCGTCGTTGTACCTTGCCGTCGATCGCGACCAGCAGATACGAGCCGATCGGGTCGCGGCCGACCGCCGTCGCCGGGACCAGCAGCGCGTTCTCGAAGCGACCGACCGGGATCCGCAGTCGAACGAACAGCCCCGGCATCAGCAGGCCGTCATCGTTCGGAAAGACCGCCCGCACCTCCAGAGTGCCGGTATTCCGATCGAGCCCCTCCTGGTCGACATAGTCCAGATTCCCGGCGATCGAAAAGTCCCGATCGCCCGCTCGCTGCAGTCCGACTCGGATCTCGCGCAAGTCGCGCTGAACTCCGTTCTCGCGACGCATCGCCTGCAGCGCGAGGACCGTTCGTTCGTCGACGCGAAATCGAGCCCAGATCGGCGCCGGACGGACGATGGTCGCCAAGCGGTCACCGGGCTCGACGAGATTGCCGACCTTGATGTCCGAGGCGGTGATGCGGCCGTCGATCGTGGCGATCACTTCGGTGTAGGTCAGGTCGAGCTCGGCTCGTTGCAGGTCGGAGGTCGCCTGGGAGATCGCCGCTTCGGCCTTCTGCAGTTCGGCGTCCGCCGACAGACGTCGCGCTTCGAAGCTCTGGCGCTGAGCCAGCGCCGAATCGCGAGCCGCCTTGGCTCGATCCCGCTCGATCGGCGACGTCGATCGCTCCGCGAGCAGACGCTCCTGGCGAGCGAACTCGACTTCGGTCTGTTCGACCGCGGCCGCGACCTCCAGCAGTCCCGCATCGGCGACGGCGATCGCAGCGACCGCCGCCGCACGATTCGCCTCGGCTCCGTCGACCGCGGCCCGAGCGGCGTCGCGAGCGGCGACATACTCCGCCGACTCGATCCGATACAGCGGACTCCCCGCCGTGACCTCCTGGCCCGGCTCGAAGAGTCGCTCGAGCAGGACTCCTCGAACTCGCGCTCGAATCTCGGCCCGTTCGACCGCTTCGGTCGTACCGACCTCCTCGAGATAGTCGACGACCGTCGCCCCGGACCGGCTTCGCGACCGAGACGGTCGGCGGCGGTGGCGGCTGATAGGCGTTCGGGTCGGAGCAGCCGATCAGCGCCGTCAACAGCAGCGACCATCGGCCGAGCCGCACGAACCCCGTGGTTCCCCGCCGTCCTCGAGGTCGGTCCGACTTCCACGATGCGAAGACCCGTCCGTTCACGTCCGAACTCCCCGAAACCTCGTCCACCCGAAATCGCCCCCGCTTTCGACGGTCGTCCGTCGCTCCCGACGAGTATGGACGGGCGCGAAGCGGCAGGCCAGCGGCGGTCAGGTCCCTGCCGACGGCAACCCCGTCGGATGTCGTCGTCAACGGGAGGGATCGCGGGGCAGCCGCTCGGCGTAGCTCGTCATGAACGTCTGCCATGCGCCGTCCGGACCGAGCGCCCGTCCGGTCAGCGTCCGATGGTCGTCGTCCTGGAACTCGATGATGTCCTGATAGCGAGTCATCTCTCCTTCACGAAAGAGACTCGGCCCTTCGGAGTCGAGCGACAGCCGCCCTGCTGCGGCAACCAGCGTCCCTTCGTAAGGCCAGAGATGGGTCATCGATCCGGTCACGAAGGTGCCGACGAAGCGGCCGCGTTGCGGATCGAATCCGAGCGTCATGATCGAGTCGCATTCGCCCGGCGAGGAACTGCCGAACCACTCGCCGATCGTCCAGAGCTTGCCCAGCGCGCGAACCGATTCGCGTCCGGTCGAGGTGGTCATCGGCTGGTCCGGAGCCATGCGAAACTCGCTGCGGACGGCCCAGTCGCCGATCAGGCGACTCAGCCAGAGATGTTCGGGCCGCGGTTCGGGAATCTGCATGCGACAACTCCTGAGGAACGAGGTGCAGCGAGGGATCGATCGAGGCCGTGTGCTCGCCGGTCGAAAGCGTGACGACCGAACGGCCGAAAGGCAATCGACTCGACCGTCGCCGCCGAACCGATTCGTGGAAACCGTCGCCGAACCGAATCGTGCGGGAACCGGACTCGGAGGGTAGATTGACCTCGGTTCGGCCCTCGGAATCCTTCGGCCGTTCGGCGACTGCGGTGCGACGAGGATTGCCCATGAGTTCGGTCGAACAGGAGCACCTCCGAACGATTCGCGAGCTGGCGGCTCAGGTCGATCGGTTCGCCGAGCGATCGCGGATCGCGCTGCCTCGCTCCGCTGCGGACCTCGATCGACTGCTCGATGTGGCATGCGATTCCTCGGAGGACGAAACGCTGCGGAGCCTCGCGATCGCGATCGGCCTGCGTCTGGGCGAACTGCTGGTCGAACATCATGGCGCCCGCTGGGTCGGCTTTCGCGAACCGGTACCGCCGCGGATCGAATTGAGGGCTCGATTCGCCAGTCCGATCGACCTGGTCGAACGACGGATCGAAAGTCCGGAGGCCCCGACGCTGGCCGCGGCGGTCGACTCGTGGCTCGCTGTCGCCGACACTCCCGTGTTCGATCGCACGGCGACGCTCGCACACAATCGGAGTGCCTGGAGCGACCTGTCGAGCGATTCTCGCTTTGCCGCCTCGACGATGCCGAAACTCGATCGCGATCAGGCTCAGCGGGCGATCGATCCTTGGATTCGCGACGCCCATATCGAAGGAAAGCGGCTGTTGCTCCTCGGCGGCGCCGGCGGTACGCACGCGGCGCTATACGCGATGGCCGGAGCGACCGTCACCGTCGTCGACCTGAGCTCGGAGCAACTGGCGCTCGATCGCGCGCAGGCCGCAGAACTCGGGCTCGACCTGCAGCTGATCGCAGGCTCGGCCGATGACCTTACGATGCTCCAGGCCGAGTCGTTCGAGATCGCCGTTCAGCCGGTCCTGTCGAGCTATCTGTCCGACGTCGCGCTCCTCTATCGCCAGGTGCATCGCGTGCTGCGATCCGGAGGCGTTTATCTGTCGCAACACAAGCTGCCCGAGGGGCTGCGGGCGGCGTGGAATCCTCGCCGCGAACGCTACGAACTCGCTCCACGAACCGAGTCGCTCGGTCCGATCGACGACGACTCGGCGGCGAAGTGTCCGCTGCGCGAGGCAGGGACGATCGAGTTCGCCCACTCGCTCGGCTCGCTGCTCGGCGACCTCTGCCTGGCCGGTTTCGTGATCGAGGGATTCGACGAGCCGTTGCGAGCCGATTTCTGGGCTCCCGCCGGTTCGATCGCTCATCTGGCCGAGACGGTTTCCCCCTATTGCCGCGTCAAGGCGAGGCGAATCGGTCGCACCGGGTTGTCGTAGTGCGACCGCCCCCGATCGCACCGGGTTGTCGTA
>CAZZBI010000302.1:0-6490 GCA_964652385.1 uncultured Pirellulaceae bacterium | reverse complement strand
TGCTGACGCGGCGGGCTGGAGGGCGCGGAGGACCCCTTGCTGACGCGGCGGGCTGTCGGGGGACGATGGTTCGGCACGAGTTTGCGGGTCGATTGAGAACCGGTCCCGATCCGGTATCATTGCGGCTTCGACGTGGCGGTCCGGGCGGCCGAGCGCTCCCCCCCCGACGTCGGCCGTCTTCCTTTCGGAGTCTTCTTGCCGATGACCAGCGAACCGTCGCGACCCGAGGTCGCCGTGGACCGAGCGGCGCTCAAGCAGCAGATCCGCGAACAGGCGCACGAGAATCGCCGTCAGCAGGAAGACAAGGACGGGATCAGCAGCCTGATCATGCAGCGGTTCATGGAACTCCCCGAGTACCAGGCCGCTCGGACCGTGATGTTCTACATCGACGTTCGCGCCGAGGTCCGGACCCGCAACGATCTGGAGCGGGCGCTGGCCGGCGGCAAGAAGATCGTCGTGCCGTACTGCGTCGACGGCGAACTCGAGCTCTTCCATCTGGAAGCGATGGACGAACTCGAGATCGGCATGTACCGGATTCTCGAACCGCGCGCCGAACTGCGCGAAGTTGCCGAGAAGCAGGTCGACGTCACGCAGCTCGATCTGATCATGGTTCCCGGAGTCGCCTTCGATCGCCGCGGCGGACGGACCGGCCACGGCAAGGGCTACTACGACAAGCTGCTCGAGCACGCCCGCCCCGAGACGCCGCTGGTCGCCGTCGCCTTCGATTGCCAGATGTTCGACGAGATCCCGATGGAGTCGCACGACATCTTCATGGACAAGGTCGTGACTCAGTCGGCGACCTACGACGGTCTGGGTCGCGGTCCCGCGGCAGGAGCGGCTCGGTGAGCGACCTGGCGATCGTCGACGATACCTACGCCGAAGCATTCCGCAGCATCCATACCGAGGTGCTGATCACGGCTCGCGATCGCAAGTGGCTCGACCACGCCGTGGCAGCCGCGGTCGGTCACGCCTCGAGCACCATCATGTGCGATTGCGAGGCGGGACTCGATCGCTACGTCGGTCCGGGCGGTGACGAGTCGTTCGCGACTCCCGACGGTCGCCCCGGCGCAATCGTGCAGTTCCACGTGCCTCGTTTCCGCAAGGATCGGCTCGAAGCGCTCGAACGAGCGACGATGCAGCGACTGGCGATGAACGTCCTCACCTGCCCGACGACGCGCTGCTTCAACCTGATCGACGGCGACGACTACTTCCGCATCGGCCGGAAGGTCGCCTACTTCGGCGACGGCCACGAACGTCTGCGCGACGAGTTCGGTCGGACGATGTGGTGGATTCCGACGATGGGAGGGAGCTTCCTGATCGATCGCCGCTTCGGCTGGCGAGACGGGATCATGGGAGGCAATCTCTGGTTCCTCGGCGCCACCGAGGACGCGGCGATCGAAGCGGCGGAGCGAGCGGCAGCGGCGACCGAAACCGCTCCCGGAACGATCACGACTTTTCCCGGCGGCGTCGCGGCGAGCGCCAGCAAGGCGGGGAGTCGCTACAAGTTCCTGTTCGCCAGCACCTATGCCGAGTGGTGCCCCGAGCTGCGCGGCGCCGAAGGAGTGACGAGTCACGTTCCCGACGGCGTCGCTTCGATCATGGAGATCATCATCAACGGCCGCGATCTCGCGAGCGTGACCGTCGCGACCGATCGGGCGATCGCTGCCGCCGCCGACACCCCCGGACTCGTTCGCATCTCGGCCGGCAACTACAACGGTCGACTCGGCAAGTCGTTCATCTACCTGCATCCGTCGCGTCGCGAAGGATAAGTCGCTGCGGGGGAACCGCGCGGTTTCCGGAGAGCCCCTGATGCGATCGGCGGCGCCTCGACATCTCCGGTTCGCGCGGACGACGCTGCTCGGTTTCGTCGCGATCATCCTGGGTGTTGCGGACAGTCACGCCTGGCAGGACGACGGCACCCAGCCGCTCCCCGAGGTGCGGCTGGAGATGGCCGACCTCGTTCCGATCGGCCGTGCCGAAGGGCTTCTGGCTCAGGGGCGAGCCGACGAGGCGATCGAGCTCCTCGTCCCGCAACTGCTGATCCCCTCCCCCGGTCTCGTCCAGGTCGAACCGACTGCGCCGTCGGCGGCCGATCGCTCCGTCGGTCTGGCCGACGAGGGCTTCCGCCGATTCGTTTCGCTCGATCGCCATGTCGCTCGGCGCCTGGCGAACTTCGCGTCCACCGATCCGGCGCAGCGAGACCGGATTCGCGCCGCGGTCGATCGCGCGCTGCCGAGCGACGATCCGCAACGGACGATCCGCTCGACCGACGATGCGACGATTCTGATTCCCGAGATCGCCCTGCCGTTCGCGTCTCGTGGAGCCGAGCAAGTCCTCGCGGAGGGGGATCGCCTGCTCGAAAACGGCGAGCTGCGCGGTGCCCTGCGACGCTACCTTCAGGCGGCTCAGCTCGGCGGTGACATGATCGCGAACGCCGATCTCGAACGCCGCATTCGAATCGTGCGTCGTCGGTTCGAAGAGAACGCCACGCGTGCGTCGACGGTCGAGACGCGATTCGCGTCGCCGTTCGCGGATTGGCGCCATGTCGGGTCGATTCGACTGACCGAAGCGATCGAGGCGGCGGGGATCGATCGACGAGCCGCCTCGCGTCGCGACGCGGCGGCCGGTCGGCGGGCCGATCCGACTCTCGGACCGGCGATCGACGACGGCGGCATCGCCGTCTGGAACGGTCGGTCGCTCCGCGTCTTCGATCCGCGGTCGGGGGCCCCGCGATTTCCGCTCGGAGCGCCGTACGACGATGACCCTGCGCTCCGCGGCTTGGTCTGGAGCGACCTCCCGGATGCGCTTCGGTCGGTCGATCGTGCGGTCGAGGGACGCGCGATCCAACGGACGATCGCGACCGACGAACTCTGGAGTTTCACGACCGGACGGGCACCATCGTTCGGCGGCGCGATCGAGGACGAACATGACGGACTCTGGTTCGCGTTCGATCGTCGTCGCGAGGGAGCTCTCCTGCCGGGTTGCCCCTATCGGCCGCTCGCCGGACAACGCCTGATCGGCTCGGCCCAGGTCGATCGGTCCGGCGGTTGGTGGGGAGTGACTCGCGAGACGGATCCGTCGTCGGAACTCGGCACGCTGACGCTGGTCCGTTGGGAAGCGATCGCCGCTCCGGTCGGAGGTCCGATCGTCAACGATCTCGCGCTTCGATTGGGAAGCGTCGTGCCGCGCGGCGGCGGCAAGGTGCCGGAGTTCTCGAACGTCTCGTTCGCGTTCGCGGAGGACGCCCGCGGCGCGGATCCGCTCGACCCTGCCTCGCTCGACCCTGCCTCGATCGAGGCGGTGTCCGTTGCCCCTCGGTCGCCCGAGCAGTTCGTCGATCCCGCTTCGACGGTGCTCGATCCGCTTCGACTGTCGCGCCTGGTCCCTTTCCCCGATCGTCTTTGCGTCTCGGCCGACGGCGGCGCGATCTGGGGGATCGATGCCGCTCGGCGCCGCATCGACTGGGTCGTCACCTATCCGCGCCGCTCGACGAATCCGACGCGGCGTTTCGTCGACGACTCGCATCGCTGGCGCGAAGGAGCTCTGCGGATCTTCGGTCGCCTGCTCGTCGCGCTTCCGGCCGATTCGGATCGTCTGCTGATGATCGACGTCGACTCGGGAGAGCTGCTCGCGTCGTTGTCGCTCGGCGATGTCTGGCGAGTTCACGCGATCCGCGAGGGTCAGCTGATCGTTTCGGGCAATCGGGTCGTCTGGATCGACCTCGGACGCTCGGCGGTCATCGGCAGCTATCCGGGGGAGTCGCAACCGGCGCTGCGACCGACTCGCGATGACGGCGTCCGACTGCAGGGGGCGCCGGAGGTGGCCGACGATCGGATCGTCGCCTGTTTCGACGATCAGCTGCTGCTGATCGATGCCTCGCTGAAGCCGATTCGGACCCGCATCGGCTCGCTCGAGTTCGCTCCGATCGTCGTCGATCAGCTGCCGCTGGCGGCATTCGGGGTTCGAGGGGGAGCGGTTCGAGTCGGAGAGCGGGGGATTCGGATCGTCCGAGACGACCGGATCGACTCGTTCGAACCGGAAGCCGAAGGGGCCGACTCGCCCCCCCGACAAGTCGGAGGCGGCAATTGATGGGGTTCCGGGCCCCGACTATTCTGGATTTCGCTCGCCAGCGGTCTCCCCTGGGTCCGTCCGCGTGTTCTTGACGATCGGCCCCGATCGTCGCGCACCTGATCGGGCTCTGTCTCGGTCGGCTGGACGAGCGAGCCGAGCCTCGGGACGAACGTTCGACGATCGGCGGGGAAACGATCGCGCGACTCGTTCCGGAACCTCTACGCTGCTGCGGAGTATCGATGCCGATGATCGCCCGAGCCGATGTCCTGTCGTCGATGCGACGCCCCTGTGTTGCACTTGCCGCTCGACCGTTTCGTCGCGGTTTCACGTTGGTCGAGTTGCTGGTGGTGATCGGGATCATCAGCATCCTGATGGCGCTGTTGCTGCCGGCGGTCCAGATGGCTCGTGAAGCGGGGCGTCGAACGACCTGCACGAACAATCTGAAACAGATCACGCTCGGCACGATCAACTTCACCGACACCAACGAGTACCTGCCGGCAGCACGTCCGCGCGATCAGTTCCTGACCTGGCCGGTCTTCGTCCTGCCGTATCTCGAGCAGGGTCCGTTGTACGATCGCTTCGACGTCTTCGCGAACTACCCGAGTCAGCCGATCGACGCCGTGCAGACCAAGCTGCCGTTCTACTTCTGTCCTTCGCGTCGGACGCCGATGCTCGCGAAGAGTCCCGATCGACCGAACTGGAACGTCGGCAGCTGCGGCGACTACGCCGGAAACGCCGGCTACAACGAATACTGGGCCGAAGTATTCGGCGAAGCGAACGGGGTCATCAACTCGGGACGGCTGGATTTCAATACGGTGGTCGGCGGTAGGCTGACGACGATCCGCGGTCGCTACACGTTGGCGGCGATTTCGGACGGTCTGAGCAACACCTTCTTCTTCGGCGAAAAGGGGATGAACATCAACCACCTGGGCGAACCGGGAGGCTGGGGAGACGGCAGCTACTTCAGCGGCGATCAGCCGGCGACCGCCATGCGGATCGGCAACGCGCTCTTCCCGCCCGCAACGAACGACTACTACCCGGCTCCCGGCCCGGGGACGATTCCGGTGTGGGGATCGGGGCATCCGCAAGTGATCATGTTCGCGCTCGGGGACGGCAGCGTTCGCCCGGTCGACAAGCGCATCAATCTGTCGACGCTCGCCGCGTTGTGCGCCCGCGACGACGGCACGGTGGTCGGCCCCTACTGATCGACCGCACCGGTCGACCGCAGCTCCGATACTCCCCTCGATCGCTCCGCACTCGACGCCGAGGGGGGCGTTCGAGGCCGGTTTGCGGCGAGGGGTTGACCGCAGTCGGCGACCGATCGCAGCACGGAACCCTCGCTTGGCACCTTTCGTCCATTACCTGGGAGACCCCGACTCGATCGGGCATCACGCCGCGCCGCTGCGACGGCGGTTGGAGGTCTCCGTCGCGCCGAGCGACCAGGTGATTCGGACGGCGCGCCCGGGCGATGTCGCCGTGCTCTGCAGCGAGCACTTCGAGACGCATCGCGAGGCGGTCGGCGAACTGCGACGCCGGCGAGTCGCGACGGTCTATGCGATCGACGGCATTCTCGAATGGCGGAACGCTTGGGAGAACGCTCCTGACGAACGCGCCTGTCCTTGGACGATGCGTCCCTGCCTGGCCGATAAGGTTGCGGTGATCGGGCCGTCTCAGGCGCGCGTGCTGGCCGCTTGGGGGAACGCCGATCGCCTGGAACTGGTCGGAGTCCCGCGCTTCGATCGGCTCGTTGCCCAGCGCCCCGATCCGACCGCGACGCTCGAGCGGATCCGCGGCGCCAAGGTCCTTCGCGTCCTCGTGATGACCGCCAAGACGCCCGGTTTCACGCCCGAGCAGATCGAGACGACGGCGCGATCGCTGGCCGACCTGCGCGACTACTTCAGCGCCGCTGCCGCAAGCGAGGCGGACGAACGGCCGCGATTCGAGGTGAGCTGGCGACTGACCGCCGGCCTGGAAGAACGCCTCGGTGTCCGCAATGCGCTCGACGATCTGACCGGCAACGATCTCGCCGCTCGACTCGAACGAGCCGACCTGGTCGTGACGACCCCCTCCACCGCCATGCTCGAAGCGATGCTCCTCGGCAAGCCGGTGGCGTTGCTGGACTATCACGGCGTTCCGTCGCTCGTTCCGGCGGCCTGGCAGATCACCGATGCCGATCGGATCGCTCCGATCCTCGAATCGATGACGCTGCGCGATGCATCGGGAGCGCGGCGCTGGGCTTGGCAACAGACGTTGCTGGACGATGCGCTCTGGAGTCGTCCGGATGCGACCGATCGGATGGCCGATCTGCTGATCGAGTTGCATCGCGAGGCGCTCGAGCGGATCGCCTCGGGTGCTGCCTGGGAGTTTTCGCGTCGCCTGCTGCCGGTGGTCATAAGCAACGAAGGGGGCTATCCGGCAG
>CAZZBI010000301.1:0-6563 GCA_964652385.1 uncultured Pirellulaceae bacterium | reverse complement strand
CCGGGGAGATAAAGCCAGCGCCCTTCGTCGTGCTGCGCGGCGACGATGAAGTCGACGGCGCGCTGCGCGGGATCGCGAAACCGCTCGTCACCGGTCATCGCCAACGCTTCCACCAGGACGATCGTCCCTTGGCCGTGCGCATACATGCCGCGCGTGTCGTCGATGCCGGCGCGCAGGTCGCCGTTGCGCTGCTGGTTGCGGACGAGCCACTGGAGTCCCTTGGCGACGTTCGACTTGTACAGGCCGTACTCGTGCGTCTGTCCCGCTCCCAGGAACGGCAGCAGCGCCAGCGCCGCCGCCGCGGCATCGCCCGTGTTGGTCGGATTCGACGATCGCTCCCAGTCGTTCAGACTCCAGCTGCCGTCCCGATTCTGATGTTCGGCCAGCCAGCGGAGGCCTCGCGCCACCGCCGCCTCGGTCAGCAACGTCCCTCCTTCGCGCTGTACCAGTTCGGCTCTCAGACGCGGATCCCGACCGGCGAAACTCGGCGCGTTCCCCGTCGCACCGGCCGCGACCCGTTCGCGCACTTCGCGGACATCGGGAAGCGGCACGTCGGGGGACGGATCGAGCAGCAGTTCGCGAGCGTCCTGGTCGGCTCGCGCCACGACCTCCCGCACCTCCTGCTCCGACAGGTCAGGCAGGTCCGGCACCGGCAATTCGTCGGTCAGCTCCCGATCCTCGGGGAGATCGAAGCGGACGCCCCCTTCGGTATCCTCGGGACTGACGAACGTGCTCAGCGTGATCGACTCCCAAGCCTCTTCGGATCGGAACGTGATCAGCGCGAGCAGCAGAATCAGCAGCAGATGAACCAACAGACTGACGATCCAGGCGGGGCCGAGCTGGAAGTACCACGGCGCTTCGCGGAGCGGCGCGGGGGCGGAACGCGAAGCGGGGCGTCCGGGGCGCGCCGATGCGGAGGCCGAAGCGGCGGTCGTCTCGCGAGCCCCCGCGGGCCGTTGCCGCGCGGGGCGCCCAGCGGTCGGACTCGCACTCGCCGACTGCGGCGGGTCGGTCGACGACCGCGCGGCCGACGCGGCGCTACCGGACGCCACGCTCCCCGCCTCGGTACTTCCCGGCGGCGGAGCGGCCCGCTCGGTCGGCTGACGTTCGGCGAGCGCCTCGCGGACCGCACGCTGCTGCTCTTCGGTCAGCTCGACCGCGGTGCCGCAGCGCCAACAGTCGACGATCAGCAGCCACAGGCGGATCGACAAGGGAGCCGCGCACTCGGGACAGGGGCAAAGCAGGCTGTCGCCGAGCACGACCAGCGTGCCGCCGCTCGTTTCGATCGTCAGCCCTTCGCTCCCGGCAGCCGCACGCGGCGACCGGTGGGCGTCGATCGGAGCGGTCGGCAGCGAGAGGTCGAGAGCGGGGAGCGGAGCGGAGCCGGCAAGATCGAGCACGGGGGGATCGGGAGCGATTCGCCCTTCCCCCGGCTTCAGATGCTGTCGTACGAGGATCTCGCCCATCGCCCTGCCCGTCGCTCCGATTGCGGTCCAGGATCGCACGGGGCACGTTCTCCCCCGCGCCCCGGTAACGACCGCGACGGCTCGGTCGCTCGGTCCCGCCGGCTCAGCGTACCGGCCGACGGAGCCGGACGAAAGCATCGCGTCGCGACTCGGGGCTCTCCCCGGTACCGAATCGAGTTCGGCGGTCGACTACGAACCCTCCGAGACCGCGGCTATCATGTCTCCGCGGCCTCGCTTCCCCGCTCTTGCCTGCTCGCCCCAGCCGCTCGCCGCCGCCGGCTCCAACGCCCCGACGAGGTGACACCGTTGACGACGCTTCGGACCAAGGTAGCCGAGATCGAAGCCAACATGGCGAAGGTCATGCTGGGCAAGCCGCACGTCATCCGAGCGTGCGTCGTCGCGCTGCTGTCGGGTGAGCACCTGCTGCTCGAGGACGTTCCCGGAGTCGGCAAGACGCTGGCGGGCAAGGCGACGGCGCGCAGTGTCGACGGCAAGTTCGCCCGTATCCAGTTCACCCCCGACCTGCTGCCGAGCGACATCACCGGCAACAACATCTTCGACGCCCGCGAGAATCGCTTCGAGTTCCATGCGGGGCCGATCTTCAACAACATCGTGCTCGCGGACGAGATCAACCGAGCCCCTCCGCGGACCCAGGCGGCGCTGCTCGAAGCGATGAGCGACCATCAGGTCAGCGTCGACGGAACGTCGCATCCGCTCCCGCGCCCCTTTCTGGTCATCGCGACGCAGAACCCGTTCGAGTACGAAGGGACCTACGTCCTCCCCGAAAGCCAGCTCGACCGCTTCCTGCTGCGGATCTCGATGGGCTATCCGGCTCGCGAAAGCGAGCGCGAGGTGCTGACGTCGCATCGGCGCGGCGAGCCGGTCGAGTCGCTCGGCAGCGTCGCCGACACCGAACAGATCCGCGCGCTGCAGGCCGCGGTGCGCGAGGTGAAGGTCGAGGAGTCGCTGGTCGACTATCTGCTCGAAGTCGTGACGCGCACCCGCAACTCGCCCGATCTGAGCGTCGGCGTGAGCACCCGCGGCGCCCTGCTCTGGTATCGCGCGGTCCAGGCGTTCGCCTTTGCCGAAGGGCGCGACTACGCGATTCCCGACGACGTGAAGCGTCTGGCGGTCCCGGTCCTGTCGCACCGCGTGCTCGCTCGCGGTTCGGTGCAGGGAGGGCAGCGCGAGGCGGTCGAGGGGATCATCGGTCGGATCGTCGCCGACACGCCGACTCCGGTCTGAGCATCGGGCACGACGAGCGATCGCCGCTCGGTCGATCCGCTCGCTCGCGTTCCGCAGCACGAAGCGTCGCTCGTTCGACCGACGCCCCCCGCGATCCGTTCGGAGACGATCAGGTGAAGGGACGACGAGCGATCACGGTGACTCGCGAGGGGTGGTACTACCTGTTCATTCTGGCGTTCGTCGTCGGCGGCGCCGTGATGCGACAGATCAATCCGCTCTTCGCCCTCTCGGGGCTGATGGTCGCGCCGCTGCTGCTGAACTGGCGGATCGCCGCGGTCCAGTTGCGGTCGATGCGCGTCGATCGGCGTCTTCCCCCGCGAATCGCCGCCGGCGAATCGCTGGCGGTCGATCTGTCGATCCGCAACGATCGCTCGGGGCTCGACACCTGGCAGCTGCGGGTGATCGAACGGATCCGCTGGATCGGCGAGAAACGCAGTCGTGAGGACCGAGTCGAGGTGCTCGTGCCGCTCGTCGCCGCCGATCATGCGGTCGATACGTCGTACCGGACCGTGCTGCTCCGACGCGGGCGCTATCGCTTCGAGCCGCCGATCATCGGCAGCGCGTTTCCGTTCGGACTGATCGCCGCGAGTCGCCGTCTGGACGGAGACGATCAGCTGCTCGTCTCGCCGCGCGTCGGCCGATTGGGGCCCGCGTGGCGTCGCGCCGTGCGCGCCGACCGGACCGGAGCGCAAGGCGCGTCGTATCGGCGAGGGGCCGCGGACGGCGACTTCTATTCGCTCCGCGAGTATCGTCGCGGCGATCCGATCCGGAGCATCCATTGGCGGAGCAGCGCGAAGCTCGGCGAACTGATGGTGCGTCAGGTCGAGCAGCGGAGCGACCGCCAGGTGGCGCTGCTGGTCGATCTCTGGATCCCCGAAACGTTCGACGAAGCCGATCTCGATGCGGTCGAGCTCGCCGCCTCGTTCGCCGCGACCGCCGTCGTCGATCTCTGCCGCAATGCGGGAGGGAAACTGACGCTGTCGATCGGCGCCGCCGAGACGTTCCATCACTCCGGTTCTCCCTCTCCCGCGCTGCGGAACACCGTGCTCGATTTCCTGGCGACCGCCAAGGCGTCGGCGGAGAGCGAACCGTTCTCGATGTGGCTCGAAGCGGGAGCGGGCGGAGGCGGCGGGAGTACGACGACCGCGCTCGTCATCTCGACTCGACCGGCCGAAGAGCTGACGAGGCTCGTCGAGGGGCTCCCCGAATACGTCGCGAGAATCCCGCGCATCGGCGTCCGCGACGCGGCGATCGGCGACTGGTTCCGCCTGTCGGCCGACTGAGACGTTCGTCCGCCGGCGAGCGGCGACGAGAACTCCGGAACGACCGGTTTCGGGCGAAGGAGACGGCATGATCGACGTCGAACGCAAGCTGCAGTGGAACATCGCGATCCTGGTCGTGCTCGGCGCCGCGCTGCTCGGGTTCGGCGAGGATGGCGGGAGCATGGCGCTGATCGCGGGGATCGGCGCCGGCTTCTCGTTGCTGTTCGTCGACCGCCTGAAGTGGTTCCACCTCGGTCGCTTCTCGTCCAACGTCGTCGCGCTGCTGGTCGCCGTCTATCCGCTCTTCACCTTCTTCGGCAAGCCGAACGATCAGCAGCTGATGAGCATCGCGCAGCTGCTGGTCCATCTGCAGGTGGTGCTGCTGCTCGAGCGAAAGACGCCGCGGATCTACTGGCAGCTGTTCGTTCTCAGCGTCCTGCAGGTCGTCGTCGCGTCGGCCTTGCGCTTCGATCTGAACGGCGGCGGCGTCTTTCTGCTGTACGTGCTGACCGCCTTCAGCGCGATGATCCTGATGCAGATCCATCGGGACAGCGAGCGGGTCGCGGCGGCCGCGGCGAACGGGCGCCGGCGACTGGACGAGGTGAAGAAGATGCTCGAATCCGATCGGCCGGCGGCGGCGCTCCGCACCGTGCCGATCTCGTTCTTCGAACGGAAGCGGCCGGCGCGCGAGATCGTCTCGCAATGGCGCTCGCGCAGTCTGGTCACGACCGTCGCGTCGGCACTCTTCGCGTCGTTCCTGTTCTTCCTGATCCCGCGGACCGGCGAGCCGTGGGTCGGTGCCCGCACGATTCGTCTGAGCATGGTCGGCTTTTCGGACAAGGTCACCTTCGGCGAGGACGGCCGGATCCAGGAAGGGGATTCGATGGTGATGCGGGTCTCGTATCGGGACCCGATCACGCTCCAGCCGGTGCCGATCGGCAGCGACGTCTATCTGCGCGGTCTGACGCTGGTGCATTACGGTCGCGAACGGGCCGAGATGACCTGGACGCGAGGGAATCGGGCGAACCGCGGGGGGGCGCACTCGACGATCGGCGTGCGAGTCCGACGCCCCGACACCGCCGGCATCCTGATCCAGGAGGTGGTGCTCGAACCGACCGACGAGCGGTACCTGTTCACCGAGGCGCCGGCCGATCACTTCGAACGGAACGATCAGCGGATCGAGTTCGACAAGTGGCAAGGGACGATCGCGATCAACGGCACCGGTTCGCCCAACACCACCTTTCGCTATCGACTGGCGGTCTCCGCCTTTCGATCGGTCCCGTCGATCGGCGTGCATGTCCACAAGCGTTCGATCCCCTATCTGACCCGCAGCGTTCCCGGATCGCGCTCGACGATGTCGTCCGACGACCAGCGCGAACTCCTCCAGATGCCGCGTTCCGCCGACGGCTCCGATCCGTTGCCGACGATCCGCCAGCTCGCCCGCAACTGGACGGCCGACGACATCGATCCGGACGATCATCGAGCGCTCGCCTTGCGCATCGAAGAGAAGCTTCGCGCCGGCGGCTTCGAGTACACGCTCGACTTCACCGACGTCGCACGAGACGATTCGCTCGATCCGCTCGAGGACTTCGTCCGCAATCATCGCAAGGGGCACTGCGAGTACTTCGCCGGAACGATGGCGCTGATGCTCCGGAGTCTCGGGATCCCGTGTCGCCTGGTCATGGGCTATCGAGTCGATTCGGACGACTACAACGAGCTCGGCGGCTTCTACGAGGTGCGATCGCGTAACGCTCACGTCTGGGTCGAGGCGTATCTGGCGCCGCAGGACATCACCGACGAGATGCTCGCCTCGGACGAAGCCGCTCCCACCGGCGCCTGGCTGCATCTCGATCCGACTCCCGGTTCGTCGGGCGAGATCGCCGAGCAGATGCAGCAGATGAACTTGGCGCGTCGCGCCGACCAGGCGTTCGGCTACGCTCAGATGATCTGGGACGACTATGTCGTCGGGCTCGACGCCGAGCGTCAGAGTCGATCGATGACCGGACCGTGGGGAACGTTCCTCGATCCGGCTCGCTGGAGCGAGGATCTCGAGGAGGCCTTCGCGCAGCTGCCGATCGCCGGCAACGTCTCGTCGACCACGCTTGCCGCGGCGATCGCGGTCGCCGTACTGATCGTGTTGCTCTTCGGAGCGGCGCGGAGGCCGGCGATCGAGCGACTCAAACGAGGCTCGGCCGCACGGCTGCTGCGCCGCATCGCCCCGCGACTGGCCGACTGGCTCGCGGTCCCCGTGCCGCCGACCGAGCGGCCGGTGATTCCGTTCTGGCAACGGTTCGAACGACTGCTCGAACGGCGCGGTCGGACTCGCGGCGTCGCGGAAACCCCTCGCGAGTTCCTGACGCGAGTCGCCGCTGAGTTCGCGGGGACGCCGGGGAACGAGACGCTGAGGCCGGCGATCGAACAGGTCGGCTCGGCGTATCACGAGGCGCGTTTCGGCGATCGTCCGCCGAACGACGAACGGCTGATCGAGATCGAATTGGCGCTCGATCGGATCCAGGAACGGTTGGGCGAACCGTCGTAGTGCGACCGCCCTCGGTCGCAGCGGGTTTCGAGCCGAGGCACAGAGTACCCC
>CAZZBI010000300.1:5307-6594 GCA_964652385.1 uncultured Pirellulaceae bacterium | reverse complement strand
TCCCAGCCCGCAGCGTCAGCAAGGGGTCCTCCGCGCCTCCCAGCCCGCAGCGTCAAGCGCAGGGGTCCTCCGCGCCTCGGTCAGGAAACCGAGGCAAGAAACGAAACGGAGTCCCGGGCATCGGCTCGGGACTCCGTCGGAGTGTCGTCGGCGATTCGAGAGGCGCGGGCGAGGCCGCGAGCCGCTCAGCGATACTGGTAGTTCAGGTACTGCGTCGGGTACTGGCCCGGCAGACCGTAGGCGGTGTTCCAGCCGCCGATCCAGTTCGGAGCGTAGACGCCTCCCATCATCATCGGCGAGCCCATCGGGCGTGACAGCGAGATGCCGTAGAACTTGCGCGTCTCCATCCGGAGCTGGCGGGCGGCCCGCTCCTGCTGTGCACGCATCATGCTCCATCGACGCCCCTCGTATTCGCGCTGGTACTGCTCCAGTCGCTCTTCGTCGTCGAAGTTCATATTCGCCGAGATCGGCAGATTCGGCGTGATGCGACCGGTGCCGGCGGTTCCGGTCGAGCGGCGCTGCGTCGCGATCCCGTCGGTCGCCAGGTAATCGCTCGGCGACGCTTCGTTGAAGATCATCGCCGGGCGCTGAGCGGTCGCGGCGGGGCGAGTCGCCGGGGTGACGGCCGCCGGACGCTGCCCCGTCGTCGCCGGGCGCTGGGCGGTCGACGCAGCGGCGGGGCGAGCGGTGGTGGTGCGGTTGAGGGTGGTGCGCGAGGAGCCGGTCTCCTGCGCCGCGCCGACCTGGACGGTCAGCAGGGCGACGGCGACGCAGCCGAGGCAACGACGAATCATGAACGACACTCCTTGTGACGACGGACGTCCGTCGGTTCCTGCCGACGGATGGCGATCGAGCGGGACGCGAACGACCTTCGTCGACCTCGGCCCGACAGCACTCCTGACGACGAAACGGGGGCATCTCGCGGGGAGCGTTGCCGTTCTTCGTCCACCGGGTGCGGTCGCCATCACCCGGCGAGGGACTTTCGGCGGCGGTCCGCCGAACCGCGCGACGCGCGGACGGATGAGGAGAAGAGTGCCCGGCGCTCTCGTGATCCGTTCTGGAGAAACCTTGCGGACCGTTCGGATGAGGCACCTCGATAAGTGCACAGGGGACGGAGAGGGGCAAAGGCACGTAGACCACCGAGACGCGGAATGGGGTAGAGGCACGGAGACCACCGAGACGCGAAATGGAGTAGAGGCACGGAGACCACCGAGACGCGGAGTGGGGCAGAGGCACGAAGACCACTGAGACGTGGAGTGGGGCAGAGGCACGAAGACCACTGAGACG
>CAZZBI010000300.1:0-5207 GCA_964652385.1 uncultured Pirellulaceae bacterium | reverse complement strand
GGAGTGGGGCAGAGGCACGGAGACCACTGAGACGCGGAGTGGGGCAGAGGCACGAAGCCCCCTTGCTGACGCTGCGGGCTGGTGACGCGGCGGGCTGGTGACGCTGCGGGCTGGTGACGCGGCGGGCTGGTGATGCGGCGGGCTGGGCGGCTTCGCTGTCGAGGTGCCGGGCGTGTTAGACTGTGGGTCCCCGCCTTACGGCTCGCCCCTTCCCATGCCGCGAGTCCCGCATGCGCTCCCACCTCTTCCATCGTGCGCCGACGCGCCGCCTTCGGTCGACGACGATCGCACTCCGTGCGTTCGCGCTGTTGCTCCTCCTCCCGCTCGGGTCGATGGCCCGAGTCGACGGGGAGGACGCGATCCGTTTCGAATCCCAGGTCCGACCGGTCCTGTCGCGCGCTTGTCTGAATTGCCATGGCGCCTCGGAGCCCGAAGCAGGTCTCGACCTGACCGCTCCTCACGCCGAGACGCTCGACCTGCTCGCGCCGGGCGAGCCGGAGATCAGCGAACTGCTGCGGCGCGTCGCGAGCGACGATCCCGACGAACGGATGCCTCCCAAAGGCCCGCCTCTCACGGACGACGAGATCGCGACGCTGCGGCGTTGGATCGCCGAGGGAGCCGACTGGCCGGCACACTGGGCCGAGCGGCCGTTGGTCGAGCCGCCACCGTTCGCGCCGATCCGGACCACCTCCGCCGCCCCTGACTCGATTCTGCCGACCGGACCGATCGATGCTGCGATCGATCGGCCGTTGGCCGCACGCGGCATCGAGCCGGTCGAGCCGGCGTCGCGCAGGACGCTGGCGCGACGCTTGAGCTTCGACCTGCACGGCCTGCCGCCGGAGCCGGAGTCGATCGACATGTTCGAAGCGGACCGCCGCCCCGATGCGGTCGTTCGGCACGTCGACCGGTTGCTGGCGAGCCCCGCCTACGGCGAACGACAGGCGAGGCACTGGATGGACCTGGTCCACTACGCCGAGACGCACGGCCACGACCAGGATCGGCCGCGCGAGCACGCTTGGCCCTATCGTGACTGGCTGATCCGTCGGTTCAACGAGGATGTGCCCTACGCGCAGTTCGTCGTCGAACAGGTCGCCGGGGACCAGCTGCCGACCGACGATCCGTGGGCCACGGTCGGCACCGGCCTGCTGGCGGCCGGACCGTGGGACGAGAGCTCGCTGCGCGACATCCGCGAGGA
Source organism: uncultured Pirellulaceae bacterium (assembly GCA_964652385.1). Classification (GTDB taxonomy): domain Bacteria; phylum Planctomycetota; class Planctomycetia; order Pirellulales; family Pirellulaceae; genus UBA11682. Next base: position 4,012 of record CAZZBI010000300.1, on the reverse strand, counting down.
CGCGCCGGATCGCGAGGTCGCACGCTACTTGGATCGGGACGACATCGTCACGACGGTGATGTCGACCTTCATCGCGTCGAGCGTCCACTGCGCCCGCTGTCACGATCACAAGTTCGACCCGATCACGCAGCGCGATCATTACGCGCTGCAGGCGATCTTCGCGTCGACCGACAAGGGAGAGCGCGAGATCGATCTCGATCCCGAACTCGGTCGGCGGCGGCGCGACCTGAACGACCGGCTTGCCGCCTGGCGCGACTTCGATCCCCGTTCGGGCGTTCCCTATCCCGAGACGATCGACGAGAACGCGCTGACCCGATTCGAGACGGCGCTCGCGGACGAGGCGTCACGATGGCGGAACCTCGACTCGATCGCGGCGATCTCGCTCGGCGGAGCCGACGTGCAAGCGCGCGACGACGGCTCGTTCGTCTTCGGAGGTCCTCGACCGGACAAGGACACATATCGGCTCGACTACCGGGGGGACGCGCGTGCCGTGACCGGTGTTCGGATCGAGGTGCTCGACGACGATGCTCTGCCGCAGCGCGGACCGGGGCGGAACGACAACGGCAATCTGCATCTGACCGAGTTGCGACTGCAGGTCCGCGACGCGGGGGCGGCGACCTGGACCGAGTTGCCGATTCGGTCGATCGCCGCGGATTGGGACCAGTCCGGTTGGACCGCTGCGCATGCGATCGACGGCAATCCGAACACCGCCTGGGGCATCTTCCCCGAAGTCGGCAAGCCGCATCAATTGGTCGCGACGCTCGGCGAATCGATCGATCTGAACGGTCGCGAGCTGCGCGTCGAACTGCTGCAGGCGCATGGCGGTTTCCATCTGATCGGACGAGTGCGAGTCGCCGTGACCGACCTTGCCGAGCCGCAGGTCGAAGCGGCAGCGACGCTCCCTGTCGAGGTGCGCTTCGCTTTGGCAGCGCCGGGGGAATCGCGCAGCGAGACGGACCGGCGGATCATCACGCGCTGGTGGCAGGTCGCACGGCTCGAACGGGAGCTCGCGGCGCTCCCGCCCCGCGATCGACTCTATTGCGGCTCGAACCGCTTCGCGCCGGACGGGTCGTTTCGCCCTGCGGTGACGCCGCGCCCCGTTTTCGTATTGCGGCGCGGGCTGGCCGACGAGCCGATCGAGCCGGCGGTCCCGGGGGCGATCGCATCGCTCGACGAGACGGTTCCGTTCGAACTGGCCGTCGAGCGGATCGACGACGAAGGGGCGCGGCGAGCGGCACTCGCTCGCTGGTTGGTCGACCCGCGTCATCCGCTCACGTGGCGAACGATGGCCAACCGAATCTGGCTCCAGCATTTCGGTCGGGGGATCGTGGCGACTCCGAACGACTTCGGTCGGATGGGAGCAGCGCCGACGCATCCCGAACTGCTCGACTGGCTGGCGATCCGCCTGCGCGACGACGACTCGATGAAACTGCTCCATCGCCGGATCGTGACGAGTGCGGCGTATGGGCGATCCAGTCGCGGAACGGCCGCAGGGCGAGCCGCCGATGCGCAAGGCCAGTGGCTGTGGCGTTACCCGATCCGACGTTTGGATGCCGAGAGCTTTCGCGATGCGCTGCTGAGCGTTTCGGGGGCGCTCGATCGTCGGATGGGAGGACCCTCGGTGCGCGAGTTCGTGCAGCGTCCCGGCATTCATGTGACGCCGATCGTCGACTATGCCGCCATGCCGATCGAGGATCCGGCGCATCGCCGCCGAGCGGTCTATCGGTTCGTCTTTCGGACGATCCCCGATCCGCTCCTCGATGCGCTCGACTGTCCCGATGCATCGCAGCTGACGCCTCAGCGGAACGAGTCGCTGACGGCGGTGCAGGCCTTGGCGACGCTCAACGGACGCCAGACCGCCATCGCCGCCGAACGACTCGCGGAGCGACTGACGCGGGAAGCGAACGACGATGCGCTGCGCGTCGATCGAGCGTTGCGTTTGCTCTTCGGTCGCGGCGCAAACGACGACGAGCGGCAGGCGATCGCCGCCTTTGCGCAGCGTTACGGCTGGACCGAAACGTGTCGCGTGCTGCTCAACGCGAACGAGTTCCTGTTCGTCGACTGAACGTCGTCGAGAGACCGTTCGTCACGTACGCCGTATCGAACCGGAAGCCGGACCATGAACGATCGACCGATGCGAGACGACCGTAGGGTGGCGATCGACCGCCGCGCTTGGCTCGGCCGAGTCGCCGGCGGATTCGGCGCGATCGCCGCCGAGTGGATGCTGGCTCGCGAGGGGAGCGCGCATGGCGATGACGAGAGCGATCGGCCGGAGAGGGGGTCGCCGGAGGGACCGTATCCGGGGCTGCATCATGGCGCCCGCGTGCGGCGCGTCATTCAGCTCTTCATGAACGGCGGGACGAGTCAGGTCGACACGTTCGACTACAAGCCCGAACTCGAGCGGCAGCACGGCAAGCAACTGGACTTCGGGATCGCGGCGGCGGCGACGAGTCCGATCGGCACGGTGATGCGGAGTCCGTTCGGGTTCCGGCAGTACGGCGAGTCGGGACGCTGGGTATCGGACGTCCTTCCCGAGATGGCGAAGCGTGTCGATCGTCTGGCCTTCCTGATGGCGATGCAATCGAAGACCAGTGTGCACGGACCGGCGAGCTACCTGCAGAACACCGGCTCGACCCTCCCTGGTTTCCCGTCGTTCGGCGCGTGGCTCTCGTACGGCCTGGGGTCGCTGACCGACGAGCTGCCGACCTACGTCGTGCTCCCCGATCCGCGTGGGCTCCCCTACAACAACACGGGGAACTTCTCGTCCGGCTTCCTCCCCGCGGCGCATGCGGCGACGGTGGTCAGGCCGTGGACCGACGAGCCGATTCCGTTCCTGGATGATCCGCGCGGCGAACCGGTCGGATCATCGATCAGTGCGGCTCGGCGCGAGCTGCTCGAGCGGCTGAATGCCGATCATCTGGCCAGGCACCCGGGAGAGGATCGCCTGGAGGCACGGATCGCGTCGTTCGAGTTGGCGGCGAAACTGCAGTCGTCGGCTCCGGCAGCGCTCGACCTGGCGGACGAGACGCCGGCGACGCGCGCGGCGTACGGACTGGATGACTCGACGACCGAGGCATTCGGGCGCAACTGTCTGACGGCTCGCCGGCTGATCGAGCGCGGCGTCCGCTTCGTGCAGGTCTGGAGCGGAGCCGGAGGACCGGCGAACAACTGGGACAATCACACCGACATCATCAACGAACTGCCGGCCATCGCGCGACAGGTCGATCGGCCGATCGGGGCGCTGCTGGACGATCTGCAAGAGCGTGGCCTGCTGGACGACACGCTGGTGATCTGGACGACCGAGTTCGGCCGGATGCCGTTCACGCAGGGGGCGACGGGGCGCGACCACAACGGCGGCACGTTCGTCTCGTGGTTGTGCGGTGCCGGAGTGCGCGGAGGCGCTTCGATCGGCGCGAGTGACGAGTTCGGGTTTCGGGCGATCGAATCGGTGACGACCGGCTACGATCTGCACGCGACGGTCCTGCATCTGATGGGGATCGACCATGAACGGTTGACCTGGAGACACAACGGTCTGGACCGCCGACTGACCGATGTGCACGGCCACGTGTTGCACGACCTGCTGGTCTGACGGTCCAGGGAAGCGTTTCAGGGAGTCGTCGAATTCGAGTCGGCCGCCAAGAATGCGGCGGATTCGGCAGAACGAGGGGCGAACCGATCGCCTTGACGCTCCGTCCGTCAGACGGGATCATGCGTCGTTCGCTTCGGGCTCTGCGGGACCGAAGTCAGGCCAGGAGGCGTAGCTCAGTCGGCAGAGCAACGGACTTTTAATCCGTAGGTCCCGGGTTCGAGTCCCGGCGCCTTCACTTTCCGCTCCGGTTTCGGAAGTCGAGCGAGCCTCGATTTCGTCTCTTTCCCGAGCGACGTTCGCGCGGCAAGTTCCACGGTCCGGATGAGGGGCCCGAGTCACGTGGCTCAGTGGTGTCCTCATCACCGAGATCACCGAGGTCACTGAGGCGGAAGTCCGCCAGTCGAGCGCGGCGATTCTCCGTAT
>CAZZBI010000299.1:3235-6602 GCA_964652385.1 uncultured Pirellulaceae bacterium | reverse complement strand
CACCTACGGCCCCCGGATGCACCCGAATGACGGCCGCGTCGTGTCGAACTTCATCCGCCAGGCCCTGCTCGGCGAGCCGATCACGCTGTTCGGCGACGGCAGCCAGACCCGCTCGTTCTGCTACCGCGACGATCTGGTCGACGGCATGTTGCGGCTGATGGCGGCCGAGGACGATCTGGTGACGCCGGTCAACATCGGGAATCCCCACGAGTTCACCATCCGCCAGTTGGCCGAACAGGTGATCGAGTTGACCGGCAGTCGCTCGGAGCTGGTCCATCGCCCCTTGCCGCAGGACGATCCGACTCAGCGCCGCCCCGACATTTCGCTCGCTCGCCGCCGACTGGGGTGGGAGCCGAAGATCGAACTGCGCGAGGGGCTCATCAAGACGATCGAGTGGTTCCGCAGCATCGACCTGCGCCACTACCGACCGCCGACACCGAACTTCGCTTGAACCGGTCGCGCCAGGCCTTCGCGACGACGATGGCGATCGCGAAGGCAGCGTCGCGTCGGGGAGAGACGACGCCGGGAACGACGTGACGAGGAGCGAGCGAGCGGTCTCTGCCGATTCGCTCGCCGTTCTCGTCCCGCTTCAGGCCTGAGGCCGACCGATCGTGGCGAAATGATTGTGGAGCGCGATGTCGAGCGTCCGTGGCGTCACCTCGGCCGGCAAACGCATGAACCGGCAGAAGTCGCGCACCTGATCGAGCAGGTCGTTGACGTGGCTGAAGCGGAGCGGCTGGCCGATCGACGCCAACCGACCGAGAACGTAGTCGACCTGTTCGCTCGAGGCCTTGAGCCCCAGTCGATCGGCCGTCTGCAGGAAGAGCTCCCGGAACTGGACCGCGTCGGGGCCGGGAAACTCGACCTTGTACTTCAGACGCCGCAGAAACGCCTCGTCGCAGATCGACTCGGGACGGAGGTTCGTCGAGAAGACCAACAGCTGCTCGAACGGAACGCAGATCGAACGACCGTTGGGGAGGGTCAGATAATCGTGACCGCGCTCGAGCGGCACGATCCAGCGATTGAGCAGCTCGAGCGGATCGATCCGTTGTCGCCCGAAGTCGTCGACGACCAGACAGCCGCCGTTGCTCTTGAGCTGCAGCGGCGCCTCGCAGATTCCGCTTGCGGCATTGCGAGTCAGTTCCAGGTGGCGAAAGTCGAGTTCGCCGCCGACCACGACGACCGGCCGCGCAATCCGGACCCAGCGCCGATCGACTCGGATCGCCCCGTCGCGCAGCGTCTCGGGAATCGGCAGCGGCTGATGGACCTGCGGATCGAACAGTCGAATCACTTCGCCGTTGACGGACAACGCGCGAGGAATCCAGATCGCATGCGACGTGCCGGCGAGCGTCTTCATCATCCGCTCGGCGACCGACGTCTTGCCGTTCCCCGGCGGACCGTACAGGAAGAGCGAGCGCCCCGAGGCGATCGCCTGGCCGAGCTGGCCGACGATCGTGGGGCTGAGCGTCAGATCGGCGAACGCACGGCGCACGTCGTCGAGCGACGGGACGACGTTCCGCATCGCCTGGCGCATCATCGCGCTGCGATATTCCTGAAGTCCGACCGGAACCGAACCGCAATAGGTGCTCGCCTGGAGCGCCATATGAGCGCGAGTCGCTCCCGCTTCGCGGATCTCGTACAGATAGTCGTGCGGACCGACCGACTGCTTGTAGGCGACATACAGCTGCTGCTTGAGCCCTTGCAGCAGATCGAAGACCAATCGACCGGGGAGCTGCAACTGCGTCGCGATCTCGCGGCCGGTACGAGCTCCCTGCTGCAGCAGTTGCTTGAGGACCAGCCCCTCGATCTCGCCGACCGGAATGTCGATCCCGTCGATCCCCTCCGGTTCGACCGGGACGAAGACGTCGCCGCTCTCCGCGCCGCTCGGCTGCGGCCGCACGAACGCTTCGACGGAGAGGCCACCGGTGCCGATCGGAAGCGACGTCGGTTCGACCGTCATAAGCTGACTCCGGAACGAAAATGAGCGGAACGACCTCGCAGGAGATCGACGCCGAGCGCCGACGCGAAGGCATACGGCGCGAAGCATAGGTCGTCAGGCGGCGCGCGAGAGGGGGCGGCACCGGCCGACGCTCGAGCATCCTCCGCATCGTTTGCGCGTCGCGCCGAATCGGAGCAGCCGTCAACGGCGCCATCAACCGGATCGCATTTCCCGAACTCTCCCCGTTCCGCCCTCGCGCGTCTCAGGCCGGTCGCCGTTCGCGACCGAATCTCGACCGGGACTCGGTGGAGCGCTCATCGGAGGGTCCCGCCCGTGCGTCGGGATCGATGCCCGAACCGGCCGATCGATCGGTCACGTGGTTCTCTCCCCGCGAACTTCCCGCCCGCTTACGGAAGAGCGATGATCCAGGTCACCGACCTTCGCAAGAGCTATCGCGACCTGAAGTCGGGGCACTTCGTGGCGCTCGACGGCGTCTCGTTCGCCGCTCATCCGGGAGAGATCTACGGCCTGCTCGGCCCGAACGGCGCCGGCAAGACGACCGCGCTGCGGATCCTCTCGACCGTCCTCATCCCGACGTCGGGAACCGCCACCGTCGCCGGCTTCGACGTCGTTTCGCAGACGGCCGACGTCCGCCGCCACATCGGCTTCGTCTCGACCAACACCGCGGTCTATGACCGGATGACCGCCTGGGAACTGGTCGAGTACTTCGGCCGACTGCACGGCATGGAGCGGGAGCGGTTGAAGGACCGGATGGAGTTCCTGTTCGATCGCTTCCAGATGCGGAACATCCGCGACACGCTCGGATCGAAGATGTCGACCGGCATGAAGCAGAAGGTCTCGATCACCCGCGCCCTGATCCACGATCCGCCGGTGCTGATCTTCGACGAGGCGACGAGCGGTCTGGACGTTCTCGTCGCTCGCGAGGTGCTGCGAACGGTCGGCCAGTTGCGCGATGCCGGGAAGTGCGTCATCTTCTCGAGTCACATCATGCGCGAGGTAGAGCGGCTCTGCGATCGGATCGCCGTCATCTATCGAGGTCGGATGCTGGCCGAAGGGACGCTCGACGAACTCGCCGAACGCCACGGGGAACGGGACCTCGAGGAACTCTTCTTCCGTCTGATCTCGCTCCACGAGATCCAGCTCGAACGGGACGCCGCCTTCGGCGTCTCGGGGAGAGAGGCCTCATGAGCTGGGCGAACGTCCGACTGATCTTTCATCGGGAACTGCGCGATCAGCTGCGCGATCGCCGCACGCTGTTCACCGTCCTCGTGCTGCCGATCCTGCTCTACCCGCTGCTCGGCATGACGTTCCTGCAGATCTCGCAGTTCCTGCGCGAGCATCCGACCCGGATCTGGGTGGTCGGCTATGACGAGGACCGACTGGGGGTCGACATTCCGCTGTTCGACG
>CAZZBI010000299.1:0-3225 GCA_964652385.1 uncultured Pirellulaceae bacterium | reverse complement strand
CTCGAAGACGACTCGACGCGGCGGCTGCTCGAGTTCCGTTTCGATCCGTCGGTCCCGGACGAGCTGACGGTGTTTCTCGCCGAGCTGACCGCCGAGACATCGCCCGATTCGCCGGAGGATCCGTCGCGCGAACCGTCGACCGAGTTGCAGCAGTTGCTCGCATCGCAACAGGTCGACCTGCTCGTGCTCTTTCCGACGGACGAGTCCGCGACCGATGCGGGGAATGCGGCGGATCGACCGGACGGATCTCCCGACTCCCCGCCCGCGAGCGAGAGCGAGTCGGCGATCGGCGAATCGACTCCGGCCGCGGCGGCCGCCGTCCCCGCGGAACCGGGAACGCCTCGCGTCGTGCTGGCCGGCAATCTCGCTCGCGATTCGTCGCGCGTCGCCCGTCAGCGGGTCGTGCGCGTGCTGGAGCGATGGCGCGACCTGATCGTGCTCAAGACGCTCGCCCGCAATCGAGTCTCCCCCGAAGCGACTCGACCGTTCCGGCTCGAGGAACGCGATCTTTCGGCGGTCGCGACGCGCCGCGCCGCGGTCTGGTCGAAGATCCTGCCGTTCGTGATGCTGCTGTGGGCGCTGACCGGCGCGTTCTATCCGGCGATCGACTCGTGCGCCGGCGAAAAGGAGCGAGGAACGCTCGAGACGATGCTCTGCGGACCGGCGACGCGCGGCGAGATCGTCGCCGGCAAGCTGCTGACCGTCGTCTCGTTCAGCGCCGCGACCAGTCTGCTCAATCTGCTGAGCATGATGTTCAGCGGAGCCCTGCTGATCGGAGCGATGCCGCGCGAAGGAGCGATGCTGAGCTTCGGCCCGCCGCCGCTCCTGGCGCTTCTCTGGCTCACGCTGGCCCTGTTTCCTGCCGCCGCTCTCTTCGGTTCGCTCGCGCTGGCGATCGCCGTCTTTGCGCGAAGTTCCAAGGAGGGGCAGTACTATCTGATGCCCTTGCTGATGGTCTCGCTGCCGCTGCTGATGATCGCGATGCTTCCGGCGACCGAGCTCGAATGGGGAACCGCGCTGATCCCGCTGACCGGACTGATGCTCCTGCTGCGCGAGCTGATCGAGGGGGACTATCTGTCGGCGCTGACCTACGCGGCGCCGGTCCTGGCGATCACGTTCGGAGCGGTCTACGCGTCGGCTCGCTGGGCAGTCGCTCAGTTCTGCAACGAATCGGTGATCTTCCGCGAAAGCGAACAGATCGGTCTGGGAGTCTGGCTCCGGCACGTCATGCGCGATCGGACCGTGCTGCCGAGCGCCGGCGAAGCGCTGTTGTGTGCGGTCCTGATCCTGCTCATCCGCTTCTTCGGTCAGTTCGCGCTCGCCGCACCGACCTCGTGGAACGGGTTCGCCGTCTCGACCGCCGTCACGCTGCTGGCCTTCGTCGCGACCCCTGCCCTGCTGATGGCCTTGCTACTGACCCGTTCGCCGACGCGCTCGCTCCTGCTCCGTTGGCCCGGCTTCGGGCCGCTGCTGATCGCGCCGCTGCTGGCGATCACGCTCCATCCGCTGCTGTCGGCCTTCGGGCGGTTGGTCGTCACCGTCTACGAACCGGGCCCCGAAATGGAGGAACTCGGTCGGATGCTGCAGGGACTTTTCGATCAGGCGCCGGGACCGCTGGCGATCGTGCTCGTCATCGCCGCGACACCGGCGATCTGCGAGGAGTTGGCGTTCCGAGGGTTCGTGCTCGCCGGTTTCTCGAGCCTGAGGAACAAGTGGGCGGCGATCGCGCTCTCGTCGTTCTTCTTCGGAGTCGCTCACGGACTGCTGCAGCAGTCGATCGTCGCCACGTTCACCGGTCTGGTGCTCGGCTACGTCGCCTTCCAGACGCGCAGCCTGCTCCCGGCGATGCTCTATCACTTCGTTCACAACACGCTTGCGGTCCTGATCGGCCATTGGGGCTCGAACCCCGATGCTCGCCCCGCATGGAGCGAATACCTGCTCGCCTACGCTCCGGCCGCCGACGCGATGACGCCGACCGAGTATCATGCGCCGGCGACGATCGCGATGACCGCGGTCGGTGCCGCGCTGCTGATCATGATGTCGACCTGGAATCGGACGCACGCTCTCGACGACGCGACCGCGCACGAAGCGGAGAGCGAGTCGGACGGTCCGGCCGACGATCCCGTTCGGGAGTGATCTGCCCCCCCGTCCCCGTCATCGACAGGCTGTCGTGCCCGGAATCGCCTATCGCTCCCGCTGGCTCTTTCCCATCGCGGCGCCGCCGATCGAAAACGGCGTCGTCGAGGTCGAATCGGGGCGGATCGTCGACGTCCGTGCGGCTCGCTCCGGCGAGCGGACGATCGACCTCGGTCAGGTCGCGCTCCTTCCGGCGCTCGTCAACGCCCACACGCACCTCGAGTTCTCGTCGCTCGAGCGACCGCTCGGTCATGTCGGCATCGGCTTTGCCGACTGGATCGCTCAAGTCGTCGCCCAGAAGCGTCGCGTTCCGGCCGAAGGAACCGAGCTGGCCAAGCGGCTGGCCGTTCAGGCGGGGGCGAGCGAGTCGTGGCGCTGCGGTGTCGGAGCGATCGGCGAGATCGCTACCGAGCCGTGCGATCCCGCCGCGTACGACCATCCGCTCCTGTCGTGCGTGCTGCATCACGAGTTGCTCGGTCTGGCGCCGGACCGCGCCGCCCGGACCTGGGAGCGATTCGAAGCGATCGCCCGAGCGGAGGCGTCTCGGGAACCGACCTCCGACGCCTCAGCCGGAGCGGCAACGTCGAGCCCGGTCGCCGCCGTGCGGGAGATCGGCGTCTCGCCGCACGCCCCCTACACCGTCGGCCTCGAGCTGACCGCCCGAGCGGTCGATTGGGCGGCGGTGCGGCAACGACCGCTGGCGATGCACATCGCCGAGTCGGCCGACGAGCGCGAGCTGATGACGCAAGGAACCGGCCCGCTCCGCGACCTGTTGGAAAGGGTCGGCGCCTGGGTCCCCGAAACGTTCGAGCGCCGCGCGGGATGGCGCGAGCTGCTCGAACGTCTGGCTGGCGCTCCGCGCGTCGCTCTGGTTCACGCGAACTTCCTGTCCCCTGACGAGTTCGATTTCGTCGCGACTCGTCGCGATCGCTTCACGATCGTCCACTGCCCGCGGACTCACGCCTTCTTCGACCATGCGGCCGATCCGATCGATCACGCGATACGGCGAGGGATTCCGCTCGCGCTCGGCACCGACAGTCGCGCCTCGAACCCCGACCTCTCGATCTGGCGCGAGGCGCAGCATGCGGC
>CAZZBI010000298.1:0-6625 GCA_964652385.1 uncultured Pirellulaceae bacterium | reverse complement strand
CGAGCAGCGCGCCGGCGACGACGAATCGCAGCAGACCGACCGCGAACGCGCGGAATCGCCGCCGCGCGACCTCCGGCGAAGGATCGTCGCCGGTCGTCCGGTGGTCGCTCATGAGCGCGAGCTCGGCGTGGCCGTGCGCCGGGCGAGTTCTCGGTACAACCACGTCCAGAGTTCCCGCTCGGCGGTCCCGGCCGTCTTGTCGATCGGCACGGCGAGTCGTGCGAACTCGTCGCGCAGCGTCTGCGGCTCGATCCGATCGGCGCGCGACAGCAGGATCGCCCCCTCGATCAGCGCATGGCGCGCACGGTTGAAGCCCCAGAAGTCGCGGCCGCGACCGAGCGCTACCGTGCGGCAAGCCAAGCGATGACGGGGCCCCTCGACCTGATGCTCCGTCACTTCGAACTCGTACCAGCGACAGGCGTCGGCGACGATGCGCCCGTCGACTCGCTCGGCCGGAACGGTCCGCGGGAGCGTCTCCAATCCTCCGAGCGCTGACCGTGCGATCAAGGCGACATCGTCGGTGACGTGCAGCACTCCCTGGCCGCTGCGCAGCAGATTCGCGAGCGTTCGGGAGCCTTCATACGGACGAAGCTCGAACACCAGCGCTGCGGCGCTCTCGAAGACCGGCCCCATCGCCGTCAGATGCAGCTCGCCATCGGCGTCGAGCGTCGTGACGATCCCTTCGAGAATCAGTCCCATCCGCCTGCTCCGGGCAAGGGGAAACGGGACGCCGAGTCGTCGTTCGGACGACCTCGCTCGAACTCGCCGGAGGGGTCCGCCGAGGAGTCGGCTGAAGCGATCCAGGGGGAGCCGATATCGCGCAGCGACCCGCCGAAGACCGATGCCGGTCGATCGTCGATCTCGTCCGGACTCGTCAGCCCCTCGTCTCCGAACTCCGATCGCTGCAGTCGCTCGCACCGCTCGTCGCTCAGGCGGTCGACGTCGAGCCCCATCCGCCGCAGCGCGGCGGCGAGCAGACGGTATCCGTCGGTCGTCAGGATCGACTCGGGGTGGAACTGGAAGCCGACGATCGGCAGGCGACGATGTTCGAACGCCATGATCAGCCCGGCGTCGGTCGTCGCCGTCACCAGCAGGTCGTCGGGCCACGGCTCGGGCGCGGCGACGAGCGAATGGTAGCGGCCGACCGTCAACGGATCGGCAAACCCGGCGAACAGCCCGCGACCGTGATGGCGAATGCGACTGCTTCGGCCGTGCAGCGGTTCGGGGGAGCGGACGATCGAGGCTCCGAACGCCTGAGCGATCGTCTGGTGTCCCAGACAGACGCCGAGCATCGGGATCGCCTCGGCGGCGCGACGCACCAATTCCAGACAGATCCCCGCTTGGTCCGGCGCGCAAGGTCCCGGCGACAACAGGATCGCCTCGGGAGGTGCGGCGAGGATCGCGTCGACGGTGATCGCGTCGTTGCGGACGGTCCGTACCTCGAATCCCAGACGACGGACGTATCGCGCCAGGTTGAAGACGAAGCTGTCGAAGTTGTCGATGACCAGGATCAAGCGGCAGTCTCGACGCGAGGGGGCTCGAGGAGCGACGCACGGGGCGGCTCCCGCCGACGTCTCAGTATCCTCGCGGTTCGCCGGATCGGCCAGACCTCGCTCCCTGCGGCGTCGCGAGGATCGAACGGGGAAGTCGTCGACCGAAGCCCCCGAGAAATCGTCGCGAACTTCTTCGCACCGCGGCGCCGTGCCCCCGATCCGACTTGAGCGAATCTGCCGAATTCGCTAATTCCCCCCTTCGACGCGCCGATGCCGCGCGCCGAGACGAGTCGGGGCGATCGTTCGCGCCCGCCGCTTCGGCCCTCGCGACGACGCGGCCGGGGTTCATCCGGAAGGGATTCCGATGCACGCAACCACGCTTCGACGACTGATCCGCGCCGCGTTGCCGGCGCTGATCGCGTTCGCGATCGGCCTGCAACGGACCGGTTCGACCCCCTCGCTCGCCGCCGCCGACTCGTTTCCCTACGAGGCGACGGTGTCGACGACGACCGGAGTGGTCCACGCCGCACCGACGTCGCGCGCTTATGCGACCGACACGCTCGCGCGCGGTTCGCGCGTCGAGGTGTATCGGCACGATCCGGGAGGGTGGTGCGCGATCCGTCCTCCGCAAGGGAGCTTCAGTCTCGTCTCGCGCGACGTCCTCCAGGGGACGGCCGATCCGAACATCGCGCGCGTCGCGGTCGAAGGGGCCAAGGCGTGGGTCGGAACTCGAATCACGCATCGGAGCGATCCGCTCTGGCAGGTCAAGTTGGCCGAGGGAGAGCTGGTCGAACTGCTCGTCCCGTGGGAGACGCGCGGGACCGACGAGTGGATCCTGATCGCCCCTCCGGCCGGCGAGTTCCGCTGGATCCACGAACGCGAACTCTCTCGCGAAGCCGCGCCGCCGACCGTCACCGTTCCGACCGCGCCGCGCCAGCCGCCGGCGGCGACTCCCGGTCCTTCGTCGATCGCCAGGGCGTCGCACGGCACCCGAAACCCGGCTGACACCGAAGCGACGGTTCCCGCGACCGCGACCGGCTCGGCCACGAACCCGGCGACTCCCGGACCGAACGCTCCCGATCCGAACACCGCCGCGGCATCCTCTTCGGGGGCGATCTCATCCGATGCGGGCAGCGGCGAGAGCGCGGCGGTGCCCACCGCGGCGGCGCCGGCCGAACCTCGCTCGGAAACGTCCTCGACGGAGCCTGCTGCTCCAATCGACGACGGCTGGCACGACAAGTCCTCGCCTCGCGGCGCCGCTCCGTCGCTCAGCGGAGCGACTCGGGCTTCTGCCGCGACAACGGCCGGGGCGACCACCTCGGCCGGCCGCGAACCGCCTCGCGCCGCCGCGCCGCCGCCGTCCGGTTCGGTCGCGCTGACGTCGCTGCCGCAGGATTTCGAGGTCCGACATTCCGCGGCCCAGCGCGCTTTTGACCGCGTGCTGATCGGCGAGACGGGGGCGGACGCCGATCTGAAGCTGTTGCTCGAATCGCTCGAACCGCTGGCGACCACCACGCGACATCGCGACTCGCTCCGCATGCTGAAGGAGCGAGTCGCGCGCTGGGAATCGCTCGAACTGCGCCGCCTGGCGATCGGCCGGATCGAGCAGCGGGAGCGAGGGGAGATGCCGAGCGGAGTCCCGGCGGGGAGCGCGCCGAACGACTCCGGCGACGGCGGCGGGCGCTGGCAGCCGCGGAGCGAAGCCCCCGGAACCGTGCAGGGGGCGAGCGCGACCTCGCCGGACAGCCCAGCCGCGCAGAATCCTTATGCTGCCTCGGGAACGCTCAGCCGCCTGATCCGCAGCGGCGGGCAGAACGCCAGCAGCTACGCGCTGCAGGACGATCGAGGGCGAGTCGTGGCGATCGTCGTCCCGGCCGGCGGACTCAACCTGGAACGCTATCTGAAGAAGGAGATCGGCATCGTCGGGCCGACCAGCACCAACCCGACGCTCGGACTGCCGACCGTCGTCGCGGAACGGGTGATCGACCTCGAACGACATCGCTGATCGGGCGATGGAGGACGTCAGGGACGACCGTTGCCGGTCGCGTCAGAAGCGAAATCCCTTTTGCGGGCCGCGCTGTGTCAGCGTCAGGATCTCGGGACCTGTCTCGGTCATCAGGATCGTGTGCTCGAATTGAGCCGATAGGCGTCGATCGGCGGTGCGAACGGTCCACCCGTCCGCTTCGGTCGGTCCCGAATCGGCGGTTCCGGCGTTGATCATCGGCTCGATCGTGAAGCACATGCCGACCGACAGGCGTTGCCGCTGGGCATCGCGAGTCGGCACGTGAGGGATGTTGGGACGCTGATGGAAACGGCGTCCGATCCCGTGTCCGACGAACTTGTCGACGACACCGAATCCGTACTTCGCCGCCTCGGCCACGATCGTCTCGCCGATCACCGCGATCCGGCAGTCCGGAGTGATCGCATCGATCGCCAGGTACAGGCAATCGAAGGCACATTGCGTCACCTGCCGCGCCTCGTCGCTCACCTCGCCGATCAGGAACGTCTCGCTCTGATCGCCGTACCAGCCGTCGACGATCGACGTCAGATCGACGTTCACGATGTCTCCGGGCTTCAGCACGTAGGGGCCCGGGATGCCGTGACAGATGACGTCGTTGATGCTGGTGCAGCAGCTCTTGGGGAACGGCTTCCGCTCGCCCGGATAACCGAGACAGGCGGGGACATGACCATGGTCCAGCGTGTACTCGTGGACCAGACGATCGATCTGCTCGGTCGTCGTTCCGGCGCGCACCTGGTCGCGAACCGCATCCATCAGTTCGGCATTGAAGCGACCCGCCGCGCGCATTGCTTCCCGCTCGCGCGGCGAAAGCTGGAACGGGCGTTGCTTGGGGATCAAGATTCGGTCTCGAAACGAGGAGCCGGGGGCAGTGAGAAGCGAGCCGCCGGATCGGAGCCCCGTGGGGGGATCGCGACGAGCGGCAGTTTAGCAGTCCGCTGCCGGATGAGCTACGCGCAAGCGCCGGATGAGCGACGCGCAAGCGATCGGCGGACCGGTCGCTTTTCGACGCGCCGAGGGAACGGACAGCGAAGCGACGGAGGCCGCAACGCCCGCAGCGAGGCCTCCGATCCGGCGTGTCCCGTTTCTCGACCGGTCGTTACAATCCGGATCGGTTAACTGAACATCCTCGCACCCCTTGTTTGCCTGCCCCGTCAGGGGCGACACGAACGGAGTCGCATCCATGATCGACCAGCCCGCCGGCCCCGCGAACGACGACGCCCCGAAGCCGGTCAAGCTGAGCCCCGTCGAGAAGATCAAGGTCGAGAGCCGGTACCTGCGAGGAACGATCGCCGAAGAGCTGGTCGACGGTACCGACGCGTTCAGCAAGAGCAGCGAGGCGCTGCTGAAGCACCACGGGACCTACATGCAGGACGACCGCGATCAGCGGTCGGTCAGCAAGGACCGTTCGCTGATCATGATGATCCGCAGCCGGATTCCGGGAGGGCGGATGACGAGCGACCAGCTGATGGCCGAGATCGATCTCGGCGACCAGCTCGGCAACGGGACCGTCCGCCTGACGACTCGGCAGGTGATTCAGCATCACGGGGTGCCGAAGGGGAGTCTGCGGGAGCTGATCCGCCGGGTCAACGAGATCGGTCTCAGCACGCTCGCCGCGTGCGGCGACGTCAACCGCAACGTGATGTGCTGCCCCGCTCCGTACGTCAATCCGATCTACCGCCAGCTGCACGAGGTGACCGATCGGCTGGTCGCGCATCTGGCGCCGCGGACCAAGGCCTATCATGAGATCTGGTTGAGCGATCCGGTCGCCGGCGAAAAGGAACTGGTCGGCGGCGCGACCGAGGACGATGTGGTCGAGCCGATCTACGGCAAGACCTATCTGCCGCGGAAGTTCAAGTCGGCGATCGGTCTGCCGTTCGACAACTGCGTCGACATCTATACGAACGACCTCGGCTTCCTGGCGATCATTCGCGACGGGGTCATCGTCGGCTTCAACGTGCTGGTCGGCGGCGGCATGGGGATGACGCCGGCCAACAAGAAGACCTATCCGGCGCTCGCCAAGCG
This sequence comes from uncultured Pirellulaceae bacterium, assembly GCA_964652385.1. Taxonomy (GTDB): domain Bacteria; phylum Planctomycetota; class Planctomycetia; order Pirellulales; family Pirellulaceae; genus UBA11682. The sequence continues at coordinate 1,090 of CAZZBI010000298.1, read as the reverse complement.
GATGGCGTTCTGCACGGTCGAACAGGTCTGTGCGGTGGCCGAAGCGGTGGTCAAGGTGCAGCGCGATCACGGCAACCGCGCCGATCGCAAGCAGGCCCGCATGAAGTATCTGGTCGACAAGGTCGGCATCGACCGGTTCCGCGCCATGGTCCAGGACTACTACGGCGCCTCGCTCCCCGATTGCGAACCGGACGACGTGACCGGGCACGACGACCACATCGGCTGGTTCGAGCAGGGAGACGGGAAGCTCTTCTACGGACTGAATATCGAGAACGGCCGGGTCTACGACGGCCAGGACAAGCGGATCAAGCAGGCGCTGCGCGAGATCTGCGGCGAGTTCGGTTTCCCGATCCGCCTGACCGCTCATCAGAGTCTGATCTTCGCCGACATCGATCCGTCGCAGCGGGACCGAGTGATGGCGATTCTCGATCGTCACGGCGTCCAGCGCAGCGAGAAGTACTCGCAGGTGCGCCGCTGGTCGATGGCCTGCGTCGCCTGGCCGACTTGCGGACTGGCGATCACCGAGAGCGAACGGGCGCTCCCCGGAGTGATGGACGAGTTCGAGCCGATGCTCGAGTCGCTCGGGCTCCAGGACGAGCAGTTCACCGTCCGGATGACCGGCTGTCCCAACGGCTGTGCCCGTCCGTACAACGCGGACATCGGCATCGTCGGCAAGGCGAAGGACCGCTACACGGTCTACCTGGGCGGCGGCCGCCTGGGGAAGCGTCTGGCGTTCGTCTACAAGGACATGGTGTCGCGCGAGACGCTGATCGCGGAGCTGCGAGCGGTCTTCGAGCTGTTCCGCGACGGGCGACAGGCGGGCGAAAGCTTCGGCGACTTCTGCGCCCGACAGGGGCGCGATGCGCTGCTGATCGCGACCGGCAGCGAGATCCCGGTCGAGACCGCCGCCGCAGCGGACGAGGAATAGACCCCCTGCGTCTCCCCAGCCCGAAGCGCGAAGCGCAGGGGTCTCCGTGCCCGAGGTCGGGTTCGCTCGGACACCGAACACGCTTCGAATCGCATTCCGCAGCGCCGCGAAACCATGCCTCGGCCACGGAGCGACTGTGTTCGGAGTCAACCGGCTTCGGCC
>CAZZBI010000297.1:0-6708 GCA_964652385.1 uncultured Pirellulaceae bacterium | reverse complement strand
CACCTCGACCTCGCCCATCGGATAGACCTTGGTCACGCCGCGGACCGAGAAGACCGGGGATCGATCGGACCGAATCGGTTCGACCGAGGGAGCGTCGGGCATCGGCATCGCGCTCCGGATAGAGTAGCTGTCCGGTCGATCGGACTCGGACGCTCGGTCAGCGGACCGGCCGAGTCGCTGCAGCAAACCTCGATCGTAGCGCTCGGCCGTTCGCCGAGCAACGGGCCACCAACGGACCGATCGCTCGCGAACCGGGGGATCCGAGGGGAGAATCGGGCGAGCGAGCTCGCGACCGGCGCGAAGCGATACGCCGCACGACGACGGCCGCGGTCCCCTCCGAGACGCCGTCGAAAGGGACCTCGCATGAACGAACTCCAACTGCTCCGCCACCACCTGGATCTCGCCTTTGCGAAGAAGGCGTGGCATGGCCCGAACCTGAAGGGAGCGCTCCGCGGGGTCTCGCTCGACGAAGCGGTCTGGCGCCCCGCAGCCGAACGGCACAACATCCGGGAGCATGTCGTGCATGCGGCCTACTGGAAGTACTCGGTCGCGCGTCGCTTGAGCGGCGCCGAGCGAGGAGGGTTCGGCGAGCCGGGTTCGAATTGGTTCGAGCGATCGAGCGACGACGGGATCGCGGGGTGGAAGGCCGATCTCCGGCGACTCGATCGGATCCATGCGGAGCTGGCGACGGCGGTCGATCGCTTCGACGCCGCACGACTCGACGAGATCCCCTCCGGCAGCTCGACCACGTTTCGCGATCTGATCCTGACGATCGCCTCGCACGACATCTATCACACCGGCCAGATCCAGCTGCTCAAGCGTCTGGCGCGCGAAGCGATCGGATCGCGATGACTCGGAGGGTCGGATCAGCGTCGGTCGGGCAGATGTCGATCGACGGCGGCTCGGACCTGCGCCAGCCGCTGGGGATCGAGGACCGGATGGTCGTCGGCGCCGATCGGCGCGGCGGGATCGAACGAACGCCGCGAGAAGGTGCCGTGGAGCTGGTCGCATCCGGTCGCTTCGAGAAGCGCCGCGGCGTTGTCGGGTCCGATCCCCGCTCCGGGAAGGATCTCGATCCGACCGGCCGCGGCGCGGACCAGCTCGGTCAGTGGCCGTCGCCCTTCCCACGCGCTTGCGGCGCCGCCGGAGGAGAGGATTCGGCGAGTCCCGCAGGCGACGAGCGATTCGAGCCCCTCGATCGGATCGACGCAGCGATCGATCGCGCGATGGAACGTGCAGCGTTCGCCCCCGATCGCATCGGTCAGCCTTCGCCACAGGCCGAGGTCGATTCGCCCCTCGTCGGTCAGCGCGCCGGCGACGACTCCGTCCGCACCGGCGGCGACGGCGGCGATCGCATCGTCGATCGTCAGTCGCAGCTCGGCGGGGGAATAGCGGAAGCCGGCACCTCGCGGGCGAATCAGCACCCACATCTCGCACGAAACCGCGCGGCGAGTCGCCTGGATCGACGCGATCGATGGAGTCAGCCCGCCGAGCTCGAGCCCTTGGCTCAGTTCGATCCGATCGGCCCCCGCCTCGACCGCTCGCCGCGCCTCGTCGGGCGAGGCGACTGCCGCTTCGATGACCACCTTGCGGTTCGTCGTCATCCGCGTCCCTTTCGCCCCCGGTGCTCGGATCGCCTCGGAGATTCGTGTCGCCTCGGAACTTCACGCCGTCCGTCGATTCGACGATGCCGAACGCACCTAGCGGCTCGTTCGGGGCTCGCCAGGAGTCCTGACCGGTTTCGGCTCCCGATGCCTCGAAAATCGCGGCTTTCGTCTCGTTCCGAACCGAGCGTGCCGGTCGCCTACTAGAATGTTCGTCGAGGTGCGTGTCGATCGGGAGGGCCTGAGCGGACGATGCCTCGGGTTTCCGCCGAGTCCTTTCGGGAGTGATCGATGCTGCGTCGTCCTGCTTCGAGTCGGGTCCGGTTCGGCGAGCTGCAGCGCGAGCTGAATCGACGGATTGCCGAGTCGAAGGCGGGGCTTTCGAAGGGGGGCAAGCCGCGCGATCGCTCGGCTCGGGTTCTGGTGCGCGAGTTCTTCGCGCTCGCTCGGGACCATCGCGGCGGCCTGTTCCTGACGCTCGGCGCCCTGACGTTCGCCACTGCCCTGGCGCTCGTCCCTCCAGCCGCCTCGAAGTTCCTGATCGATCATGTGCTACAGGGAGTGCCGGTCGGCGACGAGTGGCCGGCCTTCGTCCCTCGCGATCCGCGCCGCCTGCTGGCGGCGATCTGCGTCACGGTGCTGGTCACGTCGGTCCTGAACACCGCGATCGGCCTGTGGAGTCGCTGGCAAGCGACTCGGATCACGAAGCGACTTCAGCTCTCCGTCCGCCGCAAGGTCTTTGCGCACGTGATGCGTTTGCCTCTGGCTCGGGTCCAAGGGATGAAGGCGGGGGGCGCGTCGAGCCTGTTGCGGCAGGATGCGGGGAGCGTCGGCGATCTGGTCTTCGGCATGCTCTACAACCCGTGGCAGGCGCTGGTGCAGCTGATCGGCAGTCTGATCGTGCTGGCCTGGGTCGACTGGAAGCTGCTGCTCGGCTCGCTCGTGCTCGTGCCGATCGTCTATCTGACGCATCGCGCGTGGATCGCGCGGATCCGCCCCGAGCATCGTCAGGTCAGGGCGCTGCGCGAGGAGGCGGATGCCGCAGCGACCGAGTCGTTCGCCGGAGTCCGAATCGTCCGCGGCTTCAGTGGGCAGCGCGCCGAGACGTCGCGGATCATGCGTCTGAACGATCTGCTGGGACGCCAGGAGATTCGCTCCTGGTGGTGGATGCGGGCGATCGAGCTCGTCTGGGCGACGCTGATTCCGGCGGCGACCGCGGGGCTGATGTTCTACGGCGGCTGGAACGTGCTGCAGGGAACGCTGACGCTCGGCGATCTGATGATGTTCCTGGCCTATCTGCTGATGCTGCTCGGACCGCTCGCGACCCTCGCCCAGAGTGCCGCCTCGTTTCAGGACAGTCTGTCGGGGCTCGATCGAGTCCTGGACGTGCTGGCGGAGCCGTTGGAGCTGGAGCCGCATCGGGGGACGCGCCGCGCCGATCCCGATCGGATCCGCGGCGAGATCGAGTTCGATCGGGTGACGTTCCGATACGAGACGGCGGCGCGTGATGCCCTGACCGATCTTTCGCTGACGATCCCGGCCGGGACGATGGTCGCGCTCGTCGGCCCGAGCGGCGCGGGGAAGACGACCCTCTGCAATCTCGTCGCGCGATTCTACGACCCGACCGCAGGAACGATCCGAGTCGACGGGATCGACCTGCGCGATTTCGACGTCGAGACGTATCGGCGTGCCTTGGCGATCGTCGAACAGGATGTCTTCCTGTTCGACGGGACGGTCGCCGAGAACATCGCCTTCGGGAATCGCCATGCCGACGACGCCGCGATCCGCGAAGCGTGCCGCATCGCGGCAGCGTCGGAGTTCATCGAGCGATTGCCGCAGGGCTACGACACCCGAATCGGCGAGCGAGGGGTCCGACTGAGCGGCGGGCAGCGACAGCGTCTGGCGATCGCCCGCGCGATCGTCGCCGATCCGCGGATCCTGATCCTGGACGAAGCGACGAGCAATCTGGACACCGAGAGCGAACGCGAGATCCAAGCGGGGCTCGAGAGTCTGACTCGGGGGCGAACCTGCCTGGTGATCGCCCATCGACTGAGTACCGTCGCATCGGCCGATCGGATCCTGGTGATCGACGACGGCCGGATCATCGAGCAGGGGACTCATGCCGAACTGATGGAGCGGGACGGACGGTATCGCGAGATGGTCCGGCTGCAGACCGAGGTCGGCGAGGAACGTGCGGCAGCGGTGCGAGAAACGACGGTCTGACGAATCCGGCGCACTCGCCTCGTGCGCCGCCGATTTCCGATCATTTTGCTCCCCAAGAGGGTGAAACGAGCGACGAAAACGGGTAACAAGACGCTTAGCGTCGGGGAGCGGACAGACCTCGATGCGTCGTCCCAGCTTCTCCGACGGAGACTTCCATGTCGCTCCCTTCGCGTTGTCTTGCCCTCTTGATGGCGATGTCGTTTTCGCTCACGACCCTGGCCCCCGTCCCGGCGGCTGCCCAAGAGGAATGGGTTCCCGGCAAGTTCATGACTCAGGCGATCGGCGAAATGCTCGATGCCGCCGATCTGCTCAATCGCAAGATCGGCTACGGCTACGCCGACGGCGCCTGTATGGCAGGGGTGCTGCTGTATCCGAAGAAGACGTACGCGATGAATCGTCGGTTCGAGAAGGGGGTCGAGTACGCGATCGTCGCCGGCGGCGACGAGGATGCGTCGGACGTCGACGTCGAGATCCTCGACGAACGCGGGAACGTCGTCGCCAAGGATGATCGCGAAGATCGGATGGCGGTCATCGAATGGACTCCCGAGACGACCGGCACCTATGTGATCCGCGTGAAGCTGTTCGATGCCGAGCTCGAATCGTTCTGTGCGTTCGCGATCCTGCAGAAGGGCGGCTATGCGGTACCGCTGAAGGATGCGATCGAAGCGGCCGGCAAGTTCTTCGGCGACTGTCAGCAGATCGTCGCGGCGGCCGACAAGAACGACTCGACCGTCGGCTTCCTGTCGACCGAAGGTCAGGCGGGAATCTGGGGGATGGTGCTGCCGAAGGGGGAAAGCCTGACCTTGTCGGGAGTCGTTCCGGGAGCCGGGACCGGCGTGATTCTGGGACGCGGCAATCGGGACGACATCGACATCGACCTGCACGTGATGCAGGGGGAACGCGAGATCGGTCGCGACATCGAGGAAGATTCGTTCCCGCGTTACGTCTCGGAGTTCAAGGACGGTGCCCAGTTCTCGGTGAAGCTGCAGAATGTCGATGAGGCGGACGGCGAGACGTTCGTGATCGGCGGCGTGCTGCGCGTCTTCGCCAAGGAATGAGACGGCGGCTCGGCGCGACGGACGCCACGCGAGTCGAACGGCTCGCGTGACGATCTCGCCCGATGCCGAGTGAACTGCAAGAGCGATGACCCCCCGGTCCGATACCGGGGCGTTTTCGTCGAATGACTCGTCGCTGCCCATCGCAGCGACGGCGACCTGACTACTTCTCGCGGTCGCATCCCTACGGCGCGGGCGTGCCGGTCGTCGGGATCGGATTCGGCCGACCGGAGCGAATGATGATCGAAGCGCCCCGCTGCCCTCGATGCGGACGATCGGCTGTCGAGCGGAGCCTTTCGCCGACCGGCGACTCGATGGCCGAAATCGGCGCGGCGGGAGGGGGCTGTTGTCCGGTCTGCGGCGCGTTCGATCCGACGATGACGCTCCGGCTGTTCGATCCCGCACCGGGCGACGTGACGACTCGCGAGTCGTTCGGGGCGAATCTGCTGCCGATCGCTCCGCCACCGGCGCGAGCCGATCTGGCTCGCTCGCTGGTCGGGACCGACTTTGCCGGCTACCGGATCGATCGGTTCTTGGGACGGGGGGGGATGGCGTGGGTCTTCGCCGCCACCCACGGCCAGCTCCATCGCCCCTGTGCCGTGAAGGTCCTCTGTCCCGACCTGAAGCAGCGCGATCCGGGAGCGGCCGACGCGTTTCTCGACGAGGCGCGAGCCGCCGCCTCGATCGTGCACCCGCATGTCGTCACCGTGCACAACATCGGTCAGGAGCGCGAACTGCCGTTCATCGAACTCGAGTACGTGCCGGGCGAGCCGTTGTCGGCCTGGTTCGAGCGAGGTCCGGTCGAGCCGCTGACGGCGGTCGAGTTCCTGGCCGACGCGACCGCCGGCCTGGCCGCCGCGCACCGTCAAGGGATGGTGCATCGCGACTTCAAGCCGAGCAACATCCTGGTCGCTCAACGACGCCTGGCGAAGCTCGCCGACTTCGGACTCGCGAAACGCCTGGGGGATCGGAGCGGCGGTCTGGCGGGTACGCCCGCCTTCATGGCCCCCGAGCTCTTCCGCGGCGAAGCGCCGACGCCGCGGAGCGACATCTACGCGGTCGGCATCTCGCTGGTCGAGCTGCTGGCCGGAGAACCGCTGTTCCGATCGACCGATTGGACCGAGATCGCTCGCATGCATCTGAATGCCGATTGGGAGCGGATGGCGGAGCGATTCGCATCGATCGATCGCGCGGTACTCGACGTGGCGCTGCGCTGCGTGGCGAGCGATCCGCGCGAGCGGTTCGCCGAAGGGGACGAGCTGGCCGAGGCATTGGCGCGCTGCCGGCGACTGCTCCGACCGCTCGGCCGCATGGCGACGATCGCCTATCGCGACCTGGATATCGATTGGGTCGATCACGGCGATCGCCTCGCGGTCAACGTACGCCTCCCTTCCGGTCGACAGCAACGGCTGACGGTCGACCGATCGGAGTGCGATCGGCACGGCACGTCGCTCGTCCGGATCTTCAGCGTCTGTGCGCCGACGATCGCGTCCTACTTCGAGCGGGCGCTCGAAACCAACGCGCGATTGGCTCACGGCGCCTTGGCGATCCAGACGATCGACGGTCAGCGACAGTTCGTGATGATCGACACCTATCCGAGCGCGACGTGTGACGCGGAAGAGCTGCGGCAGAGCACGCTGCAGATCGCGGCCGCGGCCGACGAGATCGAACAGCTGCTGACCGGCGAAGATCGTCGCTGATGTGGTGCGATCGGGGAAGGCAAGGGGCGCTGCCGTTCTGCGACCGCCCCCGGTCGCAGCGTCTGCCGTAGTGCGACCGCCCCCGGTCGCAGCGTCTGCCGTAGTGCGACCGCCCCCGGTCGCAGC
>CAZZBI010000296.1:0-6737 GCA_964652385.1 uncultured Pirellulaceae bacterium | reverse complement strand
GTCCAGATCAGTTTTCTCGCACCGGGCCGTGAACGGTTACTCCGATCACGAACCAACCGGTGACCGACAGGTCCGCGTCGACACCCAGCGAATATCGCCATCCACCTTCCGGCGATTGATACTTCTCGGAAAACGCGACCGCCTTGATCGCCGGCTCGCGCAGTCGCTCGTCTCCGGTCATCGCCAGCAACTCGCAGACGACGATCATCCCGATCGCATGCGAGTAGAGATGATGGTTCGGGATCTCCGACTGGTCGCCGTCGCGCCGGTAGAAGTCGCCGTCGAACTGCTGCCGAGCCAGCAGCGCGTCGAGCCCGCGACGCACCCGATCCTGGTGCTCGCCACTGGTGTGAGTGTGCCCGGCTCCCAGAAAACAGAGCAATGCCAGGCCGGTTGCCGCCGAGCGGTTCTCGAGTCCGGTCCCGTCGCCGAACGGCCCCTGCATGCTCCAGGTACCGTCGCGTTGTTGATTGCGTGCGAGCCAATCCAGCCCCGCCTTGACCGCGTCTTCGGTCCCCTGGGTTCCGCCCATTTCGGCCAACAGCTGCTCCTTGCTGCCGACCTCGCGCCCCGACAGCGCCGTCGACCCGATCATCGCTTCCAACGGATCGACGATCATCGGCGCATCGGGCCGAACGGTCAGCGGCGGAAGCTCGTAGGTCGGAGGTTCGATCACCAACGCATCGGGATCGTAGAGCGGCGGGGCATCGGCCGAGTCGTTTTCGAAGCCGTCCATTTCGAATTCGTCGATTTCCGGCGTCGGCGCCGAAAAGCCGACCTCCAGACGCATCACCTCGGGGTCCCAAGAACGAAAGACGACGAGCGCCAGCACGACCAGCAACCCGAGGTGAACGAGCAGGCTGCCGAGGAACGCCGGCAACGAACGGAACGCTTCGCGTCGAACCTCGTCCGTCCAGTTCGTTTCGTCCTCGTCCCCCGACTCCAACGCCGCGAACCGAGGATCGGGGGTCGGCGCTTCGCGCTTCGCTCGTCGAGCGAGCCGAGCGAGAGTCGACGGGATGCTCGGACTCCTCCCCTCCCCTTCGCTCCTGACCGATGGGTTCGCGGGGCGAGTCGACGGCGACTTGGTGCTCGAGTCGCCCGTGGAGGAGCCACCGCCGGGCGGACGGGCGGCACCAGTACCGGCAGTTCGTGGTCGCGAGACCGATTTGCCGTCGGGCGTAACGGACGACGGCACTCGCGGCGGAGTACCTCCCTTCGACGAGATCGGGACCGGCGGCGGAACGGAGGGGCGTTCATTGCCTTTCGCGGACGACTTGTCGTCGCTCGATGACCCCCGACGCTGCCGGTCGTTACCGTCGGGACTGCCGGGGGAATGCTGGTCGCGATCGGTCGTCATGCGATCCTTCTCGGTAGCCTGTCGTTGCCGAACAGGTACGGTCGGCGAGATTGCGACGTTCGCTCGATCTTCCTTGACCGGTCTTAACCGATCGAGTCGGAATCAGCCACCATCCGGCGCCGGTTCCCCCTCCCCCTCCGGCTCGATCGGCGTCTCGGTCGCGCGAATCGGAGCGAGTTCCGGAGTCTGACCGGGAGATCGACCCAGTGTCACGTCGATCGACAGCGTTTCTTCCCCGCGCCGGACCTCCAGTCGGACCGAATCACCCGCCAGATAGCGACGAATCTCGACCCCCAGCTGGGTACGGTCGGGCACCGCTCGGCCTTCGATCGACAGAATCCGATCGCCGACTTGCAGGTCAGCAGTCGCCGCCGGCGAGCCTTCGGCGACGGTCGAGATCGGAACGCCCGACGTTTCGGGCGCGTCCCCCGTCTCCCCCGGCTCGATGCCGAGAAAGCCGAACTCCAGCTGTTCGCCGGACGCCAGGCGTTTCCACCATGTCGACTCGAAGTCCAACGGAATCGCAAAGCCGATTCCCGAGTCGTACCATTCGACGCCGGCCGCCGGGCCGGGAGCGGTCGGATTGAGCGGCACGCAGATTCCGACGATGCGCCCCTCGAGATCGAGCAGCGGACCGCCGTAGTTCGCCGGACTGGTATTCGCGTCGGTCTGAATCGCCCGCCCCGACGCTCGTCCGACGGCGCTGATGATTCCAACCGAGATCGCGGCGTTCCGGTCGCCGTAGCCGGTGCCGATCGAGGCGACCCAACGACCGACCTCGATCCGCTCGGCCCCCGCGAACTCCGGAACCGCAAGCCCCTGGGCTCCGACCAGGCGGAGCAGACAGAGATTGCGAGTCAGATCCTGGGCGACCAGTCGCGCGACGTACCGCGTTCCGTCCGCCGTGACGGCGGTCACCGCGGTCGGTCGACCGACGAAGTGAAAGGTGCTGGTGACGACCAGCCCGTCGGCCGCAACGACGACACCGGTCGTCGCACCTTCTCCTTGCGGTTTTAGCCCTCCGATCTGCCCCGACGAAACGGTCGCTCCGCCGAACGATTCGATCACCACCAGCGACGGTTCGACTCGCTCGAGCGCTTCGCGGAACATCGCTCCGGCACCGATCGGAGCCTCCGCTGAGCTGTCATTCATGGAGTCGTCATTCGCGGTGACAGCGGCCGCGACGTCGGTTGATTCCACTTCCTGCGCCACGAGCCGGTTGCCGCTGCCGAACACGAGCGACGCGATCGTTCCGAGAACGACCAGACCTCGGATCGACCGACGCAGCACGGTTCGACTCGAATCAGATTCGATGCGTGGATCGCGGATCATCGGCGGCGCTCCTTCGGCATCAGGATGACTCGGATCAGTTCGTCTCCCCGTTTCACGACGACCACTGTTTCCTTTCCGGCGATCAGTTTCTCGGCCCGTTCTTCGAACTCCGCCACGCTCGAGATCCGCTCGCCGTCGAGCGAGACGATCAGATCGTCGCTGCGCAGTCCTCCTTCGGCGGCCGCTGATCCCGGCAAGACGCGATCGATATAGGCGGGATCCCGAGTCGCCGACCCGCCCAGACGCAACAGTCGAATGCCGAGGTCCCCCGGCTCACCATTCGGCTCCGTCGACGTCGTTTCGGCGGCGACACTCGGCGCTTCGTCGTCGCCCGCGACGAATCCGGCCAGGGCCGAGATCGGTACCGCGTAGTTCAATCGCGTGTTCGTGTCACCGCTCTCGATCACTCGACCGATCATCCCGATCAGCCGTCCTTCGACATCGAGCACCGCGCCACCGCTCGCTCCCGGATTGCTCGTGATCGCATCGATCAGGATCAGATCACCGGAGTAGGCGACGTCGCGGCGGTTGCGCATCGCTTCGAGACGCGTCGGCAGCGAGACGACACCCAGCGTCACGCTCAGGGGCTCGTCCCCCTCGGCCACCTTGAACGCATTCGAGACGGCCAGGACCCAGTCGCCGCGTTGCGGTTCGATCTCACCGGTCAGCGCGAAGTAGTCCGGCGTATCGACTTCGACCTTCAGCAACGCCAGCTGCAGGTTGCGATCCTGCTTCAGAACCGCCGCGTCGGTCATGCCTCGTCCCGGCAACGCGACGCGGACCGAACGCCCCGAAAGATAGACTCCGGTCCCGACCACGATCAGCCCGTCATCACTGACGATGATCCCGGTTCCGTACCCCTCGACGTTCCCGGCGCTCGCTCCGTAGACCTTGACCGTTCGTTTCCAGGCGGCCTCGATCGCCCGAGCGAACCATGGGTTGGCGCGAACCGGATCGAGCGGCGTGGGAGCGGAGACGATCTCGCGCGGTGCCGCTTCGGTCGAGTCGACGCGCGTCCAGAGGTCGACTTTCTCGTCCCCCAAACCCTTGACGATCGCGATCCGATCGAGCGGATTCGCGGTCCCCGTGAACATCAGCGCCGTCGGATCGGCATCCCGATCGATCGACAGGCGAACGACATCGTCGGCCTCGCCGTGCGCATCGTTTTCGCAGCGGACCCAGGCGTACCACCACTCGCCGTCCGGTTCGGTCACCTTCAGGCGGTGGCAGATCGAACCTCCCGCCAGGTCACCTCCGTCGAGCGTTACCACCGAATCGGCGCTCGGGCCGTCGACGATCAGGCGGATCGCTTCCGCGAGCCACGTTTCGCCGCGCAGTCGCGACGCGGTCTTGCTCTCGTTCCGCGCTTCGCCGCTCTCGTCGACCGATCGAGTCGCATCGTCGATCCGGTATCGAACCGACGCATCCGGATTCGTCACGTCGACGACGACCGCCCGCTCGGCCGCGAAGGTCAGCGTCAGCCCGCGTTCCCCATCGCTGCCGAATCGCATTTCGACACCGTCGACCGCGCCGCGATCCAGCCCGCTCCGACTCGAGAATCGCTCGCTCGCTCTTGCGAGGATCTGCTGCGCGATCCGTCGATTCTCCTCGACGTCGGTCGGTTCGTTGGGCGGACTCCGCAGCCGGCGAACCAGCTCCAACTGACGCTCCATACCTTGGCGTTGCTCCTCCGGCAGGTCCGCCGGGATCTCGGGCTCCGGAGGCGTTTCGTAAGGAAGTCCCAGCAATCGCAGGCGGATCGTCTTGTCGTTCCCTCGCCCGTCGACGACCTGAAGTTCGACCGGCCAACCGGCCGGCATCGTCGAGATCAGGTTCGTGAACTGATTCGCGCTCTCGATCGGCAGCCCCTGGAACGCGATCAGGCGATCACCCAAGGCCAAGCCGGCCCGCGCCGCCGCCGAGTCGAGGTTGATCGTCTCGCAGACCACCTTGCCGTCGCGCATGCCGAACTGCGCATCGAGCGAACCGTGCTCGGTCAGCTTCGTCGCCAGCAGATCGGGGAGGAAGTTGCGGATCTGATGGCTCGAGATCGCATAGCCGAGGCCGACGTTCACTCGCCCCCGTTGAGCGAAACTGCCGCGGCCGTTGATGCCGATCACCCGCCCCTGCATGTCGAACAGCGGCCCTCCGGAGTTCCCCGGATTGATCGAACTGTCGACCTGAATGCAGTTGCCGTAGACGAGTGCGTTCTTCCCCGAGCCGTACTGGTAGCGCTGCACGCCGCTGACGATGCCGAGCGTGACGGTCGGCGTCTGGTCCTCGGCCAGCAGGAACGGATTCCCCATCGCCATCGCGAAGTCGCCGACCCGGACCGTCGAGCTGTCGCCCAGCGCGGCAAACGGAAAGTCATCGCGTCCTTCGAGTCGAATGATCGCCAGGTCGCCGCCCGGATCGGTACCGAGCAGCTTCCAGCGATACAGGCGCCCGTCGTCCAGACCTCCCCAGCCGCTCGTCCCCGCTCCGGCGATCACGTGATGGTTGGTCAACGCCAAGCCGCTGGGATCGATCAGAACGCCGGAGCCTCCTCCTTGACGAGCCAGATCGTAGATCGCGACGACGCTGGGCCGAACACGCGCGATCGTCTCGATCCGTCGACGCTCTTCCTCGAGTGTCGCTCGACGAGCGGCCGAGTCGTCCGACGCCGAGAGCGATGGCGTTCCGATCCCCTCGATCAGAACGAGAAGTCCGAGAAGCACGAGGGATGTCGGTGCGGATCGCATCAGGAGGACTCCTTCCCGATCGTTGACTTCGAAGGAACCAAGACGAGACGAGAGGCAGCGGAACGGATCGGTCGAGTCGCATGACCCGATCGTCGCTCAGCGCGAACTCGTCTTCAGCAGGCGCGCATCGCACCAGTCGACGTGATCGCCGAGTTCGAGTCCTTCCCCGAACTCGACCGACAAGGTCAGACGACTCGCGCCGTCGAGCGGCAGGTCGACCGCGATCGGCTCAGCGCCGCTCGACAGTCGCTTGCGCAGCACTTCGCGCCCCTCCGATTCGACGACGATCACGCAGTCCCCACCCCCGCCTGCCGAAACATCGAGGCCGACGATCGATCGGAAACGATCGTAGCCGTCACAAGCGAAGGTCAGCCGCGTTCCCGACGGCATCCCGATCCCATTCGCGAACTCGCGGCGGCGCGGGTCGGAGGACTCCAGTCGCAGCGGCGTTCCGTCGACCGAACGGTCTCGCTGCCAAGCGCGAACCGGCAGCAACAGACCGACCGCCGAGACCTCGATCGGTTCCTGTCCGGACAGCGGCAGGACCCGGTCCGAGACGAACTGCAGTTCGATCAGCTGTTCGGTCGCGATCTCGATCGATGACTCGGCGCCGATCGAGAGCAGCAGTCGGCGATCGTCGAGCTCCAAGGGAACACCGAACCAGATGTCGCCGTCGGTCAGCATCGCGCGAGCGCCGGATCCGACCGGGTCCATGCCGGCACGAGCGAACGTAAGATCCGCGACCCGGTCCCACGGAATCGTCCGTGTCTGGTCGTCGAACGAGAACGCGACTCCGGACTCGTCGATCCCCTCGACGACGCCGACCAGCGTCTCGCTTGCCCCTTCGACCAGCACCACCAGCTGATCGTCGTCAGCCGCATTCATCGGCGGCTCGTCGGTCGTCGCGACCGATCCGTGCCGGATGCCGACGACCTTTTCGATCGGCACTTCGACAAGGCCGATCCGCGTCTCGAACGTGATCGTCTCATCCCCCATCGCGATCCGGTTCGCACCCAGGCGTCCCCCGCCGACCGTGCTGACCTGCCAGCGTGATGTCGCTCCCGTTTCCGCCGTCCGATTCCACGACACGCGACGGACCTCGGACCAGTCCCCCCGCCCCTCACCGTTCGTCGACAACGAGCCGTCCGACGAGATCGACACCGAGGTCGTACGGATCGAATCGCCCGAAAGCGGTTCGACTTCGATCGGTCCCTCCTGCGCGCTCGCAGGAGGGAAACTCAAGAGCCCGAGCGATGCGAAAACGAGCGACAACCAAGCGGCGGACGGCACGCGCAACATGAACC
>CAZZBI010000295.1:0-6780 GCA_964652385.1 uncultured Pirellulaceae bacterium | reverse complement strand
GTTGCCGACGATCGAATCGAACAGGTGCAACAGGCTGACGAGCGGTTTGGAGAAGGCGGCGAACCAGCCGTACGAGACGGTGTCTTCGAGACCGTAGTCGTCGAGCAGCGTCGGGAACTTCGGCCCGGCGAAGATCGTGAAGGCGACCTTCGCGGCGCCGTCGCCGGTCGCCGGGTCGTACGTGCCGACGTCGAGCCCTTCGGTCGTCAGCGAAAAGGTGATGTCCGCGCGACGACGTTCCTTCTTGTCGAGCGTCGCCAGGTCGTCGGCCACCTCGGCGATGCCCGCATAACAGACGATCGGCGCATCGTTCTCGCCGCCGCGAGGCATCAGCGCGACGTTGAAGTACTGCGTATCGATCCCGACGTACTTCAGGCGTCGATCGGTCGCATCCGAGCCCTGCGGAAAGATCTCGAGCGGAGCGGCGTTCTCGGTCAGTTCGTTCGACACGATTTCGGGACCGCCCAGAAAGCGGAAACCGAGGCCTTCGCTGGCGCCGACCAGGTCGCGGAAACCGGCCGAATAGAAGACGGCGGTCGAGCGGCCGTGGATCTTGTTGATGTACCACCACCCCTCGTCGGTCACTCCGGTCGGTCCGCCGACTCGGATCGCGACCGTCTGATCGGTCTCCGCTCCGCTCCGCACCTCGAACTCGAGGTCCAGGTGGAACGACCGATCGAACGTCTCGGTCTTCGGCGGACTCGCTTCGCCGCGGCGAGCCAGTCGGTAGCGCTTGATCACCGTGATCGGGCCGACGAGCTTCGAACCCTCAAGGTCGGCCTGATTCAGCTCGTAGCGAAACGCGACGACATCCGGATCGTCGCTCGGTTCGACCGCCCAGTCGCGCGATTCGAGATCGGCCTTGATCGGCCGCCACAGGCCCCCTTGAGTCAGGTTGCCGATCGTCGTCACGAACGACGGACGATGCCAGAGCGACGGATCGCTGGTCCGCTCGGGGAGCGGCGAAACGACTTCGATCGGACGGCGGATCAGCTGGGCTCGATAGTCGAGCAGGGACTCGCCGCGACGGACGCCGAGCACCACCTCGTCACCGGCCCGAGTCGCATCGATGCGGCGGAACCAGTCGCCCGCATCGGCCAGCGGCTGACCGTCGAACGCGACGAGCACGTCTCCCGCCGCCAAGCCGGTCGGCGCTCCGGCCGGGCCGACCGCCGTCGCGGCCGGACTCCCCGGTCCGACCAGGCCGACTCGAACGCCCCCCGACTCGACCGACGACACCTCGAGGTTCCCGAGGTAACCGGCTCGATCATCGACCTTCTTGAAGCGGAGCGAAGCGTCCTTCATCCGATCGGTCAGCTCGATCCGTCGGACCGAACCGCCGCGCGAATCGAAGGTGACCAGCATGCGATACGGAGAGTCCTCGGCGAGCGACCCGAGCGACACGAGCGTCGACTCGGCGGCGAACGGCGGGGCAGCGTCGGACGTCGATTCGGATTCGGTCGCCGGAGGCGAAGTCGTTTCGTCGGGAGTCGCCGTCGGCTCGGCCGGAGTCCCGTCGGCCGATTCTTCCTGCGCCAGACGATTGGCCGGCGGAGGGGGCGGAAACAGGACCCGCTCGATCGTGATCCAGGTGAAGATGACTGCGGTCGACAGCAGGACGAAGGTGATGGCGCGACGGTCCACGGTCGATTCCGCTGAGGAAGAGGGCTCGGCAGTCCGGTCGAAACCGACCATTCTGACGCAAGCCGGTCCGCCTGGAAAGGCGACCGTCCGTCTCCCTGCTCAGGTGGAGCGGCATCGTTTCCGGATCAAGCCGAACGATCACGCCGATCGGCCGTCGTACGACGGCCCCCGGTCGCCGCAATGACGAAACAAAGGCACGGAGGGACGGGGACACGGGGACGGGGACACGGGGACGGGGACACGGGGACGGGGACACGGGGACACGGGGACACGGGGACACGGGGACCCCTGCGCTTTGCGCTACGGGCTGGGAGACGCTGGGAGGCACGGGGACCCCTTGCTGACGCTGCGGGCTGGGAGACACGGGGCTGGGGGACGCGGGGCTGGAAGAGGCACGACGTGATGAAGATCCTCTCCGTCGCCTCAGCGTCTCCGTGAGAAAAATCCGAACCGGTGCCTCCGGTTCTCCTCCGTGCCTCCTCAGCGGCTCTGCGCCTCTGCGGCTCAGCGGCTCCGCCTCTGCCCACCCTCAACGTCTCCGCGTCCCCGCCACGCCGCCGGTCACGTCCCTTGTTCCAGACGATCCCCCAGGAAGTCGTCGAGATCGGCGATGGCGCGGATCTTGTCCCGCGTCGTGCGCCACGGATAGTCGACGCGGACGTACTGCAGCCGTTCGTCGTCCAGCAGCAGATAACAGGCTCGCGGGTCTTTGTCTCGCGGTTGGCCGACGCTGCCGACGTTGACCATCAGCTTCTCGCTCCCCAACCGATAGCCGGCCGGCAGATCCGCGGGGCGCAGGAACCGACAGTCGCTCGTGAAGACCCCCGGAACGTGCGTGTGTCCCTGGAAGCAATAGCGAGGGATCATCGCGAAGATCTTCTGGATCTTCCGCTCGTTGTAGATGTCCTCGGGAAAGACGTACTCGTTGAGCGGCGCGCGGACCGAACCGTGAACGAACAGAAAGTCACCGTCCTGACGCGTCCGCGGCAACTCGGCCAGAAACTTCAGCCGCTCGAGGTTCGCCGGATCGGTCTGCGTTTCCAGTTGCTGGCGCGTCCAGAACGCCGCTCGTTCGGCGCCCGCGCTGAACCCTTCGGGATCGAACAGCGCCGCCTGGTCGTGATTCCCCAGCAGACAGATCTCGAACGAGCGGACCAGGTCCAGGCACTCGCGCGGATTGGGGCCGTAGCCGATGATGTCTCCCAGGCAATGAAGACGCGTGATGCCGCGACGATCGATGTCGTCCAGCACCGCTCGCAGCGCTTCCAGATTCCCGTGGATGTCGCTCAGGATGGCGCGTGTCACCGGCTGGCCTCGAGATTGCGCGTCCGATCGGCTCGACGCCGTGTGCGCCGCGGAACGACGCCCTGTTCCCGACCGGCCGGCGAGTCAGCAGGGATGATACCAGGGGGACCGCCTTGCCGGGAACCGCGCCGCCCGAGCCGCGATCCGCTCAGCGCCCCGGCAGCAGACGATCGCCCAGCATGTTGTCCAGCTCGTCGATCGCGTAGATCTTGCCGCGCGTCCGTTCGTTGTCGTACTTCAGCCGACGGAACTCGACCGTCAGCGCGGCATCGTCGAGCACGACGTAGCAGGCGCGAGGATCGTTGTCGCGAGGCTGACCGACGCTGCCGACGTTGATCATCGCCTTCTGATCGGAGAGCTGGTACTTGTAGCCGACTCGATCGGGAGTCAGAAAATCGCCGCCGGGGGTGAACACCCCCGGCATGTGCGTGTGCCCCTGAAAGCAGTACTTCTGAATGCGCGAAAAGAGATCGTTCATCTTCCGCGTGTCGGTGACGCTCTCGGGAAAGACGTACTCGTTCGTCGGTTCCTTCGCCGAACCGTGCACGAACAGGAAGTCCCCTTCGTCCAGCTTCCGCGGCAGCTCGCCGAGGAACTCCCAACGCCGCTCCTTCTGCGACGCCGGACCGATCAGCTCCAGCTGCTCGCGCGTCCAGTAGATCGCCTCGAGCGCCACCGGATTGAAGCCGTCGGGATCGAAGAGAGTCGCCTGGTCGTGGTTCCCCAGAATCGTCACGTCGCAACGCCGCATGACGCGATCGAGACACTCGACCGGATTCGGCCCGTAACCGACGATGTCTCCCAGGCAATAGATCCGCTGTACGCCGACCGACGCGATGTCCGCCAGGACCGTCTCGAGCGCTTCGAGGTTGCCGTGAATGTCGCTGATCAGCGCCCGTCTCACGCCCGCTCCCTTCGTGGAACGCGTCGCTCCAGGTGATCGAGAGAAGCAATCCCCCGAAGGACGCACGACGCCGATCGACGAGTTTAGTTTTGGCTTAGCCTGTTAGCAACGGACGCCGCTCGGTACGATCGCCCCCGCATCGCGATCCGCCGGTCTCGATCCGAAGTCGGCTCTCTCGTCCGAGCGGATCATCGTTCTCTTCCGCCCGATCCCACCTCCTCCCTCAGAATCGCCGGACCGTCGATGAACGCCCCGATCGAACCGTCGCAGGCTTCCGACCCGATCCGCGGGGGACGGACCGTGAACCGGTGCGGAGCGGTGATCGAAACGGGGGCGTCGGGGGGAGCCGAAGGAGCGATCATCGTCGACGACCGGATCGTCGCTCGCGATCGATTGCCGGAGGGAGAGCGTTCCGCGCGCGGTCTCGTGCCGATGCTCGATCGCCTGATCCGTTCGATCGACCTGGTGCCGACCGATCTTCGGTGGCTCGGGCTCACCCTCGGCCCGGGCTCGTTCACCGGACTGCGAGTCGGCATCACGTTCGCCAAGATGCTCGCCCTCGCCGGCGACGTTCGCCTGGTCGGAGTCGACTCGTTCGAGCCCTACGAGCGCTGGTATCGGGACCAGATCGCTGCGGGACTCGAGCCCGCCGGACGCTTCGTCACGCTGCTGGATGCTCAGCGCCGCCAGTTCCACTACCGGACGGTCGAGATCGGCGCCACGGATCCCGGTACCCCTTCACCGAGTTTGCCGAGCGACGTCCGGATCATCGATGCCGACGCCTGTCAGTACGAACTGCGAACCGGCGACCGGATCGGCGGAGCGGTCTGCGAGCGGATCGCACCCGAGCTGCTCGCCCGGACCGGAGCGTCGCTGGTCGCCGCCGGCGGTCGCTCGTTGCCGTTCGAGGCGTTGGTGACCCTGTGCATCGAACGGGAACGCCGAGGCGAGACGATTCCCGGACAGCTGCTGCTGCCGCGCTACGGGCGCGCCAGCGCTGCGGAAGAGAAGCGCCGCGAGAGGTGTTAAGAAAGGGACGGACTCCGTCCCTCGGTTTCGACGTGGCCCCGGGCACTCCGTGCCCGAGGGTGGGTTTCGCTCGAACACCGCCGACGGTGCGTCGCGTTTGCGGCAGCGGACCGAATCCAGCCTCGGCCTCGGAGAGGCCGGGCCCACGTCAGGGGCCCGTCGTGCCTCGGTCCCGATAGCTTGGCTGCCGAATCCGCTTGCTCGACAAGACGTCGGGTTCGGCGTCGGTCGTCGCCGGAGTTCAGTTGCCGGCGGGATCGGGAGTGGTGACCGGAGCGTAGTCGTGCGGGCGCTTGCGCAGCACTTCGACCTTGGTCATCACGTCGGGCTGAGGTTGGTTCATGCCGTTGGGGTCGACCAGCTGCAGTCCCTCGACCACCTCCTGTCCCTGGATCACGCGGCCGAAGACGGTGTGACGACCGTCCAAGTGCGTCGGTCGCGAGGTGGTCAGATAGAACTGGCTCCCGCCCGTATCGCGACCGGCGTGAGCCATCGCCAGCGAGCCGCGAAAGTGATTCCGATGCCCCGGCTCGTAGCATTCGCACTTGATCGTATAGCCCGGTCCGCCGCCGCCGGTCCCGTCGGGACAACCTCCTTGAGCCATGAAGTCCTCGAGCACGCGATGGAACTTCAGGCCGTCGTAGAACCCCTTCTCGACGAGCGATATGAAGTTGGCGACCGTGTTCGGCGCCTCGTTCTCGAACAGCTCGACGACGATCTCACCCTTGCCGGTCGTGAACTTCACGCGCGGCAGGTCATCGGCGAGCGTTTCGTCGTAACGCACCAGCGCTTCGCGGACGATGTCCTTGGCGAACAGACCGAGTCGAGGGGCCGTGACGGCTCGCTCGAGCAGTTCGCGCGGAGCTCGCTTGTCGGCCAGCGATTGGCCGATCGCCAGCGCCTCGTCCGCTCGCGAGGCGGCGGCGTCGTTGATCATCAGGCCGATCACCAGCTTGGTCAGCTCCTCGGCGGGGGCATCGGCCCTTCGATACGCCTCGAGCGCCGCGGTGCGCAGGCGCGGCAGCAGCTCGTCGAGCTGCGCGACCAGGGCCTCGTACTCCTTCCGCAGCGTCTCCTTCTCCGCTTCGTCGGTCGCTGCGGCGAAGGCAGTGCTCTTGTCCTTGGCCTGAGCCTGGATGCCGTTCCACTCGGTCAGGAGCGAGGCATAGTCGGCGGCGGCCGGCGTCTCGGTCGGCGCCTGGGCCTCGGTCGGCGCCGTCGGCTCGACCGTTGCGCTCCCCTCCTGCGCAGCCGAGCGCGACGCGACGGCGAGAGGGGTAAGGCCGAGGGCGCTCAGCAGCACGAAACCGAAAACCAACCGTCGTCGCATCGCTTCGATCTCCTGGAAGCCTTGTTCGTCGAATCGTCATGAATCGAAATCGATCCGTCATTGCGGATCGACGTCGCGCCCGCCCGAGGTCACTCGACCTTGCGGACGACGTAGTCGTGAGGACGCTTGCGGAGGACCGTCGCACGGACGATCCGATCCGGCTCCACGCCGCTGGGGCGTTGCGGATCGATCCGCTGCAGTTCCGCAAGGACGTCGAGTCCCTTGATCACGCGGCCGAAGACGGTGTGCTTGCCGTCCAGATGCGGTGTCGCGCGGAAGGTCAGGAAGAACTGCGAGCCGCCGGTGTTGGCGCCGCGATGCGCCATGCTGAGCGTGCCGCGGTAATGCCGCCGATAATCGCCGGCCAGACACTCGCACGGGATTTCGTACCCCGGCCCGCCGGTTCCGTTGCCGATGTTGCAGCCCCCTTGAGCCATGAACTCGGGGATGACTCGGTGGAACGTCAGGCCGTCGTAGTATCCCTTTTCGACGAGCGTGATGAAGTTCGCGACGGTGTTCGGCGCCTCGTTCTCGTACAGGGCGATCGTCAGCTCCCCCTTCGACGTCT
>CAZZBI010000294.1:0-6789 GCA_964652385.1 uncultured Pirellulaceae bacterium | reverse complement strand
CGGGAAGCTTGATATGAGGCCGGCCAGAGCCGGCCACGATCTTTCCTGAAGAGCCCGGATACAGGCTGGTCCCCTGGGAGGCGAACGCCTTTCTCGGAATTCTATTCGCAAGCACCGGGATGGCCGCCTCTTTCCCGATCATCAAGTCTCTTTTTTGATCTTGCCGAGCGCCGGTGATCGCTCCGAACCGCGCGAGCCTCGAACGTCGAGCCCCCACCGACTCGCCGGCCGGTGTCCGCGTGACGTCTCGACGACCTGATCGCTCGGTGCTTACCGAACGACGTTCAGCATCGTGCGGAGCGCGTCGATCAGCGCGTCGATGTCGTCGTCGGTCGTCGCGTAGCCGGGAGTGATCCGCAGCGTCCCGCCGCGTCGCTCGGTACCGAGATACGGATGGATCGCTGCGGCGCAGTGGCGCCCCGCGCGGACCCGGATTCCGAACTCGGACTCGAGCACCGCCGCGGCGTCGTGAGGCTCCCAGTCGTCGATCGTCACGCTCGTCGGTCCATGATGCCGCTGCACGTCGGTCGGCCCGACGATCCGGATCGAGGGGAGCGGCGCGAGCCCGGCGACCAGACGCTCCGTCAATGCCCGACGCCGCGGGAGCTCGGTCTCGATCGGCGGGAGCGACTCGATCGCGGCCGCCAGACCGGCGAGCGCCGGGAGCGGCGGCGTGCCCGCTTCCAGACGCCCCGGCAGTGCATCGGGCATCGCCAGCGATTCGCTCCGACTGCCGGTGCCGCCGCATTTCCAAGGCTGTAGTCGATCGGCGATCCGCGTCGAAACGGCGAGCAGTCCGCTGCCGGCCGGTCCGCGCAGCCCCTTGTGCCCCGACGCCGCGAGCAGATCGATTCCCAGCCGCTCGAAATCGATCGGCAATTCGCCGCAACTCTGCGCCGCATCGACCAGCAGCGCGGCTCCCGCCGCCGCGGCGATCTCGGCCGCCGCCTCGATCGGCTGGATCGCGCCGGTGACGTTCGACACGTGCGTCAGCGCGATCAGCGACGTTTCGGAGCGGATCGCACGACGCAGCTCGTCCGGACCGACGCACCCCTGATCGTCGACCGGAACGACGGTGAACTCCCCCGCGCCGCGCCGACGGCGCTCCTCGAGCGGACGGAGCACGCTGTTGTGTTCGGCGGCGGTCGTGACGACATGAGCTCCCGGCAGCAACAGACTCCCGAACGCCAGATTCAGTGATTCGGTCCCGCCGCTCGTCAGCACGATCCGATCGGGAGAAGCGACGCCGATGCGGCGCGCGAGCGACGAGCGGAGCAACGCCAGTCGCCGCTCCCCTTCGAGCGCGCCGGCATGGCCACCTCGTCCGGCCGAGCCGGCGATCTCGAGCGCCTCGACCATCGCACGGCTCACCTCCGTCGGCTTGGGCCAACTCGTCGCGGCATGATCGAGGTAACGGAGTTCGGGCATGTCGCTCGGAGCCGGGGGAGGTGAAGGAGTGCTCGGGCTGGGGGAAGCGGCACCGCAAGGTCAACCGGAACACGAATCAGCCGGCCCGTCCGAAGACCGTCGACCGCCCCGCTGCTCGATTATGATAGGAGCCGGGGGCTCGTCCCCCTATCCCCGGCGTGTGATCCGCGATCGCTCGCAAGGCGCCGCCGCGTCGGGGACGACTCCGGCGAAACGGATTCCGACATGCGTTCTGTCGTTCGCTTGCTGCTGGTCGTCGCGGCATTCGGTCTTCCCGGCGTGATGGTCGGTGCGCCGCTGACCGCTCAGGACCCGTTGGTGCCGTCGGCCGACGTCGGCGAAGCGGAAGCGATCGCCGCTGCCGTGCAGGGGGAGTACTCGGGGCGGGTGCGCGACTGGCGCGGCGTCACCGGGCGATTCGGCCTGCGTCTGATCGCTCGCGGTTCCGATCGCTTCGAAGGACGCCTCTTCCGCGGCGGCTTGCCGTTCGACGGTTGGGATCGCCGGTCGCCGATCGCGGTGAACGGCACGCTGGTCGGCAACCGAGTCGAACTGCATGATGGGGTCGGAGAGAAGCTCGGCGAGATCGATGCGACTCGCGCGCCGTTCGCGTGGCTGATCGACGAACAGGGGATCCGGCGTGGCGCCCTGATGCGGATCGAGCGGACAAGTCCGACGCTCGGCAAGGCGGCTCCCGACGGCGCCCAGGTCCTCTTTCGCGACGGCCGGATCGACGGCCTGCAGAACGCTCGCTTGACCGCCGCGGGGAATCTGGCGATCGGCTGCCTGACGAGCGAACCGGTCGGCGACTTCGAACTGCATCTCGAGTTTCGTCTGCCGTTCGAACCGAACGCGGAAGGGCAGGATCGCGGGAACAGCGGCGTCTACATCCAGCGGCGCTACGAGGTGCAGATTCTCGACAGTTTCGATCTCCCTCCCGGCATCGATCGCTGCGCCGCTCTCTACCGGCAGCTCCCTCCGGCGGTCAACGCCTCGCTCCCGCCGCTCCAGTGGCAGACGTACGACATCCGCTTCCGTGCCGCGCGCTGGACTGCCGCGGGAGAGAAGTCCGAACCGGCGCGGATCACGGTCATCCACAACGGGATCGTGGTTCACGACGACATCGCGATCGCGACCAAGACCGGAGCGGGGCAGCCCGAGGGCCCCGAGCCGCTGCCGATCCTGCTGCAGGATCATCGCAATCCGGTCGAGTTCCGAAACGTCTGGATCGTCCGTCGGGACTGAGACGTGACGGTCGGCGTGGTCAGGACCGTTCGCGGTCCAGGTCGCTCGGCGCGCTGCGCTCGAGCGTCTCGATCGGCGTCCAGCGGTCGAACGTCGCCGCCTGACCGATCAGGCGGCCGTCGAGTTCGATGTTCCAGAGGATCGCCTGTTCGATCCGAAAGCGCCGTCCGGTCGCGCTGATCCGGATCCCCTGGTAATCGTCGACGAAGCCCATCCGCTTGGTCCGCTCCATCAATCGGGCCCGTTCGTCCCGATGAAGCGGTTCGGCGCTCAGCCGACTCGGCATTCCCAGAAACGTCTCGGCCGGCATCTCCCACAAGGCGAGCGCCGCGAGGTTGGCATAGACGAAGACCGGATCGGGGCGTGTGTCGTGGGCGACGACGACGGCGGAGAGTCGGTCGAGCGCCGCGCGGCGGCGTTCGATGGTCGACCGGTCCGTCTCGGTCGACGTTTCTTCCGGAACCAGTTCGCGTCCCAGTCGGCGGCGAAACGAATCGAGCAGTGCCGCGATGAACCGCTCGTCGGCGGCGTCGGCGAGACTCACGCGGCCGATTCCGTCGCCGCGCGATCGTGACCTTCGGCGTCGATTCCTGCCCCTTCGTCGCCGAGCAGCGCCGCCATCTCGGCGGCGTCGCAGGCGACGACGGTCAGTCCGTGACGGTCGGCATAGGCGACCACGTCATCCCGATCGATGACGATCGTCTTTTCGGCTTCGATCGCCAGCACGCGTCCGCCGGCGGCGCGCAGCGTCTCGAGCGTGCCGATACCGATCGTCGGCACGTCGAACCGCATGTCCTGCTGCGGCTTGGCGACCTTCACGACGGTGAATCCGCCGCTCGGGCAGAGCGATCCGGCGCGACGGATGCAGTCATCGGTCCCTTCGACCGCCTCGACCGCCAGGGCGCAGCGCCCCTTGATCGCGACGCTCTGACCGACGTCGAGCAGTCCCATTCGCTTGGCCATCCGCCAACCGTATTCGATGTCGGTCCGTTCGTAGGCCGTCGGACGACGGCGCGTCAGGATTCCGCGGTTCACCAGCAGCTCCGGTGCGAAATCGGTCGCCGGCGCAAAGCGAATGCCGGCATCGGCAAACGCCTGGACGACGGTCAGCAACAGCGAGTCGTCGTTCCGCCCGCGACGGCGCGTGACGAAATGCGGGAAGAAGTAGCGGACGAATGTCGGATCGGGCAGATGTCTCAGCCAGGTCAGCTTCTGGAAAAGGATCGTCTTGAAGAGCTTCCCCGACATCGTCGCCAGACGAACGCCTCGCCGCCGAAAACGGCGGATCTGCCCGCCGAGCCGACACAGGCCGACGATCTCGAAGTGATCGCAGATCTCGGCGAGAGCCGGATCGGCGTGCCCGCGGATCCCCAGGCAGGTGACGTGATAGCCTTGCGCCTTGAGCTGCTTCGCGACGACGATCGGAAAGCGTCCCCATCCGGCGATGATGCCGATGCGGCGCTGCGGATCGTCGGCGACAGGAGCGAGCATGGTCATCGTCGGTCGATCGAGCTCGGGGAACGGAGAGCCGGAGGCCGACCGCAGCGGTCGGACCGTCCGGTTCGATTCAGGCGGCGTCGCTGCGCGGCGAATCGACTCGCTGGCCGCTCGCTTCGAGGCGGCGGCGGAGGAGTTCGACCTCCTTCTGCAGCGCCTTGAACTCCTTGCGCATCTCGGGGAGCTTCGCCCACGCGGCCTGCTTCTGCATCTGTTCGCGATGCGGCGTCGCGGGAATGCCGACGTAGATCGCATCCCCTTCGACGTTCCCCATCACTCCCGCCTTGGCTCCGAGAATCGTGCGCGAGCCGATGTCGACATGATCGCCGATCCCGACCTGCCCGGCCATCACGACGTAGTCGCCGGTGGTGCAGCTGCCGGCGATACCGACCTGCGAGCAGAGCAGATTGTGGCGACCGATGCGGCAGTTGTGGGCGACCATCACCTGATCGTCGAGCTTGCTCCCTTCGCCGATCACCGTCGGGCCGTAGGTTCCGCGATCGATCGTCGTGCCGGCGCCGATCTCGACCTGATTCTCGATCCGGACATAACCGGACTGCGGGCTGAGCAGATGGCGGCCGGAGCGGCTGTCGTAACCGAAACCGTAGGCGCCGAGCACCGCATTGGCATGGATGAGCACGTCCGAGCCGACTTCGGTCCCCTCGTACAGGACGGCGTTGGCGAAGATTGTCGTCCGAGCGCCGATCCGCGAGCCGGCCATGACACAGACACCGGGGTGGAGCGTCACGTCGTTCTCGATCGTGACCTGAGGTCCGACGTAGGCCCCCGGAAAGATCGTGACTCGGTCGCCGAGTCGCGCCGTCGGATCGACATGCGCCTGCTGCGAGACCCCTTGATGCGCTTCGCGGATCCGCGGCCGGAACAGTTCGACCGCGCGAGCAAAGGCGCTCGTGACGTCGTCGACCTCGATCGACGGCATCAGACCGGTCGAGAGCCCCTTGGCGATCAGCACGGCGGAAGCGCCGCAGTCGGCGAGTTTGGCGATCGCCTTGTCGCTGTCGGCGAGCGTCAGCTGCCCTGCAACGGCGTCGCGATTGATCGCGGCACCTCGGATGACCGTTCCGGGATCTCCATGCAGGCGTCCCTGAAGCAGTCGGGAAATCTCTCCGAGGGTGAACGACATGAGGGGCTTCCTTTCCCGGGGTGCGACGAGTCCGACGAGCCGTCCGTGGCCCGGCCGAGCGATGATCGTCGGGGATCTTACGGCAAGTGACGGACGCGGGCCAAGAGCGAAAATCGAACGACCCGCTTGCGCGACCGGACGCCGTCGACGTCGGCAAGCGACCGGACGAGGCGGTCGAGTCGAGGGGCGGTCCGCTGCGCCGATACGAGACTCGGCATTGCGCGACAGGCCTTCGTCAGGCCGACTCGACGCATGCCGACAGGAACGTCTCGGCCGTCATCATCAACCCCTCTTCGACGATCGAGACGACCAGGCTGACCTGCGGCCAGTCGACCAGCCGAAACATCCGCTCGAACGCCTCGCGTCCCCCTCGTCCCTTGAACTCGACATGCCGCAGCGCGACCGCGCCGTCGAACGCGTTCCCGTCGAGCAACGGCGCCGAGATGCCTTTGCCTTGCCGCCAGACGAACGAACCGTCCCCTTCGACGTAGGCCCCCTCTTCGTTCAGTCGCTCGAGGAACCGATCGAACGAGACCGGAAACTCGAGCGACTGGGCGGCGGGATCGAGACGCACGATCGCGAGGGTGCGGCCGCAGCGTTCGATCTCGACGCTCGGCGGCAACGTTTCCGGAGCGCGATGCAGCCCGAGATGCCAGGTGCTCGGCGTCGGCGAAGCGGTCTCGGATCGAGCGTTCATCATCGCGGCCGATCGGAACGTGGAGAGGCGTCGAAGCAAGTCGTCGCATTCTTGCCGCCGCAGCGATCGGCGACGAGTCCCCCGAGTTCCCCGCAACGGCGGCTGATGCCCCAGCTTTCTCGGGCGGACGAGCGGCTCAATCCGCCTCGCGACTCGTCTCGGTGCGGACCCAGTCGGCATACTCGCGTCCGACCTCGCTCGGACGGATCACGACGATTTCGGGACAGACATAGGGATGAGCCGCGCGGAGCGTTTCGATCGCTGCGCGCAACCGCGACTCGGTCGTCTTGCAGGTCAGCGGCCGCTCTTCGGAGCGTTCGAGCTTTCCTTCCCAGCGATAGCAGCTGAGGATCGTCGCGCCGATCTGGGCACAAGCGACGGTGCGACCTTCGACCAGACGGCGCGAGACGTCGATGGCGCTCGCCTCGTCGGGAAAGGTGGACATCAGGAGGACGATCGGATCGTCGACGGGGACCGACATGACGAGAACTTCCCAAGGGTCGATTCGACGGGGGCTTCCTCGCCGCGCCCGCAGCGAACGGCGAATCGATCGTCGGACCGCAGCCGCCGCTCAGAACGACAATCCGCCTCGCAGCATGAAGCCGTCTTCGAGATTGATGTCGTCGGCGGTGTCGTAGCGATAGAGCAGTTCGCGCTTGAAGACGTACCCCGCCTCGAAGAAACCTCGCTTGTCGCGGATCGTCGTCCAGTCGACGCCGACGAACAGTCGGATGTCGTTCAGATCGACCTGATCGCTCGCGCCGCCCACTCGCTCGAT
>CAZZBI010000293.1:0-6794 GCA_964652385.1 uncultured Pirellulaceae bacterium | reverse complement strand
TGGAGTTCCGACAGCGAAGGGCCGAACATCGAGGAGAAGACCGTCCCCAGCACGCTACCGACGACCGTTCCGACTCCCGGGAACACCAACGTACCCAAAGCCGCACCCGTCGCGCCACCGCCGATCGTCCGTACCTTCTGGGCTCCGAGAGCCGCGCCGACATCGGCTGCCATGCGAGCCGATACGCCCTTGGAACTCGTCGAGACGGTCCGCATCGCGACCTTGGCATCCTTGTTCGCGACGCTCAGTTTGCCTCCGAGCGTCGCCAGCGAGCGGTAGTGCCCCTGAAACTGGTCGTGAAACGACGTCAGCTCCCCCTGGACCGTCATGCCGATCGACTTCTGCAGGCGATCGACGTAACGTCGGACTTCCGATTCGCCGGACGAAAGGATCGAGGGGACTCCCGACTGCATGACTTCCTTCAGCTCGGCGATCTTGCGTGTGCCGTGAACCGCGGAATGCAGGCGTGAGACGAGCTGCGATCCCATGCGGTCGAGATCGTGATCGAGCGGGCGGAGCAATCGTTCGATGGTCGACGACGCCCGTTCGACATGGAACTGTCGAGCGGCGGCGATGAACGCATCGATGTCGGGAATCACCAGACCTTCCAGCGCCGCATGTCGAGCCCGGTACGCCTCGAGTCGGGCCTCGAGCGCGTGCTTCAGGCGGCGGTAGAGCTGCTCGAGGAGCTTGCCGACGTCATCGGCTTGGGCCTGCAGACGTTTTTCGAGGAGCAACTCCCTCAGTCGCGCTTCCATCCCGACGAAGTGCTTCGACCACTTCTCGATCTCTTCGGCGGAGAACTCCGATTCGCTCTCGGCGATCGTCGGCCCGGCAGACGCGACTACACCGGGCACACCGGGCTCGTCAGCGGAAGCGATCGGTGCCACTTCCTCGATCGGCAGAGATTCGACGACGAACTGCGGGGCCGCCGCGAGGACGCGAGGATTCACCAATCCGAACTGGGCGACGAGCCGCGCCGACAGGTTCTCGAGCACCAGCGTTCGGTCCCGCTCGCGCCGCAGGAGGTCGATCTTGGTGAGCATGAAGATGCATCGATGCAACACGTCGCCGGCATGTTCCTGAAGGTAGCGGAACAGGCTCTCGGCTCCCGCCGCATCGGCCGGTACGGCGACGATCGCCGCATCACAGACGTCCCGCAGCGCGTCCGCCGTCACCTGACCGTGACGCGCATTCGAAGCGTTCGCGCCCGGAGTGTCGACGATGACCAGTCCGTCCGTCAGCGTGACGCTCGGCAGCGTCACGTCGACCTGCAGAAGGTCTTTCGCGAAGATCTCGTCCGACGTCGAGCGTCGAAGCAGGTCGATCAGCTCGCCGTCGGTCGGCGGAGGCGTCGGCGCTCGGAACGCCTTGCTCAGCGTGCGGATGCCGCTCGATACTGCCTTGGCCGCGCGAACGAGCGGATTTCCCTTTCGTCGCCGGATGCGGACGTCGAATCGCTCTCCCCAGCCGATCAGCGTCGCGGCGGCGGTCGTTCCCTGCAGGATGTCGCTGCGAAGCAGGCGGCGGCGAATCAGCGCGTTGATCAGCGTGCTCTTGCCGCTCGAGAACTCTCCCACGACGCCCAAGAACAGTCGACTCTCCCGTTGCCTTCGATCGATCCGCGCCCTCACGTCGGCGAAGAAGATCGCGTCCCGCCGATCCTCTTCCAGCAGGCGGTAGCGCGCGAGCATCGCGTCGATCCAGGCCAGCCGTCCGGGGACATCCAGTTGCGCAGCGAGCGGATGTCCGTCGAGCGGGGATTCGACGGGCCAGGGGGGATGCTCGGGGAGCGGCGGTCGTTCCAGGCGATCATTCACGGTTCTCGACTCCCGGATCGGCGACGGTCGGTTCGAGCTTCGCGAGTCGCATGTTCACCTCGGCCTCGAGTCGCAACAGCCGCTCGGTCTGACCCTCCAGAGCGAGCGCGACACGGGTCGCCTCGCGAACGAGTCTCAGCGGCCGAAACGCGCGGAGTTCGGACTCTCGAGGACCCAGATAGGCAGCGATGCGGTTCCGCATCGTGCCGAATCCGTGCGCCTCGGTCTCGGAGACCGAGACCGCCTCGCCGGTCATGGCCGAGACAAACAGGATGCCGCTCCGACCGAGGGTCGAGAGAGGTTCGAGGCTCGCGCTCGCCAGAGCCATCAGACGACGCCGCTCTTCGGTACGGCGAACCGAGTCGATTCGAGTGACGATCCAATGGACTTCACGGTGGCCGGCATCGCGAAGACGTCGATCGGCCAGTCGCGCCGTCGATAACGCCAGATCGGGGGGCAGACAGACGAGCGGCAGGTCGACATGCCTGAGCCAGCGATCCAGCCGAGCTGTCTCCCGAAGATCGTCGAGCGACAGCCGACGCTCGAGGAATCGCAGCCCCCGCGCGGCGAAATCGGAAGGGACACGCGCTTCGATCTCGAACGCCGAGCCGTCGTCGCCATCGACCGCCGTCGAAATCTCGGACCAGGGGCAAGACGATTCAAGTCCGTCGCCCTTCCGTCGAATCATTCCCGAGGCTCGCTCGCCGAACTCGACCGCGACCAGGCGCGCCCGAAGGGACTGCCACGTGAGGTCGCCGAGTTCGGGGATCAGGGCTCTCAGCAGTTCGCTCTTGCCCACGCCGGCGGCGCCGAGCACGCCGACTCTCAACGGGCGAGTCGATCGTGGTTCGGCCGCCTCTTCGATGGCTCGGCACCAGTCCTCGAGGTCCGAAGGGGCTTCCGCGTCGTTCACGACGTCTCGCAGGATCGGCAGCGCCGTCGACACGAACGCCAGCGTCCGCAGCGCTTCGTCCCGTTTCGTCGGTCCTTCGGAATCGGTCGAGGCAAACGGCCGTGTCCTCGTTTCCCGAGATGCGGTCGACGGGTTCGGAATGTCCTCGGCGAACGACCGAAAGAGCTCGGCAGCCTCGGTCGCCGAGGACGGGCGATCGGCAGGCGCTGCCTGGATCAGTCGCTTCAGAGCGTCGACCAAGGCGTCGGGGAGATCGGGGCGGCAGGCGACGAGCGGGACGCGCTCTTCCCCCGTCTCGATCACGGCCGTCGGCGAGCGTAGCGGAGGCCCCGGGGACTTGGCGGTCAGCAGATGGATCAACGTCCACCCGCAGGCGTAGAGGTCGGTCCGCTCGTCACAGCGACTGAAGTCGCGCCACTGTTCCGGTGCGGCATAGGCGGGAGTCCCCCAGAACTCTCCGGTGCTGGTCGAAAGGTCGAACTCCGATCCGAGAGCGGAAGGATCGTCGCATGCGGCCAATCCCCAATCGGCGAGCACGACGCGCCCTTCCGGTTCGACGAAGACGTTCTTGGGAGCGAGATCGCGATGCAGGATCCCTCGGGAATGGGCGTGGTCCAGAGCGTCAAGCAATCGCATCGCGATCCGACAGACGCTGCCGGTCGTCAGGGGACCGAGCCGCCTGACGAGTGCCGAGAGGGATTCTCCTTCAAGCATCTCCATCATCAGGTAGGGAACTTCCTGATCGTCGCTCCCGGCGGCCAGCAATCGAACGATTCCCGGATGGTCGAGTCGCGCGAGGACCTTCGCTTCGCGCCGCATCCTCGCCAGGACTCGCTCGTCGTGCCGCCGGCGGGGCAAGGGGAGCTTGAGAGCGCCGATCAGTCCGGCGGCTGGCAGAAAGGCGACGTGGATCCTCCCGAAGCCCCCTTTGCCCAGCAGTCGTCCGACCTCGAAGCCGGCCGGGACTCGTTCTTCCTCCTCGCTCTCGGAACTCCCCTCGACGTCCCCTGCTCCGACCTCGGCCGGAACGGGGGAAGGGACGAACCGGCAGCGGTCGACGAGCGCCCTCATGTGATCGCGCTGGTCATCGTCGTCGTCCGCGGAGCGGGCACCCAGTAGCGCAAGATCACACAGCAGCGCATCTCTTGCGTCCTCGTAGCGCGAGGCCATGTCGAGGCAGCGAGGGCAGTTTTCGGAGTGATTCTCCCAGCGGTCCAGAGCGGCTCGTGTCGAGCGCCCCTGGAGACAGGCGATGATTTCCTCGGGAGATGGGCAACGCTCGATCGGCATCGGGATTCGCTCGCTGGGCAGCTTTCGATCGAAACGTCACGACGGCCGAAGCTCGTCGACT
This sequence comes from uncultured Pirellulaceae bacterium, assembly GCA_964652385.1. GTDB lineage: Bacteria > Planctomycetota > Planctomycetia > Pirellulales > Pirellulaceae > UBA11682. The sequence continues at coordinate 2,710 of CAZZBI010000293.1, read as the reverse complement.
CTCCGACTCGTTCCGCAGATCCTAACGGCCTGGCGTGACAGCAAATCGATACTCGTCTTGGTCACCGTTCCTCGCTTCCCTCCCAAGCCGCCATCTCGGTCCGGAATGCGGCCAGGACCCGAGACTTCGCCTTGCGAACCGCCTGAGCCGTCATGCCGAGTTTCCGTCCCGCATCGGCAGCGGAGAGTCCCTCCATGGCCGTCAGTCGAAATGCCTCCCACGAGGTCGTCGTGAACTGGGCTCGGACCGTTCGACAGACCCCCTGCAGCAGATCATCCCGATCCCGGTCATCGGGCTCCGGCGGCTCTTCCGATAGAAACGACTCGATGGCGTCACCGATCGAGACCGGATTCCGTTGACGCAAGCGGTCGAGCGCCTTGCGGCGGACGATCGTCCAGACCCACGCTCTGAAGCCTCCCGTTTCCGGACGCCGTTCGAACTGCGGCAGATTGCGGAAGATCGCCAAGAAAGCCTCCTGAGCGATCTCGTCCGCATCGGCTGCGGACAGGCCGGCGCGACGGCACCAGCGCAGTGCCTGAGGGCCCAGCCATTCGACCAGGTCCCGAAACGCCGCTTCGTCGCCGCTCCGCAAGCGGGCCAGAAGGATGCTCCGAGTGGACGACGACGCGTCGAATCTCATGCCGGCGCTTTCGATTCGAGGTCATCCCCAAGGCGACGGTCCAGGTCGCGAACCAGATCGTCGTGCACGACCGCGAGTCGTTCCGCCAACGGGAGCAGACGCTCGCGAAGACGCCGAGCATCTTCCCGCAGCCGCTCGGCGCCTTGTCGAGCGGAGAGCGCGGCCGCTGCGGTCGATCGGCGAGCCGACTCCAAGGCCTCTTCTTGCCGCTGGGCTTCTTCATCGAATGCGGCCAGCAGATCGCGAGTCAGTTCGAGGTAGGTCGACTCGATGCGCGACTCGAGAAACGAGGCGATCGTCGCCCCGGCCTCGGAGAGTTCGCGGATCTCCTTGCCGACCGTCGCGTCGGCGTCTCGAGGGCGGCGCAGTCCGAGCGCGAACTGAAGCGACGACGAGGCCGAACGGACCCAATGCGACCACGACGGAGCGATTCCGTCGGCCAGTCGGCCCAACAAGCCTCCGGTGTAGCCGGCCGAGTCGGAGTCGACCCACTCTCCCAGGCCGACTCCGATCGCCTGAGCGGCCGCTTCGCGCCGCACGTCGATCGTCGTCGAGAGCTTTGCAGCAGGCAGCGCCTCGTGCAGTGCTTCGATCAGCCGGGGGCGATGGGCGTTCACGCAAGCCTGAAGGGCTTGGCCGAAGACGTCGACCAGGAAGTAATGGAATCGACGCTGCACCTCCCGAGGATCGGTCTGACGCAGCGACGAGAGGACGTCGCGATCGACGCGTCTTGCGAACTCCCGCATCCAGGCCTGGGCCTCCAGTCGGCAATCGCGAGCCGCCGCTTCGACTCGCCGCCGAGCGGCAGGGGGATCGAACGGTACGATCGGGTTCTGCCGGTCCGACGCCTCGCCCGCCGATGCGTCAGCGGCCGACGACGCCCGATCGATCAGCGCTCCGACGACGCGCCGCGTCTCGCCGGCGACTCGCAGCCGACGCACTCGGTCGCTCGCGTCGGCCAGACGATTCAGGAATCGTTCGAGTTCGGCCGCTCCGACGTCATCCGGTCGGGACGAGACGGGGAACAGTGGTGCCTCCGGAAACGCGGTGCGAACTCGCGCCGCAACGTTCGCGGCGACTCGTTCGGTCTCGTCCTGTCCGGCCAATCGATCGATCATCGAGAGGACGATGGCCGTCGTCGGACGCGCCGCCGAACTTCCGAGCGATTCCAGCAGTTCGAACTCCTGCAGCGAGAGCGGTTCGGTCGCCGAGACGACCAGGAGCACGCAATCGGCATCGGCCAAACGTTCGGCAACCTGCTCGTCGAATCCCAGAAATGCCTCATCCAGACCGGGCGTGTCGACGATCTCGAGACGTTCGAGCAGCGGCGCGGGAGAGCCGATCACGATCTCGTCGATTCGATCGAATCGCTCTCCCAGAGTCGCCTGCAGCGTCTCGCGAGAAAGGCCTTCGCCGGTCGGTTCCAGGCGGATCCGCTCGCCGGTCGTTCCGTCGATCGCCTCGGCGAACGTCCGCGGCGAACCGGTCAGACGCATGGTGAGGCAGGTTTCGGGAAGGACCGAAACGGGGAGCAACGTGTCGTTCAGAAGACGGTTGATCAGCGAACTCTTGCCTCGATTGAAGCCGCCGATCATCACCACTCGAAGCGACTCGCCCGGTAACGTCAGGCCCCGCACGGCCCGCGCCACGTCCACCGTCAATTCGAACGGAATCGTCGCCGTTCCCTCGGCCGAACGCGCCGCCGATTCCAACTCGTGCAGGATCTCGACAAGCGAGGCGGCCGGCGAGGCTGGCATCGGGAGGTTCCGTCACGAGGCAGATCGAAGGTGCGATGTCCCGGCGTCGACCGAAGGGACGAACAGCGGGGCGAGGGGATCAGATCCGTGTCGCCGAGGCCAGCAGGCGTTCGGCGAGATCGTCGGCGTAGGCCAGCGTTCGCCGCTCGCCGGCCGTCGCGAGATCGGGGCGATGGCGCGCGAGGACGTCGGTCTCGAAGAAGGCCCGAACGGCCAACACTCGCTTGCCGATCAGCGGATGCGAGTGATGGGCTTCCTCGAGCCGCATGATCGAATGCGCCGCATGGCCAGCCTGACGCGCCAGTTCCAGGGG
>CAZZBI010000292.1:0-6813 GCA_964652385.1 uncultured Pirellulaceae bacterium | reverse complement strand
CGCCCTACCCGTTCATCGCACCCCATCAGCCGCCACGCGTCCGCGGCGGCAGCGCCGCCGACTCGAGTTCCCGGCCGAATCCCTGGCGCACGACCGCCGAACCGGCCTGAGTCGCGCTCGCTCGGCCGTTGCTGGTCGAGGCGAGGTAGACGGCGAGCGCCAGACCGCAGAACGCCAACAGCAGCGCAAAGGCGATCGCCAGTCGAGGCGAGTAGCGACGTGGCCATTCGCTCGGCGTCAACGTTCTCAGGAACCGCTCCTGCTGCCACGCCGCGGCCGACATCATCGCCGCTCCGATCAGGATCAGAGCGATCCCGATCGTCGCCGACGGAATCAGCGACCGCGGTATGTCGGGGTCGACCAGTCGCAGGACATAGCCGAATCGGGCGACGACGAACCCGAGACCGATCGACGCGATCCCCGTTCTCAACCAAGCCAGCATCGTCCGCTCGGCAGCGAACAGGACGCGCGGATCCGAATCGGTCGTCACGTCGCTCCCCCTGCGTCAACGACAATCGCCCGACGCCGCCACTTCGCGCCGGCCCGAAGAAGTCGCGGCACGCGACCTACCCGAGAGCGATCGGTCCGCATCGGACCCCAGCCAATCGGAACCGACTTCAGCGCTCGCCGCCCGCGTCGTCGCCGACCGGCAGATCGGGATAGTCCTCGGGGGCCTTCCAGTTCGGATCGATGCCGTAGGTCAGCATGTGCTGCCACGGCAGTTCGTCGAACGAAGCGACCTTGCGAAAGCCGTTGGCGATCATCTCGCGCTCGACCTGCTCCTTGGTCATCTTGTGGAGCGGCTTGATCGGCACTTCGGGATCTTCGCCGCGGTACTCGACCAGCACGATCGTCCCGTCGGGCTTCAGCGAGCGGCGCATCGCGGCGAGCATGTGCTGCGGATGCGAGAATTCGTGATAGACGTCGACCAACAGGATCAGGTCGACCGAGGCGGCGGGGAGTCGCGGATCGAACATCGAACCGAGAATCGGCGTGATGTTGGTCAGCCCTTCCGTCTCGCATCGCTCGCGCAGCATCACCAGCATCTCGGGCTGCACGTCGACCGCCAGCACCTGGCCGTTCGCTCCCGCCATCCGCGCCATCGGGACGGTATAGAAGCCGTTGCCGCAGCCCATGTCGCAGACGGTCATGCCGGGGCGAATCGGCAGATTCGCGAGCATCAGCGAGCATCGCTCCTCGCGCTCTCGCGTATCGCGGATCAGCCACTCCGCGCCGGTGTAGTGCATCGTCTGGGCGATGATCCGCCCTTGGTAGATCTCGAGCGGCACCGGCGGGCCCGGCTCGTCCGACTCCAGCTGCTCCCGAATGCGGGCCTCCTGACGTCGGAGCGTCGCGCGGACCGCCGCACTCGTCTCGCCACCGCCGCGTCGAGGCTCGTCCTGCGCCGCTACGGTCGAGGGGAGCAGCGCGACGGTCGCGATCATCGCGAGCGTCCAGCGGCGCAGGGCGAACCGTACCGCGGTCAAGCGACTTGGCGACGAAGCATCCGATCGGAGCGGGTACCGTGCGCTGCGAGTCGTCATGGTCTCGTCTCCGGGGGTTCGTGGGCATTTCGGGCGGGCTAGAACGATCGTGCGCTCCGGTCGACCACCGCCGAACGGCCCGAGCGTAACGCCGCTCAGGCGCGTCGCACTTCCGCCTTGAAGCGGGCGATCAGGTCGCGGGTCACCGGGCCGACCGAGCCGCCGCCGATCGGGCGCTGGTCGACCTTCACGACCGGAACCACCTCGGCCGCACTGCCGGTCAGGAAGCACTCGTCCGCCGTGTAGACGTCGTGGCGCGTCAGCGTCGTCTCGCGGACCGTCAGGCCGGCGGCGCGAGCCAGATCGATGACGACGCCGCGCGTGATCCCTTCGAGGATTCCCGCGTCGACCGACGGCGTCAGCAACTCGCCGCGCTTGACCAGGAAGATGTTGTCCCCCGTGCACTCGGCGACCTCTCCCTGATGATTCAGCATCAGCGCCTCGACACAGCCGGCCCGGAGCCCTTCGATCTTGGCCAGAATGTTGTTCAGGTAGTTCAGCGACTTGATCCGCGGGCTGAGCGCCGCCGGATGGTTGCGGATGGTCGAGGCGGTGACGATCTCGAGCCCCGTCTCGTAGAACTCCGCCGGATAGAGCGAGATCTTGTCGGCGATGATGATGATCTGCGGATCGGACGTCCGGTTCGGATCGAGACCGAGCGAGCCGGCACCGCGCGTCACCAGCAGTCGGATATAGCCGTCGACCAGCCCGTTGGCGGCGACCGTCCGATTCATCTCGTCCGCCATCCGCTCCTTGGTCATCGGGATCGTCAGCAGGATCGCCGCTGCGCTTTCCCAGAGCCGATCGAGATGCTCCTGCAGCCGGAAGATCCGCCCCGAGTAGATCCGGAGCCCTTCGAAGACGCCGTCGCCGTAGAGCAGTCCGTGATCATAGACGCTGATCTTCGCGTCTTCCTTCGGGACGAGCGTTCCGTTGATGTTCACCTGCAAGGACATGCGCAGCGTCTCGATGAGTTGGGCTCGCCGCGAGGCGAGCGAGGACAGGGTGACTAGGAACGCGTCGGGCGTCGGAGCGATGATCGAAGTCAGGGGCGAGCGATCCGTTCGTCGACCGCCGGATAGCCGCTGACGGCGAAGTCGCCAAGCGAGTTTCCGACCGCCACGACACCGACGGCCACGAAGATGTTCGGCCCGTCTTCGGCAGCCGGATCTCGGTACCGAGATCAGTCGCCGAACATGCAGCCGCCGCCGGCGCACTGAGGTCGGCCGCACGGCGAGTCCGCTCCCGCCATCGGCAGCGAGCGATCCGCGAAACTCGGCGCGGCGGGAACGCTCAGCAGCTTTTCGAGCTTGACGCTCGTGCAGTGCGGACAGACCGGCGTCTCGGATCCGCGCACCAGGGCTTCGAATTCACGACCGCAATCCCGACAACGGTACTCGTACAGAGGCATCGTGCGTACTCGTACAAAGGTGTCGTGCGTACTCGCACCAGAGGTTTCGTGCGTGCTGGCACCCAAGGTGTCGTGCGTACTCGCACCGATGGTTTCGTGGGACCAACTCCCGAGAGCCGAGCGTCATGACCGATCCGCACCGCGACCGACCGACCGGCGGCATTCTATCACGAAACCGGACCCGACAAGTCGACCGCTGGGCGATCGAACGATTGGGACTCCCTGGCGTCGTTCTGATGGAAAATGCGGGGGCCGGAGTCGCAAGGCGACTGGGGGAACTGGGGTGTTCGGGGCCGGTCGTGATCCTCTGCGGGCCGGGCAACAACGGCGGAGACGGGTTCGTGCTGGCGCGTCATCTGGCGAACCGCGAGGTGCCGGTCGTCTGTCGTCTCCCCTTTGCTCCCGATCGCTACTCCGGCGATGCGGCGACCCACCGACGCGTCGCCGAGCGGCTGGGGCTGCCGATCGAGACGCCGGCCTCAGCGGACGAGGCGGTCACTTGGAACGGCACGCACGCTCCCGAGTGGATCGTCGATGCCCTGCTCGGCACCGGAGCGGTCGGCGAACTGCGTGAGCCGATCCGAAGTTGGGTCGCTGCGGCGAACCGGAGTCCGGCGCGGCGGTTGGCGGTCGATCTGCCGACCGGGCTCGATGCCGACACCGGGGAGCGGTGCGAGCCGACGTTTCGAGCGGAAGAGACGGTGACGTTCGTGGCGGTCAAGCCCGGTCTGGTGAAGCCCGAAAACGACTCGGTCGTCGGCCGGATCACCGTCGTCGACATCGGCGTCGACCCGCGGCGGATGCCGGACGAGACGGAGCTGACCTGACCGTTCGAGCGGCCGTCGTTCGTTCGCCGCGGTCTCCGCGCAACCGACGGTTCACTCGACGATCGCGTCGTCGTAGCCGTAGCGCTCGAAGTAGCCGTGCCAGCGGCGCCGCACCTGTTCGGCCAGAACCGGATCGAGCTGGTGGCGGTTCGGGCGGTATTCACGCTGCGCGCCGGCGAACTCGCGCATCGCCGGCGCGACCGCCTCGAAATCCCCGAGACCGAAGCGGTCATAGAGCAGGCGGACGGTCTCGAGCGGCGAGCGGATCAGCTCGTCGTACCGCACCTCGATCAGCTGGTCCGACGCGATCGCGGCCCGCTGCGCCTCGAATCCGCGGTACATCCGCTCGAAGCAGGTCAGCACGTACTCCTGCAGGGTCGCCTCGTCGTACCTCGGCCGGTCGAACGCCTGGACGTCGTCGAGCGATCGCCACAAGCGGCAGGTCGAGGGGAAGATCTCGTACGGATGACGAGTGATGTGGACGAACCGGGCTCCCGGAAACAGCCGAGCGAGCGTGCCGATCCGACCGGTATGCGGCGGGCTCTTGAGCACCAGTCGCCTCCCCTCGGCTCGCAGCGTCACCGCCTTGACGAACCATTCGAGGGTTCGCTCGAACCGCTGCCGCTCGACCGGATCGCACTCCTGCATGTCCAGGAAATCGAGACACGGCGGGGGAGCATTCGGAAAGGCGACGCGACGGTAGGGAGTCGGAGCGCCGAGAGCGCAGAGCGCGAACTCGTCTTCCTGCGGGCGTTCGAATCCGGTCGCCATATCGTCCATCGGCCGCCGCGCCGGCATCACGAAGCCGAACCAGCGCGGCACGATCGCCGACGACATCAGGAAGTGGGTCGGTGCGAAGCACTCGTAGGTGGTCGGAAAGGCGAGCTGCGGGTCGCGGACCAGGTACTCGTGCAGGAGCGTCGTGCCGCTCCGCCAGTGCCCGATGATGAAGAGGGGGGGATGTTCCAGGCGAACCGCATCGATCCGCTTGCCGCGGAGCAGCTTCTGCGTGGCCCAGCCGAGGGAATTGAGGACCGAAAAGCCGCCGATCGCGGCCGCCATCGCCCACCGCGATGGGCTGACGCGAAACCTCCCCTCGGCCAACAGCTTGGCGTAATGCCCGGCTCGCATTCCGTGCCAGAAGCGAGGGGAATACCAGGGATAGACGTTCGTCGGGGAGGGCAACGGTTCCGACTCGCTGGCACTCGGAGGACGGTTCGACTCGATCCGCCATCAGAGCGGATCGGGAGCCGTTCCGCTCGGCATTATGCGCGTTGAAGGGGCGGCGAGTCAGACCCCTTCCGCCGACCCGAGCCCCCTTGTCGGAGCACGACGATTGTCCCTGGACTCGAAAATCGCCTTCCGATACTCTCCCGCCCCGACACGACGGCCGAGCGGTCGTCGAGACGTGTCGTTCGTCGACCTGCTTTCCGACCCGGAGCGGCGCGACGAGCGGGGAACCTTGCCGACGAGACATTCGGCCCATGGGCTTGCTGTACCGACTTCGCGATCTCGTGCTTCCGCTGGCGATCATCAGCAGCGTGCTGGTGATCCTGGTGCCGTTGCCGACCGCGCTGCTCGATCTGCTGCTCGCGGCCAACATCGCTGTCTCGGTGATCGTGCTGCTGACGACGATCTATGTCCGCTCGCCGCTCGAATTCAACATCTTCCCGTCGCTGTTGCTCGCGACGACGCTCGCCCGTCTGGTGCTCAACGTCGCGACGACGCGACTGATCCTGACCCAATCGACTCCCGACAGCATGGAAGCGGCGGGAGGGGTGATTCAGGCGTTCGGCGAGTTCGTCGCCGGCGACCGGATCGTGGTCGGCATCATCCTGTTCGTGATCATCGTCGCGATCCAGTTCCTGGTGATCACCAAGGGTGCGACTCGCATCAGCGAAGTCGCCGCTCGATTCGCCTTGGACGGCATGCCGGGGCGGCAGATGGCGATCGATGCCGAACTGAACGCGGGAGGCATCGACGAAAAGGAAGCGCAACGGCGTCGTGACGAAGTGACCGCTCAGGCGGACTTCTACGGAGCGATGGACGGTGCTTCGAAGTTCGTCCGCGGCGACGCGATCGCCGGCATCCTGATCACGATCATCAACGTGCTCGGCGGCTTCGCGATCGGGCTGTCGATGGGGATGGACGTCACGGAAGCGGCCGAGGTGTTCACCAAGCTGACGATCGGCGACGGGCTGGTCTCGCAGATCCCCGCCTTCCTGATCTCGTTGGCCGCCGGTCTGCTCGTCACGCGATCGACGCGCCGCTCGGACATGCCTCGCGAGTTCCTCGGTCAGCTCTTCTCGCGTCCGCAGCCGCTGCTGGTCGCGGCCGGTTTCCTCGGGCTGCTGGTCTTCACCAACCTGCCGACCGTTCCGATGCTCTCGCTGGCGGCCGGCTGCGTCGGATTGGCGCTGGTCATCGACCGGCAGACCAAGGAGACCAAGCGTCAGGCGGTCGCGGCGGAAGAACGGGATGCCGAAGCGGCTGCCGCTCCGAAGCGCGAGGAGCGGATCGAGGACTATCTGACGATCGATCCGATGGAGCTGGAACTCGGCGTCGAACTGGTCCGACTGGCCGATCCGAATCGTGGCGGAGATCTGCTGCCGCGCATCACGGCGGTCCGTCAGAGCGTCGCGGCCGAGATCGGCATCGTGCTGCCGAAGATCCGGATCCGCGACAACATGACGCTCGGCGACAACGACTATCGTCTGAAGATCATGAACAACATCGTCGGCGAGGGGATGGTGCATCCCGATCGCTGGCTCGCGATGGACCCGGGCAACGTGACTCGCCGGATTCCCGGAATCGAGACGCGCGATCCGGCGTTCGACACGCCGGCGGTCTGGATCGAGGCGGGGGCGCGCGATTCGGCGGCTGCCTACGGCTACACGCTGGTCGAGCCGTCGGTGGTGTTGACGACGCATCTGCAGGAGATCGTCCGCCGCCATGCCGACGACATCCTGACGCTCGACGCGACTCGCATGCTCCTGGACGAACTGAAGAAGACGAGCCCCGCGGTGGTCGA
>CAZZBI010000291.1:0-6822 GCA_964652385.1 uncultured Pirellulaceae bacterium | reverse complement strand
GCCAGGGGGAAAACCAGGCCTTCATCGAGGCAAAGTCGACTAAACCGACAGCCCGTGACGCTTCGGGCTGGAGGGCGCGGGGTCACCTCGCTGACGCTCGGGCTGGAGGGCGCGGAGTCCCCTCGCTGACGATTCGGGCTGGAGGGCGCGGAGTCCCCTCGCTGACGCTTCGGGCTGGGAGGTGCCGGGAGGTGCTGGGAGGTGCTGGGAGGCGCGGAGGGGATCCTTGGTGGGGAAGCGATTTCGGGGAGCGAACATGATGGGTGAGCCGTTGCGGCGACGTGGTATCTCGAGACTCCTGACCCTCGTGGCGGTTCTGATCGCCGCGATTGGTGCTGGCGGCGTCGACTCGTTCGTCGCGGCTCAGTCGGCAGTGGCTCGCGCTGATGACTCGCCGCCGAACGTCGTCGTCTTTCTGGTCGATGACATGGGGCTCATGGACACCTCGGTCCCGTTCCTCACCGGGCCCGACGGATCTCCCGCTCGCCATCCGCTCAACGATCTCTATCGCACCCCGGCCATGGAACGCCTCGCCGCGCGCGGCACCCGCTTCGAGCAGTTCTGCGCCATGAGCGTCTGCTCCCCGACTCGCCTGTCGCTGATGACCGGTCTCAATGCCGCTCGACATCGGACCACCAACTGGATCCGCCCCGATCAGAACAACCGCGGCCCCTTCGGTCCGCCCGACTGGAACTGGCTCGGAGCCACCTCCGATACCGTCACCCTGCCGCGCCTGCTCGCCGCTCGCGGCTACCGGACGATCCACGTCGGCAAGGGGCACTTCGGCCCCAACGACTCCCCCGGTTCCGACCCGCGCACCCTCGGATTCGACGTCGCCATCGCCGGCAGCGCCGCCGGCCAGCCGGGAAACTACTTCGGCGACGACGGCTACGGCGTCCCCGGCCTCGACCATTACCGCGGTACCGGCACCTTCCTGACCGAAGCGCTCACGCGCGAAGCCCTCGGCGAGATCGACCGCTCGCTCGAAGCCGAGCGCCCGTTCTTTCTCTACCTGGCTCACTACGCCGTTCACGCGCCGTTCCACTCCGATCCGCGCTTCGCCGATCATTACCGCGACCTCGGCCTCTCGCCTCAGGCTCAGGCCTACGCCACGCTGATCGAAGGGATGGACCGATCGCTCGGCGATCTGCTCGACCATCTCGAAACGCGCGGCATCGCCGACGACACCCTGATCCTCTTTCTCGGCGACAACGGCTCCGACGCTCCGCTCGGCGGCGCTCATGAAGTCGCCAGCTCCGCACCGCTCCGCGGCAAGAAAGGCTCGCACTACGAAGGAGGCATGCGCGCGCCGCTGATCGTCGCCTGGGCCGACGGCGATGCCGATCGAGTCGCGGCGCGACACCCCGAGCTGCCGATCCGACGCGGCGCCATCGAGACGCAACTGACGAGCGTGCTCGATCTGTTTCCGACGATCCTCGCCGCGACCGGCACGCCGCTCCCCGAGACCTACACGATCGACGGCGCCGATCTGAGTCCGCTTCTGGCCGGACGAGTCGAAGAGTCACGCGTCGAACGGTTCCTGATGCACTACCCTCACGCTCCGCATCGCTCGGACTACTTCACCGTGCTGCGCGACGGCGAGTGGAAAGTGATCTATCACTACCGCCCGACCGACGCCTCGGGCGGTTCGCACTACCAGCTGTTTCGGTTGAGCGACGATCCGTTCGAGCAACGAGACCTCGCCGCGTCGGAACCCGAAACGCTGCGACGGATGATGCGGCAACTGGTCGCGGAACTGGAGGGGTGCGAGGCGCTGTATCCGGTCGATGAGACCGGGAAAGAGTTGCGGCCGGTGGTGCCGTGACGGGGCGAGGGGGCTGACGTTGCCCCGGCTCGTCCTCGAGCCGCGGGCTTGCGACGGCGATACCGATCGAGCTTGGCGGCTTGGCGCGGGACCCGGAGTCGGTCAGCCGCGCGTCGGGGACGACGCGGGCCTACTTCGGGCACGGAGACCCCTTGCTGACGCGGCGGGCTGGGAGGGCACGGAGCCCCCTTGCTGACGCGGCGGGCTGGGGGGGCGCGGGGAGAGACGCAGTAAGGCCGCGGAGCCTACTTGGCTCGGCGGGGCATGCGTCTCGGGAAGGGGACTTCCTCGGTCGGCGGCGGCGTCTCGCCCGTCTCTTCCGACCACGACTCCCGCTCGTCCTCGGTCGCGTAGTAGCGGAGCCACGTCATCGGGTCCAGCGACTCGTCGATGCAGTGCCAGTGCAGGTAGTTCTTCGGAAGGTCGACCTTCTTCTCGTACGCCGGCAGGATGTCCCGGTAGATCACCGTCAGCAGTTCCCGATCCGACAGATGCCCCGTGCACTCCAGCACGATCCGCTGCGAATACAGCCGCTCGATCGTTTCGGCCAAGACCTGAGGCAACTCGAGATCGTCCAGCGTCTCGGGACTCGGAATCCGCATCGCCGGCTCGAACCACTGCGAGATCGGCAGGACCGGAGCCCGCTCCCATGCCAGCATCGACGCGAGATACTCGTTCTCGTGCCGAGTCGTCATGCGATGCCGGTCGACCACGTCGAGCGATTCGTCCAGAAACGGCTCCAGCTCGGTCCGCAACTGAGCGTTGAGCAGCAGCTGATCGACGTCGTCCGCGCTGGGCATCGAGGATTCGGGCATCCGTGATTCGGCCATGGAGCGATTCGCACGCGACGGTGGCGTTATCGGATCGGCTCCCCACCCCAGGGAGTCGACCGGCGTTCGAGGCAGCGGTCCGTCGGAGACCGTCGAACGTTGGCCGGAGCCGATCGGTCGAGCCGATTCCGCTCCGGTCCCTCGACTCTATCAACCGCCCGATGACGACTGAAGATCCGCGAGCGACTTGACGAAACGAAATCCTCGATTTCGACCCGCCCGAATCGCGTAGAACCGGAAGCATCGTTCGATCTTGCCGACGCAAGGTTTGCGTGACCGGAACGACTCGCGAGTCTCGCCGATCTTCCCGTGCCGCCGAGCGATTTCGACTCAAGTCGCTCGCGTCCCTCGCCCCCTGCCCAGCTCGGCCCCCGAGCGTTTCCTACTCCGAGTCGACCGGTCCGAACCCGCGCTCCCGCCGCTGCCGCATCACTCCATCGTCCCCGGCGGCGTCGATCAGCCCGACATCGACCTGCGATAACGTCGACGCCTCGATCGACGGCGGTCCCGCCAACTCTTCGATGCCGAGCGACACCGGAGCGGCCGGATCGAGTTCCGACCGATCTCTTGTCCCTCGACCGGAAACTCCGGCGTCGTGCGAACGCTCGCCGCCGAACCGATCGTCGCTCGCCCGCTTGGGACGAGCCAGCAGCGCCCAGGCGGTCGACGCTCGCCGCCAACGATTCCAATCGGCCCGCAGCACCCAATCGGTCGGCTCCACCCGCCCTTCGCGCGTCCAATCGAGCAGCGTGCGGCGCGACAAGGGACCGTACTCCCGATCGTCCGACTTCCGGACGATCCAATGGTCGAGCGGAAACTCCGGCTCGTCCTGAACCGGTTCGGCGAACGACCAAGCCTGACCCGCGGCGGGGCGAGTCGGCAGGATCTGGCGACGAGGGGGCGCCAACTGTTTCGGAAATCGCTCGACCCGATTGTCGAGCCAGTCGAGGACCACCGCCGCTCCGCGATGCTTCGCCTGAGCGAGCTGAGCCCGCTCCAGGTCCTGTCGCATCCGCGACATGTCTCCCAGATGGAACCAGGCGACGCCGCGCATGAAGAGCAGATCGGCCAGCTCGTCCCGATCTTCGGTCCGTCCGATCGCCCAGTCCCAATCGTCGATCGCCCGCCGAAACCGCTTCATGTTGAAGTAGAGCCGACCGCGGCACTCGAGCAGCCGCGCCCGATCGACCGGGGCATCGAACCGATGGAACGCCTTGGTGAGCCACTGCAGAGCCGGCTCCCACTCTCCGCGTCGCGCCATCACCATCGCGCGACCGCAATAGGCGGCGACCTGCCGCGGATCGATCGTCAGCGCCAATTCGAAATCGGCGAGCGCCTCGTCGTACCGCTCGCGCTTCAGTCGCGCCTCGCCGCGCCACGCCAACCAGGTCGGCTGATTCGCATGCCGTTCGAGCGCCATCGTCAGCCGCCGGTCAGCCCCTTCCGGATCGCCGGTCGCCGACAACTGACGCCCGCAGCAGGCCAACGTCTCGGCTTCGACATGCCCGAGAGCCAACGCCTGAGCGAACCAGCGAGCCGCTCGTTTCGCTCGCCCCTCGCGGTGATAGGCCATTCCGACATGGTGGGCCAGACGCCCCGCATCGGGAAACCGCCGCGCCTGTACTTCGAGCCAAGCCAGGGAGGGGCCGCGCCAGACCGACGGATCGAGCGAATCGATCACCGCCGTCACCTGCGTTTCGGTCAGCTCGTCGCGCAGCACTTCGCGGAGCCAGCGGCGAGGGGACCCGTCGGTCAGGCCTCGCGCCAATCGCAACTGCAGCAGCGCCCAGTCCCAGGCCGCCGGCTCGCCCGGCATCGTCGCCGTCGATCGCGACGAGTCGTGCGCCGCGAAATCGACCTCGGCCGACAGTCGCCGAGCGCCGCTGAGGTCTCCCGAGAGTTCATGAGCGACGATGCGCTGGAACCGAATCGCCGGCTCCTCCGCTTCGCCGGTCGGTCGAACCCGCTCGGCCATCAGACGATCCTGAGCCAACTCGGCGCCGAGACGTCGATACTGATCGCGGCAGCTCGGGTTGAGACGCGTGGCGGCAGCGAGATCGTCGCGACAACGATCGAATCGCCCGAGACGCGCCCACGAGCGGGCTCGCCAGATCAGCGTCCCGGGATGATCGGGGCGCCGGGCGAGCGCCGCATCGAACCGCTCGATCGCCCGCTCCGGCTCTCCGCGCTCCGTCAGCGCGACCCCTTCGGTGTAGGCGCATTCACCGAGCCATTCGTCATCGACCGACCGTTCCTGAACGGCTCGTTCCCACGCCTCGCGCAGCATCCGGATCGCCCCATCGACTCGCCCGGACGACATTTCGAGATGGGCCATCAGGACTCGTCCGGGAAGATGCGTCGTGTCGAGACGCAAGGCGCGGTCGATCGCGGTCCGAGCGGCGACCGGATCGCGCGAACTCCAGCGTGCCAGTGCGAGCCCCGAGTGGAGATCGGCGGAGGTGGGACCGAGGAGCGATCCTTCCTCGAAGCAGCGAGCCGCCTCGTCGAACCGCCGCAGCTTGACCAGACAGCGCCCGAGCTGCACGCGATCGCCGAGCGAATCGGGGCGGAGCCGCAAGAGCTGACGATACTGCTCGGCCGCCGAACGCCAGCAGCGCAGATCCATCAGCAACCGCCCGCGATCTTCGAGGATCGGATAGAGCTGACCATGCTCCTCCTGAGACCGGTCGCACCAGGTGAGCGCTCTCAGGCGATCGCCGACCGACCGCCACATCCGCACGAGCAGCAGCAGCTCGGCAAGCGACAAGCCGGTCCCCTGCTCCACCCGCTCCGCCGCCGCCAGAGCCGCCGAACGACGCCCTGCTTCGGTTTCGAGTTCCGCGATCAGTCGAAACGGTTCGAGCGAATCGGGAGCCGCTTCGCTCCAGCGTCTCGCGGCGCTCAGCGCGTCCCCCAGCGCACCGCGGCGCCGAGCGGTCTTCGCTTCGATCTCGTGCGTCGACGGAAGGTCGGGTCCCAATCGCCGCGCCTCGCTCGCATCCCGCTCGGCCCGGCCCCGATCGTCGATCGCCAGATACCAGCCGGCTCGGGCGGCGAAGTCGAGCGATGTCGGCGGCGTCTCGCGAAGCCGTCCGCGCCACGCTTCGCATGCCTGAGCGACGGTCCGCTCGAGCCATTCGCGCGCGGCGCGCTGCTGCGGCCCCGGCAGGTCGGCGACGGTCGCCAGGTCGGCGATCGCCCCCTCCCAGCGACCGAGTTGCGCGCGGGCCGCTCCGCGCCACCATCGCCCCTCGACATGGAACGGATCATCGGCCAGACAGGCATCGGCGTCGTCGATCCCCTTGGCCGGATCTTCGGACATCAGCCGGACATGGGCTCGGAGCGCGTAGAGTTCGGCGAGCTCGCGGCGCGGCGCCGACACCAGCGCCTCGCCGAGCCCCTGCAGCGCCTCGGCCCACCGCCGACCGGCGATCGCCTCGAGGGCGCGAGCCCGGAGCACGGTCCACGGAGGATCGAATCGAGGATCGGGTCCGTTCCGATCGATCGCCGCAGAATCCATCGCTCGGGTTCCGTTCGCAGAAGAGAGACGCTCGGGAGCGGGACCGCTGGAGTCGACCGCCTGAGACGACCTGAACGATTGTCGAACGAAACCGGAATGGGGTCAAACGACGGGTCGGATCGTGCCGTCGTCGTCGTAAGGCCGGGGGCGGTTGTTTCGTAGTGCGACCGACCCCGGTCGCAGTGAATCGACTTTGTCCCCTTGTAGCCCCGGCTCGTCCCGAGCCGAGGGTTTGTGATGACGACATCGTCAACGCTGCAAAGCGTTGCGTAGGCCCGATGTCGAGGGGCCGCGCGTCGGGGACGACGCGGGCCTACACCGAGGATCGCAGCCTGTCGCAGTGAATCGACTTTGTCCCCTTGTAGCCCCGGCTCGTCCCGAGCCGAGGGTTTGTGATGACGACACCGTCAACGCTGCGAAGCGTTGCGAAGGCCCGATGTCCAAGGGCCGCGCGTCGGGGACGACGCGGGCCTACACCGACATCCTGTCGTAGTGCGACCGACCCCGGTCGCAGTGAAACGACTTTGTCCCTTAGTAGCCCCGGCTCGTCCCGAGCCGAGGGTTTGCGATGACGACACCGTCAACGCTGCGAAGCGTTGCAAAGACCCGATGTCGAAGGGCCGCGCGTCGGGGACGACGCGGGCCTA
>CAZZBI010000290.1:0-6836 GCA_964652385.1 uncultured Pirellulaceae bacterium | reverse complement strand
CGGCGTCACGCTGAGCACCTTCCTGAATGCCTCGGTGTCGCTCCTTTCGACCTTGTCCGGCCTGTGCGTCGGCTTCTTCGGTCAGTTCATCAACGAACTGGCCTCGAAGGAACTCGAGGGGGGCGGGCCGCTCGAAGCGCTCTACCGCCTGGTGACTCAGATGAACCTGACGGGGGAGATCGGGGACGGAGGCTGGCTCTCGTCGGCTGACGAGATCGTGCTGCAGGTGATGAACGCGACGACCAACATCGTTCCGGACTTCACCAAGTTCGACAGCCAGGTGCCGCTGGCCGACGGTTACGACATTCCGTTCGGCCTGCTGGCGATCCAGATGCTCGTCACGCTCACCTTCGCCGCCGGATGCTCGGTGGTCGGCTACTTCGCCCTGAGGACTCGGGAGATCGCGGCATGACTCAGAACCCGACTTTCTGGCGCAAGGTGGTCTACGTCAGCCTGATCGGCCTCTTGGCGATCCCGCTCTCGCTGCTCGGTCGCCCGGCAGTGAAGGGGACCGGCGGCGGTTCGGGGAACGAAGGAGGCGTGCTCGCTCGGACCCGAACGGAACACGACCTGTCGCAGTCGTCGCTTGGCGAGATCGATCCGGCCAGCGAGACGATGAAGCTGGCGTCGCTCGGCATGAAGGGGATCGCCGTGATGATCCTGTGGGATCAGGCGAACACCTTCAAGGACGAGGAGAACTGGGAAGCGTTCTCGGCGACGGTCAACCAGATCATCAAGCTCCAGCCGAACTTCATCGAGGTCTGGGAGTACCAGGCGCACAACATCTCGTACAACGTCTCGGTCGAGTTCGACGACTACCAGGGGCGATACGGCTGGGTGAAGAAGGGATTCGAGTTCCTGACCAAGGGGTTGGCGTACAACCGGCGGAGCTACGATCTGCTCCGGTCGCTCGGCATGTTCTTCGGCATGAAGATCGCCCGTTCGGACGAGAGCCTTCAGTTCCGGAACATGTTCCGCAAGGACGTCGACTATCACGAGGAGCTGGCGACGCACGTCCCGATGGACGACCGCGTGACGACTCCGTACGGCGTCGACAACTGGCTCGTCGCTCGGCAGTGGTTCCTGCAGGCCGAGAACAAGGTGCGTGAAGGGGTGCCGCTGAGCACCAACACCAGCCACCTGATGTTCTATCGCGAGGCCCCGAGTCAGTTCCGCAACGCGGCGATGGACCTGGAAAAGGAGTTCCGCCCCGAAGAGCCGGCTCGCCGGACCTGGGAAGAGGCGTTCGACGCCTGGAACGCCTACGGCAACCGATCGCTCAAGACCTCGTGGGAAACCCAGCTGCGTCTGAACGACAAGCAGGTGACCTACGAGAAGGTGATGCAGCTGCAGCGCGATCTGGATGCCTTCGCTCCCGGGGAGCGGGAGCGGCTCGCCGCGGCTCTGCTCGCCGAACTCCCGCCCGAAAACCAGGCCGCCTTCGCCAAACCGGCCGCCGAACGGACTCCGGAAGAGCTCTTCCTGGCAGTCGATACCGCGGCTCGGATCCGAGTCGACGATGCGCTGATCCTCGAGGCGGTCCCGGCGGAGCAGTACGACGAGGCGTACCGGGTCCTGCGGCAGCTGCAGGCGGCAGCGACCGAGCTGCAGCGGATCGAGCAGTACCGCAGCACGGTGAACTATCTGTACTGGCTCAAGCGCAGCCAGGCCGAACAGACGCCGACCAATCTGCAGGCTCGCGCCGCGATCTATGACGCTCAGGCACTGATCCAGAAGGGGGTGCTGACGACGACCGAAGAGGTCGATCCGATCACCGGCGAGACGACCAGCACGGTCGGCGGTCGTGAGAAGTACGAAGAGGCGTTCGCGCTGTGGGCCGAAATCATGCGGGAGTATCCCGAATTGGTCGACGGCATCGCGGCAGACGAACTGAAGGAGCTGACCGACGAGTACCGGAAGGTGCTCGATCTGCTCGGCGAGCCGTTCCCGGATCCGTTTGCCCTGGATTTCGTCTTCGCGCGGATCGGCCTCGGGTCGGTCGCCGAACAGTTGGAGCGGCTCGAACAAGGGGAAGGACCGCCGACCGCCCCTCCGGCCATCGACCTGACTCCGCCGACCGCCATTCCGCTCGAGCCCCCTGGGCCCGACGGGACCATCCCGCCGCTCTCGCCCGAATTGGGCGGCCAGCCGACGACCGAACCGATGACTCCGGCCGGAGACGGCGATGGAGCAGGGGAGGGGGGCTCCGAGGGGGCCGGCAGCGGTAGCGAAACTCCGTCCTCAGCGCCGGCTCCTGCAACTCCCGAAACGCCTCCGACCGCGCCGGCCGGGAACGGCGGTTCCGGCGACTGACCGGGCATACCTTTCGGCGGAACCGCGTCTGACCACGCAAGGGGAGCGGCGCGGCCGAACGACCGCTTACGACCGAGCGGCCCCAAGTCGCCGAGCTGCGGCGGGCAGCTCGCTCGATTCGGTGTTCCGACGAGCCGTCCGAACGCGACTCGGATCGCACGATCCGGTCGCCGTTCTCTTGTTGCCGCGCAACGACGCTTGCGGTCGATCGTTCGGCGTTCGGTTCGACGCTCCACGCTGGTTTGCGGCAGGGAGAGCGGCAATCATAATCAGGGATCGCCCTTCGAGCCGAAGGGCCCCGTCGTCGCGAGTCGGTCCTGACCCGGACCGAATACTCCCCTGTCCTTCGTCTGCGAGGCGATTCGCCGATGCCCGTCCTTTCCCCGCGGTCTGCCGGTCTTGCCGCGCTGCTTGCCATCCTGCTGCTGCGCGTCGTGATCGGAGTCCATTTCGTGCGCGAGGGGGAGAAGAAGTTCCACAGCGACCTTTGGTCGGCAGGGAGCTTTTTCGGAGCCGCCAAGGGTCCCTTTGCGCCGTTCTTTCAATCCTTGGTCGCCGACAACGACGGCTTCGAACGACTCTGCTTCGATGCCGACGGCAAGCCGGGCGATCGGATCGATCCCGCTCCGACGCTTCGGGCGTGGGACGACTTCAAGGAGTTGGTCGCGACGCATTACCGATTCGGTGATCCGGCGATCGAGGACCTGATCCGGGGCGAGCGCGAGACGAATCGCAAGCGACTGGAAGAGCTCGAGTCGCTACGGGCCTCGGGAGACGAGTCGGCCTGGAGCGAGAGCCTGACGAACGAACTGATCGAGGCTCGCGAGACGGAGCGTCGCCTGCGCGAGGAGATCGAAGCGCTGCGGCGGCAGAACGAGGCGGCCGATGCCGTGCTCGCCGGCTGCAGCGACTCGCTGCTGTACGTGCTCGACGGGTCGACCGACGAGATCAACAACTACTTCGACGGTTGGGAAACGCGACGACGCGGATTCGCTCGGGACGGCGATGCGAAGGAGGCGATCATCCGGCACGTCGAGTCGCTGCAGGGGCAACAGGCGACGATCTCGGTCGACATGATCAAGGCGCGCGGACCGTGGCTCGCCGAGATCGATGCGACCTGGAATTCGTTGGAAAAGGAACTGAATGCGATCGCTCTGCCCCGGCAGCGAAACGCGGACGGCCCCTCCGACGGCATCGAAGTGCGTCTCGATCGCCCCAATGCCAAGACGCCGCTGTTGCGGCTGATCGACTCGACGGTCCCGTACTTCGACATCGCCGTCGGCATCCTGCTGATCGTCGGTCTCGGCACGCGGATCGTCGGACTGATCGGAGCCGGATTTCTGTCGATGATCGTCGCGACGCAGCTCCCCGGAGTCCCGGGAGCCCAGGATTCGATCAGCCAGATCATCGAAATGGGAGGTCTGCTCGTGCTTGCCGCAGTGGGCGGCGGGCAGTTCGGCGGCCTCGACTACTTCATCGGTCGGTTCGCACGTCGCGGATCGCAGGCTCGGGAGGAGAGCGGCACATGAACCTGACTCCGGAAGAACGCCAGGTCGGACGCGACAACTACTACGACGCGGTGACCGAGTACGACAAGACGACGCGGCGCGGCTTTCTCCAGCAGATGCTGCTTGCCGGCGGCGCGTCGGCAGCCGGCATCGGCTCGCTCTACTTCGGCTACGACATCCCGCGCCGGCCGGTCCGGATCGCGGTGGTCGGCACCGGAGACGAGGGGAACGTGCTGATCGGGGCTCTGAACCCGAACTACGTCGAGGTGGCGGCGATCTGCGACATCCGCCCGTCGAGTATCCATCGCGCGTTTCACGGCGACTGGGCGACCCCCAACACGATTCAGGCGCGTCCCGGCCTGATGAGCGTCTACGGGTGGAAGAGCGAGGACGAGGCCCGCAAGCACGTCAAGGTGACGAGCGAGGTCGACGAGGTGCTGGATGATCCGTCGATCCAAGGGATCATCATCGCGCTCCCGCTGCACCTGCACGCGCCGGTGGCGATCAAGGCGATGCTCAAGGGAAAGCACGTCCTGGTCGAGAAGCTGATGGCGCACAACGTGGCGCAGTGCAAGTGGATGGGGCGGGTCTCGGAAGCGACCAAGCGACTCTGCTCGACCGGCCACCAGCGGCACTACAGCATCCTGTACGACAACGCGGTCAACCTGATCCGCTGGGGCTTGCTCGGTCAGATCCACTCGATCCGCGCCCAGTGGCATCGAGGCAACATGCCGGGAAACGACACCTGGGCGATGCCGGTGCCGGGAGGTGAAGCGTATGTGGATGCGGCGGGCAATCGTCAGGTCAAGGACGAGATCGCCGACGACATCCGACGCTTCCGAGCCGACCTGCTCGGCCTGAGCGGCAGGGAGCGGGATCAGCTGATGAAGCGGCTGACCCAGTGGGAAAAGTGGGACCTGGACAAGACGATCAATGCCGAGCGGTACGGCTACGAGACGCGCGATCTCAACGGCCGGACCCGTTCGGCGATCGAGGAGCTGGTCCGCTGGCGGATCTGGGAACGGACCGGCGGCGGGCTGATGGCGGAGCTGGGGAGCCACCAGATGGACGCCGCCAGCATCTTCATCAGCGCGATGTCCAAGGAGAAGATCCACCCGTTGACCGTGCACGCGGTCGGCGGCCGGCATCTGTTTCCGGCCGATCGAGACGCCGACGACCACGTCTACTGCATGTTCGAGTTCCCCGGACCCAAGTATTCCCCCGACTTCAAGGTCGGCTTCCGCGACGAGGTCAACAACTATCCGAGCGGCGGCGTTCCGGGCTTCGACGAGGATCCCGAGAAGAAGGTGGTCGTCACCTACTCGTCGATCAACGGCAACGGCTACGGCGGCTACGGCGAAGTCGTGATGGGGACCAAGGGGACCTTGGTGCTCGAGACCGAAAAGGAAGTGATGATCTACGCCGGGTCGAACACGTCGACGCGAGCCGGCGTGAAGAAGGATGCCAAGGGGGGCGCGGCGCTCGACACGTCGGCCAGCGGCGATACCGGACCGGCCAAGGCTGCCGAGGCGGCGGGACCGGTGAGCCGCGGCTATCAGGAGCAGATCGAGCACTGGGCCTGGTGCATCTCGACCGGCGACTGGGGGAACCAGCCGCGCTGCTCGCCGTCGGTCGCCCTGGCCGACGCCGTCATCGCGCTGACGACCAAGGTCGCGATGGCGAACAACAAGAAGCCGAGCGGTTCGGGCTACCTGGCATTCGATCCCGCCTGGTTCGACATGCGATCCGATGCGGTGCCGGAGTTGCTCGGCGACCCGAACGCCCCGACCCTCGCGTCCGAGAAGGAAGCGCTCGGCATTCCGACGTCGCTCACCTGAGCCTGACGAAGCTGGCCGAGCACGCTCAATACGAGCCGATTCACGAAGGAGCCTCGATTTCGAGGCTCCTTTTTCTTTTTCCGGAATCTCTCGAGGATCTTCGACACCCCGATCGCCGACAACCAAAAAGCGACCAAGAGAAATGGTTCCGAAGTTTTCTCGATTCAGAGAAGTTTTTCTGAGAAAAAAACTTCGAACCGCCCCCAAGATCGAGTATCTTCCGGATCGTCCTCGCGGAAGGCCGGCTCGGCGGCGTTCATCGGACGCCTCTTCCCCAGATCCTTCATCGGCGTCGTTCTCCCAGCCGCCCTCAGGTCCCCGCGAGCCGACGGTTCCATTGACGGTCCGATCGAGTCGAGAGGAGTCCTTATGGTTCAGTCCAAGCGGAAGGGTTTCACGCTGGTGGAACTCCTGGTGGTCATCGCCATCATCGGCGTGCTCATCGCACTGCTGCTCCCCGCGGTCCAGATGGCCCGCGAAGCGGCCCGGCGTACCCAGTGCGCCAACAACCTCAAGCAGTTGGGCCTGGCGTGCCACAATTTCCACGCCACGTTCAACAAGTTCCCCACCGGGGGACTCGGACAGCGCCCCAACACCGGCTTCAGCTGGGCGCCGCAGCACATCGGTCTGCTCGTCTTCCTGCTCCCCTACATGGAGCAGCAGTCGATCTATGACCGGATCGGTTCGAACCTGAACCTCGACGTCAACGTCTACAACGACACCGTCCCGGCTCCGGTTCCGCCGGCGACCTTCTGGGGTGGCAACGGCAACGTCTGGGCGATCGCTCAGACCAAGCTCGCCGCCTTCGAATGCCCGTCGACCGACAACTCGCAGAAGGTCGACGTCTTCGCGACGCTCAACACGTCGAACCTGACTCTGACCGGCGGCTACTACCCGAACCAGCCGACTCTGGGCAAGACGAACTACATGGGCTGCGCCGGAGCCATCGGCTCGCCGCTCCCGACCAGCTCGTACTTCCAGTACCGAGGCGTCTTCTTCAACCGCTCCGAGTCGGGCTTCAACTCGATGGTCGACGGCTCGTCGAACATCCTGATGATGGGCGAGAGCTGCGGCCAGAGCGTCGCGGTCGGCAACAACTTCTCGTACTCGTGGATGGGCTCGGGCTACCTGCCGACCTACTGGGGTCTGGCTCAGCGCCGCATCGAGCAGACCACGC
>CAZZBI010000289.1:0-6847 GCA_964652385.1 uncultured Pirellulaceae bacterium | reverse complement strand
GCCCTCGGCTCGAGGACGAGCCGGGGCTACACAAGAGCCCTCCGCGCCCTCCCCAGCCCGCAGCGTCAGCAAGGGGTCCTCCGTGCCCTCCCTGCCCACGTCGTTCGCTAACGCTGCAGGTCCCGCAACAGACGCTCGAACGCCTCGCGGTTCGGCGCCTCGTCCCAGCCGGGTGGCGTCGACTGCAGGTACTTCAGCAGCTGCAGCGCCCGCTCCTTGTCTCCAAGAGCGGCGGTCAGCTCGGCGATCCGATACCGCGCCTCGAACCAGCCGTCGGTCTGCGGCGCCGAACGGCCGGCATAGCGCCGCCACTGTTCGATCGCCTTGGCCCGATGCGCCGCACCGGCAGCCGTCAATCGCTCCGCCCCCCAGCGCTGCAGCGCGCCGTCGTTCGGGTATTCGGCGATCAGTTGCGCGACCTGCTCGACCGCCTGGTCCTGAAGATCGAGCCCCTGGAGCGCCGCGACTCGACATCGATCGCGACGCACCCGCTCGGCCCCCGGCGTCGCGTCGAGTCGATCGAGCGGGCGCTCGGCGACCGCTCGCAGCAACTCGCCCAGCGCGGCTCGCTCGGCCCCGTCGGCATTCTCGAGTCGCTCCGCCAACGACTCGGCCGCCTCGAGCAGGACCGGAACGGAGAGTTCCTCGAGTCGGGCGAGATCTTCGGCCGACAGTTCCACCTTGCCGCCGGCTCGTCCCGCCGCGGCCGATCGAGCCAAGCGGAGTTCGAGCAACCCCTGAGGATCGGCCGCATCACCGGCCGAAGCGGCGATCGCATCCAATCGCGCGACGATCGTCGACGGATCGGTCCGTCCGTCACGCAGTGCCAGTCGTGACCAGCGGACCGCCTGGCGAATGCGCCACGCATGTGCTGCGGGGGGAGCGGCCAGCGGAGGGGCTTCGAGCGACGCGCCGAGCGCATCGGCCGCGATGCCGATCGCCGCTCGCAGTTCGTCGTTCGAGGCGTCTCGTTCGCGCCGCAACAGCAACTCGATCGCCGTGTCGATCAACCCTGCGACCCGCTCGGCGTTCGGATCGGCCTCGCCGGTCGCCGCGCCGATGACGATCGCCTCCGACGGGCGCCCTGCCGTGATCCGCCGAGCCATCAGGACCAGACGCCCCTGACTCGCTTCGTTCGACGTCGGCCAGCGTTCGGCGAACGCCAGCAGCTGCTCTTCGAGCGTCCGATTCGCCTCGAGCGTCTCGGGCGTTCCCGGTTCCAGCCCTTCCACCACCGTCAGGCGATTGCGGAGGGCGTACCAGGTGAAGGTCCGCGTCTCGGTGTCGTCCTTCGCCTCCGCCGCAGCGATCGCGAACCAGTTCGCCGCCTCGACCGAATCGCCTTGCCCCTGAGCGATGGCGGCCAGTCGAACTGCGGCCAGTCGCGCCTGATCGGGGCGCCCGTTCCGTTCGGCGAGCGACCGCGCCTCGCGATAGCCGGCGACCGCTTCGTCCAATCGCCCCTGTAGCGTCCGTTCGTCGGCGATCGACAGCGCGAGATCGACGTTCCCGGAACCGGCGGCAGCGGTTCGACCGACGAGCATCCGAGCCGCACGGCGCCCCCAGTAAGGTCCGTGTTCCGTTTCGATCCGTTTTGCCCAAGCGACCGCCTGGTCCTGGAACTGAGCCTCCTTCGTCGTGTCGAAGCGATCGAGCAATCGTTCGAGAATCGCCAGGTCGAGGTCGGCCGAGCGACCGAAGCGCCCTTCGATCGCCAGCACCGTCCAGCGCCCCGCCGCTTCTCCCCCCCCTGCCGCCTTTTCCAATCGGAACCGCTCCGACACCAATCGGCCGCGGAGATCGGCGGGAGCCTGATCGAGCCAACCGAGCCACGCTTCGTCCGACGTACGGACCGGCGGAGGGACCAGCACGTCGAGTGCCGCCTCGAGCTGCTCGGTCTCGCGAAGGGCACGGGCGCGAGCGGCGATCACCTGCCACGCCAGCGGCTCGTCGAGCGTCACTTGGCGAGCGACCTCCTCCAGGCGTTCGGCGGCTGCCTGGTACGCCTCCAATCGATCGAGACGTTGCGCCGCCTCGTACCAATGCGCCCGCTCCAGATCGGCTCGCGCCCGATGGAATCGGACGTTGCGCTGCAGCGCGAGCCAGCGTGTCGCATCCCAAGGGGGCTCACCCGGCGGCTGCGCCTCGTTCATCCGACTGGGGATCTCTCGTTCGACCGTGTCGAGCAGAGCCCGTGCCGCGCGAATCGACTCGAGCGCTTCTGCCGCAACGGATGCATCGCGGATCGCTCCCCCCTGATCCTCGTCGCGCAGCGTCTCGGCACGAGCCAAGCCGGTGAGCGCATCCTGCACCGAGAGCAGGAATCGATCGCGCGGATCGCTCGACGTCGCGAGCCATTGGTTCGCCAGCCGGTGAGCGGTCTCCCAGTGCGAGAGCCGTTCGGCTCCCGACGTCTCGACTCCCCAAGCCGCTTCGATTCTCAGACGCCTGAGGCGCGCTTGGCGGAGCGCGGCGGGATCGGGCTGCGTCGCCGCGAACCGGTCGAGCGCCTCGGCCGCCAGACGAAACAGCCGGCGTTCTTCGAGCGAGCCGACCCAGGCGATCGGATCCTCGCTCGGTCCCTCGCGACGTCCGCGCGAAGTCGCTTGAGCCGCGGCGGCAGCCGGCGTCAACATCGCTGCGAAGATCAGCACCACAACGCCGATCGGAGGAACCGCGTTCGGCGTCCGAAAGGTCGGCGCGGGGGGACGTCGGCACCGTGCTTTTCGGTTCGCGAGGCGCGTCACGGCTCGGTCTCCTCGACCGCGAACTGCACCGCATCGAACCCGGCCAGTCGTGCCGCATCGAACGCGTCGAGCGCGGCTCCGAGCGGAACCAGCGGATCGGGATGAACGATGACCGGCGC
This sequence comes from uncultured Pirellulaceae bacterium, assembly GCA_964652385.1. Taxonomy (GTDB): domain Bacteria; phylum Planctomycetota; class Planctomycetia; order Pirellulales; family Pirellulaceae; genus UBA11682. The sequence goes on along the minus strand of CAZZBI010000289.1, from coordinate 3,981 downwards.
GTCGCGGCGGATCGCGGCGATCGCCTTCAGTCGTTCGGTCACTTCGGCTCGGTCGACCATCGGCACTTCGTTCAATCGCCATGCGATCGACTGACCTTCGCTGACCAGTCGGATCACGATCTCGTCGAAGTCCTTCTCGGGGGGAGGGGCCAGCAAGGGATCGGTGTCGGTGGTGCCGATCGGCGGCGCCAGCTCGCTCGGCAGGTTCAGCTCGGCCAGTCGAAAGCTCGCGGTCCAGACGAAGAAGACGAGCAGCAGAAAGACGACATCGATCATCGGCGTCATGGTCGAGTCGTAGTCGGCGACGCGCGATCCGTAGGGAGAGACCCGTTTCATCGCTCCCCCTCGCCCCGTCGATGGACGGCGTACGTGACGTTCCAGATCCCGACCCGGCTGCAGGCGAGCATCAGTTCCTGAGCGTGGCGATACGGCGTCCGACGCGAGGCCCGGATGCGCACTTCGACGTCGGCTCCCTTCACCGCCACCGCTTCGGTCAGCAGCGCTTCGAGTCGGTCCGCCGTCACGTCTCGTCCGCCGATCGAAAGGCTGCCGTCCTCCTGCAGGTTGATCGTCAGTCGCGGCAGCGTCTCGTCGCTCAGCGCGCTGCCGCTGTCCGCCTCGGGAAGCGGGAGCGGCAGGTGCTGTTCCTGCTGCGCCATCTGACTCGAGACGAGAAAGAAGATGATCAGCTGAAAGACGACATCGATCATCGGCGTCAGATTGATGCCCAGACGTCGTCGTCCTGAGGAAGGTATCCGCATCGTCCGCTCCCGTCGCGAAGGGTCGATCAGCCCTTGCGCTTCTTGCGGAGCGGTCCGAAGACCTGCTGCGCCTGGAACGCCGCTTCGGCGACGAACTGGTCGACTCGGTTGCGGAAGACGGCGAAGGCGGCCAGCGCCGGGATCGCGACGATCAGTCCGGCGACCGTCGTCACCAGGGCCTGGTAGATCCCCGACGCCAACTCGCCCGCACCGGCCGCTCCTTGCGACGAAGCGACCTGCTGAAAGGCGAAGACCATACCGACGACCGTGCCGAGCAGCCCGACCATCGGAGCCAGATTGCCGATCACGTTCAGGTACTCGATCTTGCGGAAGAGCCGTGCCGACTGTTCGGCGAGCGCGTCCTCGAGCGCCTTCTCGACCGCCGCCCAACCGAACTCGAGCTCCGCGATGCCGTGCAGCAGCACGAACGACTGGAGCGACGGCTGCGCCTGACAGGCCGACACGGCGTCGTCGACTCGCCCTGCGACCAGCGACTGACGGACCTGTTCGTCGAGTCCCACCGGCATCAGATCACGACGCCGAACCGTCAGCAGATGATCGACGATCAGGTAGATCGTGATGATGGACAGCGAGATCAGCCCGACCATGATCGCGATCCCCGAGATTCCTCCCGAGAAGACGATTTCCAGGAAACCGTCCGGCGCTGCGGCCGGAGCCGTTTCCTGAGCGGCAACGGGGCGTACGGCGAGCAGCAGCACCAGGCCGGCGCCGATCGAAGGCATCATCGGTCGCATCGTCGCTGGTCCGCGCGAGCGGTTCGGAGCACGAGTCATCACGGGGTTCCGATCTTCAGTTGTCGAGCCAAGCGAGTCGCATCGGACTGAGGGAAGCGTCGTTCGAGTTCGTCGACCAAACGCCGCGCTTCGTCGGGATGGTCGGTCGCCAGTTGTCGCGCGGCGCCGAGCAGCCCCTCGGCCTCCCACGCTTCGACCGGATTCCGGTCGAGAGCGAATCGCAGGTAGGCGAGCGCCGCGCCATCGCCGGGAGCGAGTCGGGAGCGCCCTTCGGCCACCAACCAGCGCGGCCCGGAGCGCAGCTCGATCGGACCGAGTTCGAGCTCGTCGCTCCACGCATCGAGCGTCGCCGTATCGACCTTGGCGACGTCGTCGCGGAGCAGCTGAAAGCGAGCCAGATAGCGGACTCGCTCGTCGCGCGAGTCGGCCAGATCGATCAGAGCGGCTCGCGCCTGAGGTTTCGCGACGCCGTTCAGCAGCCACGCCGCCCCGAGCAGACGATCCCATTCCGACGTGCCGGCCAGCCAGGTGCGCGCCGCGCTCTCCCAACTCGGGTCCGCCGTTCCGCGGATCCAGGGGAGCGGGATGGCAGCGACATGCCGAGTCGCTGGATCGGCTGCGATCAGTTCGCGAAAGCCGTTGCAGGCGATCGGATGTCGACCGAGTGCAGTCGCGCAGCGGATCTGCAGGGCGCGAATCTCGAGCTTCGCCCACGCTCGCTCCTCGGATCGATAAGCCGTATCGAGCTGTTCGTAAGCCTCGGTCCAACGCCCCTCGCGAAACGCCGCTCTCCCCTCGTTCCACGCCGCGCTGCCGTCGAACTCGAGATCGACGATCCGCTCGGCCGATAACCGCAATGTCCCTCCCCCGTCTCCCGGCACCTGGAACGCGATCTGACCGTCGGTCCAATCGAGAAGCGTACCGGAACGCTCGCGGATTTCGGATCCGGAAGCGTCGCGATACCTCAGGCGGTCTTCGGCCGTCGCGCTCGCCGCCGCGAACCACACGGCGACACACGCGACCCCGAGAGGGCGAACGAACTCGCAACGTCGTGTCACCGAGTCGGACCCCCGTTACTTGTCGCCGAACTTGGTGACGTCGCGGTAGACGTACTGGCCCGAGTTCCGATCGGCGAGCTTCTGCAGGAAGTTGACGCCGCGGCGTTGCGGGCCGACTCCGAACTCGATCGTGTGGATCGAAGCGGCGTTGCGGTTCCAACGATCGACGAGCGCCAACTCCTCGTCGGTCAATTCCGGCTCGGCCGCGTCCGTCAGGAAGAAGACGACATCGGGGCCCATCCGCAGCGCCAGTTCGAGCGCTTCGAGATGCCGAGTCGCTCCGCGACCCCGGATCGAACCGACGAAACTCGCGGCCGCTTCCTTGTTCCGATCGTCGGCGAACATCATCGTCGCCGGCCCCGCGCCGATCGTGAAGACGGTCGGCCGTTCGTTGTAGAAGACGATCTGGAATTCGTTCGTCCCGCGGAGCGACTTCAGGCTGCCGATCAGTTCGCGCTTCGCCTGTTCCAGCGGGAGCCCGCCGAATCCTTCCATGCTCGACGACCGGTCGAAGACATAGACGAACCGCGAACCGGTCCCCTGCACGCCGAAGACCTGAGTCGTCGTCGGACGTCCGACCGAACCGTCGAATCCCTGGCCGTCCAGCAGCGAGGTGGCATCGACGACGGTTCCCGAACCGTCGGTCCCCCCGGACCCGCCGGTCGGCAGAGTCGGCAACAGTCCGGCGATCGACGGCAGATCGGGGCGCTGCGCCTCGGCCAGCGCAGCGGCTGCCGCGGCGCTCGCCGATTCGGTCGTCGTGCTCTCGACGACCGTATCCGCTTCGGAGAAGTACTCCGTCGCGTTCGCACTCACCTTGGCCAGCACGATGCCGGTCGTCCGCCCCGGCTCGTCCGACGCCCCCCGCGGAACCGCTCGAATCAGCAGCCCCGCGAGCGTGAAGAGAATGACGTGCGCGACGAGACTGACGAGCCAAGCCGAGCGATGGCGAGTCCGCAACGCCGGCGACTCGACCAACGTCGGGACGTCGGGCCCGGGATCGGCGATCGGTCCTTCGGCAGCGCTCATGCGAATCCGGCGCAACGGGCGGGCGCGGCGGCCTGTCATGCGGAGACGTTTCCGGACGATCGCGGCCGAACGCGACCCTTCAGACTACCGATCGACGTTCGCCGGGGACAAGGCAACGGCGCGCGAAGCGAAGCGGTTCCCGAACGAAGAGACCACGCCCCTACGGCAGATCCCCGCCAAGCCGCAAGGCTTCTCGCCTCGTCCCTCCCAGCCCGCAGCGTCAGCAAGGGGTCCTTCGTGCCTCCCAGCCCGAAGCGCCAAGCGCAGGGGTCCCCCGTGCCCTCGACGACTCGGCGTGTCCGGAACGTCTCGCAGATCATTCGATGTCGACGTCGCACTACGTCAACCCGGTGCGACCGGGGTCGGTCGCACTACGGC
>CAZZBI010000288.1:0-6858 GCA_964652385.1 uncultured Pirellulaceae bacterium | reverse complement strand
GGAGGGCGCGGTGGAACCCTTGCTGACGCCGCGGGCTGGGAGGGCGCGGAGAGGAAACCCTTGCTGACGCGGCGGGCTGGGAGGGCACGGAGAGGAAACCCTTGCTGACGCGGCGGGCTGGGAGGACGCGGAGAGCCGCACCTTCGCAGCCATGCCTCCACCGTCCGACATCTGGTATGACCGAGGGGGTCCGGTTACCTTGCCTCCTGGTTCGGCCCACACTCCGGTCGGCCGAGAACCGACGAGCCTCGCGAGATCGTTTCGATGACGTTGCTGAAGGACCTGATCGACATCCCGGAGCATGTCCAGCGCGGCGACTTCGTGCTGAAGCTGACCGAGGGAGTCGATGCGGCGACGCGGACGCTGCACGACTATGTCGTCACTCCCGAGCTGGCACGCTGCTTCGACCAGGCGCTCACCATCATTCGGAGCGCCGTGCTCGGCAAGGCGAGCAAGGCGACCTACCTGCACGGAAGTTTCGGTAGCGGCAAGAGCCATTTCATGGCGATCCTCCACCTGATTCTTCAGGGGAACGCCGAAGCGCGCGGTATCCACGAACTCGCGTCGGTCATCCGCAAGCACAACGATTGGCTTCAGGGGCGCAAGTTCCTCCTCGTGCCGTATCACATGATCGGCGCTCGGAGCATGGAGTCGGCGATTCTCGGCAACTACGTCGACTTCATGCGCCGTCGTCATCCCGAAGCGCCGATCCCGCCGGTCTACGCCTCGTCCGCCATCGTCGATCAGGCGCGCGAAGAGCGACGCTCGTACGGCGACGAAGCGTTCTTCCGACGACTGAACGAAGGGAACGCCTCGTCCGGCGGCGGCTGGGGAGATCTCGAAGCAGCCTGGGACTCCGAGTCGTTCGACGCGGCCGCCGACGCCCCTCCCGACGCCGAAGAGCATCTGCGCCTGGTCAGCGTTCTGCTGCGCACCGTCGCCCGTGCTCATGCCGATGCGCGCACGGAGCAATCGAGTCAGTTCGTCCGCTTCGATCGCGGCCTGTCGATCCTCAGCCGCCACGCGAAGGAGCTCGGCTATGATGCGCTGATCCTCTTTCTCGACGAGCTCATCCTCTGGCTCGCGACCCAGTCGGCCGACCTCGGCTTCGTCAAGTCCGAGGCCTCGAAGCTCACGAACCTGGTCGAGTCGCAGACGGCCGAGCGACCGATTCCGCTCGTCAGTTTCGTCGCTCGCCAACGCGATCTCCGCGAACTGGTCGGCGATCATGTCCCCGGAGCCGAGAAACTGAGCTTCGGCGACGCCCTCGACTATCAGCAGGGGCGATTCGAAACGATCACGCTCGAGGACCGCAACCTGCCGGCAATCGCCGAGAAGCGCGTGCTTCGAGTCCGCAACTCGGCGGCGCGCGAAGAACTCGACGCCTCGTTCGAACAGACCGCGCGGATGCGCGAGAGCGTCATGACCATCCTCCTGACGCAGGAGGGGGATCGGAAGATGTTCCGCCAGGTCTATCCGTTCACCCCGGCCCTGGTCCAGACGCTCATTGCCGTCTCGAGCGTCCTCCAGCGCGAGCGCACCGCCCTCAAGGTGATGATGCAGCTGCTGGTCGACCAGCGCGAACGGCTGAAGGTGGGCGAGATCATTTCGGTCGGCGACCTGTTCGACGTCTTCTCGCATGGCGACGAGGCGTTCAGCGCGGACATGGCGACGCACTTCGAGAACGCCCAGCGACTGTACCAGCAGAAGCTGCTCCCGCTGATCGAACGGGATAACGACCTCCGCCGCGACGACCTCGATCGCCTTGACTGGGATGATCCGCGTCGTCAGAAGTTCCGGGCCGATGATCGACTGATCAAGACGCTGCTCCTTTCGGCTCTCGTCCCGCAGGTCGAGGCGCTACGGAACCTGAACGCCGACAAGCTGACTGCCCTCAATCACGGCTCGATCCGCACGCCGATCCCGGGGCGCGAACCGATCGAAGTGCTGAACCGCTGCCGTCGTTGGGCCGCGCAGGTCGGCGAGATTCGCGTCGGCGACGAGAGCACACCGACCATCACCGTCCAGCTCTCGGGAGTCGACACGAAGCAGATTCTCGACCAGGTACTGGGCATCGATCAGACCGGCAATCGGATTCGGCTGATCCGCCAGATGCTGTTCGATCAGCTGGGGATCGAAGGACGTGAGGATCTGATGCAGGACGTCACGATCGATTGGCGCGGCACCCCGCGCCACGTGTCGGTCCTGTTCCGCAACATCCGCGATCTGCCGATCGTCTCGCTGAACAACAACGAGGACGAGTGGCGGCTGGTGATCGATTATCCCTTCGATGACTCCGGCTATACGCCGCGCGACGATATCGAACGGCTGCAGGAGTATCTGAACCAGCACCCGGAAGGCTCGAAGACCCTCTGCTGGGTTCCGTCGTTCTTCAGTGCCGAAGCCCAGGGGGATCTCGGCACCCTCGTCAAGCTGGAACATATCCTGACCGGCGAGCGATTCGGGCAATTCGTCGCCAACCTCTCGCCGCAGGACCGCAGCTCGGCCAAAGCGGCGCTCGAGAGTCAGCGAAGCGTGCTGCGGCATCGAGTGCGCGGCCACCTGGAGGCGGCCTACGGTCTCGACGGCGCGGGGAGTACGTCGATCGACCGAACGCATGACCTCGAGACGGCCGATCATTACGTCTCGCTCCTCCCCGGCCTGACGCCGCGCGTCCCGGCGGTCGGCGATCTTCGTCATGCGATGCTCGACCTGATCGATCAGGGGCTGTCGCACGAGTTCCCGGCCGCTCCTCAGTTCCCCGACGTCATCCGCACCTCGCAGCTCAAGCGCGTTTGGGACCTGATCCGCCAAGCGACCGAAGTGGCCGACGGCCGGATCCTGGTCGACAAGACGCTGCGGCTGCAGGTCCGGCAGGTGGTCGAGCCGCTCCAGATCGGCGAGATGGGGATCGACGCGACCCATTTCCTGCTCGGCGACCACTGGAAGCAGCACTTCAACCGCCGCGCGACCGACTCTTCCACTCCCCCCACCGTCGGCGAACTCCGCGAACGGATCGACGAACCGCGACCGATGGGCCTGCCGCGCGAGATGCAGAACCTGCTGATCCTGCTCTATGCCGCGCAGACCAACCGCGTCTTCTATCGCCACGGCGGACCGGACGAGTCGGTGTCGCTGTCGAATCTGTCGGACGACTGCGAGCTGCGCGATGTCGATCTGCCGAGCGCCGAGCTGTGGGAACGAGCGATCGAGCGAGCGGCGGTCGTCTTCGGCATCACCGCCTCGAAGCTGATCAACCAGTCCAACGTCACGCGGCTGATCCAGGAACTGAAGCGACGATCGACCGCTCTTCGCGAGTCGAGTCGTGCGCTGCGCGATGGGCTCCGGTCCACGATGCGACGCTTCGCTCTCGACCCCGACGGAACGTCGCGCTATCGGACCAGTGTCGACGCCGCGGCGATGGTCGAGCAGCTGGCGTCCGGCGATGGCCTCAGGCTCCTCCAGACGCTGGTCGACGCGCCGATCTCGACCAGCGACACCGCGGTCGGCGAGTGCCTGGCCCACGGCGACAAGCTGCTGCAGGAACTCCGCCAGTCGCAACTCGACCTGCTCGTGTCGTTGGAACAGATCAGCGACCATCGCACCGCCGTGGCCGGCGAGATCCTGAACGAGTTGCGCGCGGCGCTGACCGCCGACGAGCATGTCCTCCCCCTCGGACCGGCGCTCAAGACCGCCAGTTCCCGTGCCACACGGCTGCTGGTCGACGCGGCGAAGCCGACCAGTTTCTCGGCCGGCGCCGCTCCGCCGCCGACCGACACGCCACACGCTCCGGCCCCCGCTGCCGGCAGCTCGACCGCGGCCGGCAAGCTCCGTGCGGCGCCGACACCTCCGGTTTCGCGTGGCGAGACGCCGGCCGGTGCGACGGATGCGGCCGAACACGGCACGCTCGAGCCGACCGACCTTTCCCAGCTGCTCCGTCAACTGCAGGCGTTCGAGTCGCGTCCGGACGCGGCGCGAATGCGATTTCGCGTCGAATGGTGGGTCGAGTGATCCGACCCCGAAGTCTCCTTCGCGAGGGTGCGGCCTGACGCCGCCTGAGGCATGTCGAGCGATCCGACTTTCCCCCAGATCCGCGCCCAGATCTCGGCGCTGCAGGCCAAGCTCGGCCCGATTTCGGCCGTCGGGATCCGAACGCAGGGGATCTGGCGAGGGGACGAGCGGATCGAGGACCAGGATCGAACCTATCGCATCCGCTACTGCATCTCGCCGCTCGCGATGCGCGAAGCGCTGCGGGAACCGGCGGACGAGCGGACGACCAAGGTCCTGCTCACGCCGCTGGACGATCAGGAGCTGAGCGAGGATATCCGTCTGAGATTGGCGAAGCGGCGTCTGTTTCGGATCGATCCGTGGCATGTCGTCCGCTCGCTCTTCGGCGCCGGCTCGGTCGACCCGCGCCTGGTCCGCTCCGCTTGGATCGCCGACGCGCTGATCGAAGCGGAGCGCAAGGTCGGCCTGCCGCGGATTCCGGGCGATTTCCTCGATGCCGAAACCGCTTGGCGCGTCCTCCTGGCTTCGCTGGTCGACTTCACCGAGACGACCTGCGACCTGACGGCGCTCGTTCGCTGGTCGGGGAGTGACGAACGGGTCGCTCGATTTCGCGCCCTGCCAAGCGTCGTCCGCGACGGCGTCGTCGCTTGGTGGCGCGCCGCGGCCGGAGAAGCGGCTTCACCGCTACTCGACTATCTGGTCCAGGCTCCCCGTCCCGACGCGATTTCGGTCGGGCTGATCGCCGGCATGCTCTTCGCCTCCGACACCCCCGACGAACTGAAGCAGATCGCCGGACGCTTCGAGGGCAAGATTCTCGGCGCGACGGTCGGCAGCGCCGAGGCGCTGCAGCGCTGGGCGGCGGCGGCGACCGAGTTGGTCCGCTCGCTCCGCACGACCGATCGCGATCGCTGGCGGTCGATTCTGGAACGAGCCGAGCGATGGTTGCGCGAGATCAACGCGGAACCGTGGGCGCATCGCAGCGACCTGCTCCCGATCGGCTTCGAACAGCGAATGGGAGAGTTCGGCCGCGAACTCGCCGGCTGGATCGCGGCGAAGCACTGGCGCAGCTCGAACGATCCGCTCCGCTCGCTGAGCGATTCCGTCGAACGGATCCTGCGTCACGACCACGCCACCTGGGAATGCGTTCGGATCGCCAAGGTCCGCATGGCGATGCGATTGGTCCGATGGCTCATCGCCAGCGAACGCGAGCCTCTCGCCGGTCCGGAAACGCTGGCCGCGGCGGCCGATCGGCATCGGAGCGAAGGAGGCTGGGTCGATTGGGCCCGCACGATGCTCTGCGAAGGGGATCAGGCGGCCGACCTGTCGAGCGCCTATCCCAAGCTCTATCGCGTCGTGACCGAACGGCGCGAAGCCGACGCGCGGCGTTTCGCCGAACTGTTGGTCGATCGGACCGCCGATAACGCTCCGCTCGACGATCCGATTCCGGTCGAACGCTTCCTCGAACGGATCGTGGCGCCGCTGGCGAAGCGATCCGGCGGCGTGCTGCTGGTCGTGCTCGACGGCATGAGCATGGCGATCTGGAACGAGATCTCCGAGAGTCTGCGCGAAAGCGAGTGGCGATCCTGGGTCGAACCGGGGCGTGACGCGAATCGTACCGTGCTGGCGACGATCCCGTCGAAGACCGAATGCTCGCGCACCAGTCTGTTGACCGGTCGACTGACGGTCGGCGACTCGGCCGTCGAAAAGGCCGGCTTCGAACAACATCCGGCGCTGCTGGCCGCCTGTTCCTCCGGCGCGCCCCCTCGATTGTTCCACAAGTCGGAACTGAGCGACGGGGACGATGCGGTTCTGTCTCGCGACCTTCGCTCGGCCATCAACTCGAAACGTTCGAAAGTGATCGGCTTCGTCGTGAACGCGATCGACGATCAGCTGCAGAAGGGAGAGCAGCTGGTCATCCGCTGGAATCAACATGCGGTCAAGGTCTTGCCGGCCCTGCTGCAGGAGGCGCGTCAGGCGGAGCGAACCGTCGTGATCGTTGCCGATCACGGGCACGTGCTCGAACACGCCTCGGAGCTTAGGCTCTCCGAAGGGGGCGAACGCTGGCGAGTCGCGGGAGGGGCGGCGCCGTTCGACGACGAGTTCCTGGTCAGCGGCGAGCGCGTGCTGGAAGGGAACGGTCGGATCATCGCGCCCTGGAGCGAGCGGGTTCGTTACGCGCCGAAGCGCAAGGGATACCACGGCGGGCTCTCGCCTCAGGAGATGCTCGTTCCGTTCGCCGTCCTCACCGCGTCCCAGGAGGCGCTCGAGGGGTGGACGGAGCTCGGCAGCGAGAAGCCGAACTGGTGGTACGAGTCGCTGAAGGATCTGCCGTCGCGCCCGATGATCGCGGTGGCCAAGACCGCGGCAGCGCCGAAGCCGAAGGAACTGCTCTTCGACAAGCAAGCGGACGATGTCCCCAGCGTGAACCCGGCGCTCGCGGAAGCGATTCCGGAGCCGGAATGGCTTCGCCCGCTGCTGGCATCCCCCCTGTTCGCATCGCAGCAGAAACTCGCCGGCCGCCGGCTGGACGAAGTTCAACTGGTCCGAGTCCTCTCGATCCTCGACCGGCGCCAGGGCCGCATGACGATTCCGGCGTTGGCGAAGGCATGGGGCCAGAGCGAACTCCGCCTGCCGGGCCTGATCGCGACCTTGGGTCGTCTGCTGAACGTCGACGGCTACCCGGTGATCGAACGCGACGACGCCTCGAACAGCGTCCACCTCGACATCCCCCTGCTGCGCCGACAATTCCAGCTATAGCCCCCCAGCCCGGCGCCCCCATCCCCCTCCGAGCCCCCCCCAGCCCGCAGAGGCTGTGAGTTTTTTCCGAACTCCCCTCGTACAGGCAGGTCG
>CAZZBI010000287.1:0-6883 GCA_964652385.1 uncultured Pirellulaceae bacterium | reverse complement strand
CATCGGCAACAGGCTCGACAGGCCGAGCATCGCGCTCAGGCACCATCCGAACACCGACTTCTTCACGCTGAACTCCTTGAAATCGAAACGAGACACCGGTGCCGGGGCACCCGCGGACTGGGATCGCCGAGACGAGAATACGGGCGAGAGAGCGCTCGCGGATCCTCCGCTGCGTGGGGCAGCATATCCCCCGCGTCGCGGCTCGCCAACTACCGAAACGGACGTCGTTCGAGGTGTTTCGGTGAAGGCCGGCTCGAACCGACCGCCACTTGCTACCCGCCGAACGCTCAACCGGTTTCGGTTGCCGAACCGGTTTCCGCCATGAAGGTCGGACGCGTCCGATGCCCGGCGCGGACCAAGCGACAGGAGGGACGACGACCAAGGCCGGTCGGCTTGACCAAGCCGACGGCGAGCGGCGACCGAGGGCGCGCCGCGATCGGGAATTCGCGGGAAAAGTCGGCTGCCGACCTCGCCGCAGCGACCGATCGGCCCGTCGCGCACCGTCGATGGCACACGGTCGAGCGCAGCCCTTCACGGCCGCCGGCACATCGCGCGTCGGAAGCCTCGGGCGTCGACCGCTGCTCGGCATCCCGCCGAGCAGCGCCGATCAGCGCTCGCGATAGACGATCCGACCCGTGGTCAGATCGTAAGGAGAAAGCTCGACCCGGACCTTATCGCCCGGCACGATGCGGATGAAGTTCTTGCGCATCTTGCCCGCCACGTGAGCGAGCACTTCGTTGCCTGTCTCGAGCTCGACCCGAAAACGGGTATTGGCGAGCGCCTGAGTCACCGTGCCGTTCACTTCGAAAGCGTCGTCTTTGGTCATACGAACTGAGTATCCTCACGAGGCGCGACCGAGGCGTCGTCCGGAATCGCGAGCTCCGGCGAGGAGACCTCTCCCCCGCCGGTTGCCGACCTCCAAGGCCGGCTGGACCGAGTGCGTCCGATTCCGGGACCATCGCGCCACGTGCGATCGATCCTCCTAGAACCGGACATCCTACCGCTCCCCTTCGTCGCGGTCCAGCGAATCCACCGCGGCTCGCCAACGTTCGAGCACCCACGCCGTCGGCTCCACCCCCAACGACAGTCGGATCGTTCCGCCGCCGATCCCCTGCTTCGTTCGCTCCTCGGCCGTCAACCCTCGGTGACTCGTCGACTCGGGATGGCTGAGCGTCGTGCGGAGTTCTCCCAGCGACGGGCAGAACGGAATCTCGGGAAGTCGCCGAATCAGCCGCTCCGCAGCTCGGCGCCCCCCTCGCAGATGCACGGTCACCACATGTCCGAACGCCGGCTCGTCCCCCCCCTCGCCGATCGACTTGTCGGCGTCGGGGCGGCCAGCGAACAGCCGCTCCGCCAGGGCGTGGTCCGGGTGCTGGGGCAACCCCGGATAGTCGACGGCCGCGATCGCGGGACTGCCGACCGACCACCGGGCGATCCGCATCGCCGTTCGGCAGGCCCGCTCGAGTCGCAGGCCGAGGGTCCCGAGGCCGCGTTGGGCGAGCCAGCAATCGAACGGCCCGCTCGCCAATCCCCACGTCGAGATCGCTCGCGCGAGTCGCCCGAAATGCTCGCTCCCCCCGGCGACCAGGCCGAGCATCAGATCCCCGTGCCCGTTCATCAGTTTCGACACGCTCTCGTAGACCAGGTCGGCGCCCCAGTCGAGCGGTCGGCAGAGGAGCGGCGTGGCGAAGGTGTTGTCGACTACCAGCAGCGCACCGGCGCGATGAGCCAAGTCGGCCAGGGCATCGAGCGGCGCGACGCGCAACCGCGGATTGGCGATCGTTTCGACCACCAGCAGCTTCGCTCCCCGTTCGAGCGCCCGAGCGGTCGCGTCGAGGTCGGTCGGATCGACCGTCTCGCTGGCGATCCCCCAACGACTCGCTTCGTCGGTCAGCAGCAACGTGCTCCGTCCGTAGAGCTGATTCGAGACGACGATCCGATCGCCGCTGCGGAGCAGGCCGAGCACGATCGCCGCCAACGCCGCCATGCCGCTCGAAGTGATCGCACATCGCTCGGCTCGATGCAGCAATCGCCCCTGTTCGGCCAACCAATCCGCATTCGGATGGCCGTCGCGCTGATAGACGTAACCGGGCGTGGACCCTCCCAGCATCGCATCGGCCTGGTCCGGATCGCTGCAGCGCCAGACCGCCGTCGGCACGATCGGCGGCGTGCTCGGTGCGGTCGGAAAGTCGAGCCCCGACGGACCGTGAACCCAGATCGGATCGACGAGCCCCGATCCGCTGGGGAGAGCGCGTCGGCCGCGGTGCTCGTCGCTCTCCCCTGAGCGTGATCGGTCGGGTCGGTTCGGGGGCTCCGGCATGCTCGTCATCCTCGCTGGGGGCGGTCATCGGCGATCCGCCGGTCGCAGTCCGTTCGTCGTCTCCGGCGTGGCGTCGGGCGTTTCCTTCCGGCCGCCGCCCCTCATAATACGCCCTTCGCCCGCAGGCGGCGGAGCGCGAGCCACGACGGCTCGTCGGACGCGACGCCGTTCGCCTCGCTCCTCGCCGCCGTCTCGCACCGATCGGTCGCCGCATGAGTCACTCGCACGAGGCTTCTTCCGCGGCTTCTTCCGCGACGACGCAGGTCGAGGGGGGATCGCGACCGACCCTCTCGCTCTTCGACAGCGTCTGCGTCATCGTCGGGATCATCATCGGGAGCGGCATCTACAAGACGCTGCCGCTGATCGCGCTGATGACGTCGGGGCTCACCGCCCAGTGGCTCGATTCGCCGCTCGGCGATCTGCCGGCTGCGGACGACTGGATGCCGGTCGCGGTCCTCGCCGGCGCGTGGCTGCTGGGAGCGGCGATCGCGCTCTGCGGAGCTCTCTGCTACGCCGAACTGGCCTCGGCCTATCCGCATCACGGCGGCGACTTCGACTATCTGCGCCGCGCCTTCGGCGAGCGGACCGGGTTCTTCTTCGTCTGGTGCGAGTTCTGGATCGTTCGTCCCGCCAACATCGGCGCCGTCGCCTTCGTCTTCGCCGAGTACCTGCTCCGCTTCCTGCGCGCCTCGACCGGCGCGTCGCTCGGAGTCGACGGCGGGCCGATCGGTTTCGGGGCGTTCGACGTGCCGGCCGACCGATTCGCCGAGATCGTCGTCGCGCTCCTGGCGGTCTTCGGACTCACCTTCACCAATCTGCTCGGCGTCCGCGGCGGGATCCGAGTCCAGAATGCGCTGTCGGTCGCCAAGATGGTCGGACTGATCGCGATCGTGCTTGTCGCCTTCCTCGTTCCGGCTCGCGAAGGGCATGCGGTCGTGCCGTTCGCGGCGCCCCCCTCCGGCTCGACCGATTTCGCTCTGGCGATGGTCCTGATCATGTTCGCGCTCGGCGGCTGGAACGATCTGGCATTCGTCTCGGCCGAGGTGCGGGACCCGGGACGGAATCTCCTGCGGGCGCTGCTCCTCGGTCTGTCCGCCGTCACGCTGATCTACGTGCTGATCGCCGTCGCGATGGTCTACGGACTCGGCTTCGGAGGCGTCATCGCGTCGGGGGAACCGGCGGCCGATCTGCTCGCCAGTCGAGTCGGAACGTGGGGAGATTCGTCGATCGCCGCGCTGATCGCCGTGTCGACGCTCGGCGCCATCAACGGCATGCTCTTCGCCGGAGGGCGGATCTACTACACGCTCGGCGTCGAGCATCGCGCGTTTCGCTGGGTCGGCGTCTGGAACGAGCGTTGGGGAGGGCCGGTCCGCGGCCTCATCAGCCAGACCGCGATCGTCGCGGTGCTGATCGTGGCGTTCGGCCTGTACGCCGACGGCTTCGAGCGGCTGGTGAACTTCAGCACGCTCTTCTTCTGGGGCTTCTTCCTGCTGGTCGGCATCTCGCTGATCGTGCTTCGTCGTCGCGATCCCGATCGCCCTCGACCCTATCGCGTTCACGGCTATCCGGTCGTGCCGATCCTCTTCTGTCTGAGCAGCTTGTACGTCCTGTACAGTTCGGTCCGCTATGCGATGTCCCAGGGGGGCTGGGAGTGGGCGTGGGCCGCGCTGATCGTGCTGGTCGGCGACTGGATCATGCAGGGAGACCATCGCACGTCGAGCCAGTTCCCGCGCCGACCGGGAGCGGCCGCGGCTCGCCAGACGGCGCGTCTGGCGATCATCCTGCTCGCGATCGGAGCCCTTCTGCCGCTGGCCGGAAGCAGGCTCTGGATCGGCGAACTGGCCAGCCACTTTCCGCTGCAGCTGGGGCTCGTCGGAACCGTCGCCGCCCTGGCGGCTCGCTGGGGAGGGGCTCGCCATCTGACGATCGTCGCGGCCGCCTTCGCCGCACTCGGCTTCGTCCGTGTCGCCGAAGCCGAACGCCCGTCGCTCGGTTCGCGCACTGCGGCCGAAGCGACCGCCGACGAAGCGGCTCGGCCGCTGCGGATCGCGAGTCTGAACGTCCTGGTCGGGAACCGGAACTTCGACGCGGTCCTCGAGACGATCCGCACGCTCGACGCCGACGTCGTCGTGGTGGTCGAGGTGGGACGCGAATGGGGCGAGCGACTCGCCTCGCTCGATGCGATCTACCCGTTTCGCGAGATCGCGCCGCGCGGCGACGCGTTCGGCTTCGCGATCCTCTCGAAGCATCCGCTCGCGACCTCTCCCAGCGCCGGTCCCGCGGACGGCATTCCGCAATTGCTGGGGCGGATCACGCGTGCCGAAGGCGAGGTCTGGTACATCGGCGCAACGCACGTCCTACCACCGGTCTCTCCCGCGGCGACGGCGCTCCGCGATGCCGACCTGCGATCGTGGTGCAAAGAACTCGCCGCCGTCGACGCGCCGGCCGTGCTGATCGGCGACTTCAACGACACTCCTTATTCGGCTCCGTTTCGGCAGCGATTGGCCGACGGGCGGTGGCACGACAGCCGGATCGGATTCGGCATCCAGCCGACCTGGCCGTCGAGTCTCGGTCCGTTCGGCATTCCGATCGACCATGCGCTGCTCTCCGGGCGAGTCGCCGCGGCGTCGCGGTCGACCTTCCCGATTCCGGGCTCGGATCACCGCGGCGTCCTGCTCGAAGCAGTACGCGTTCCACCGCCGAACCCCCCACCGACTTCGGCGACCGATCCGCTCGAGGCGGAAGCGGTCGTGTCGAAAGCGATCGAGGCATCACCCTCTCCGGCTCGATCGATTCTCGATGCCGAAGCCGCACGTGAAGGGGCGGCCCCTCGGCCGGCCGACTCGCCCGAGCCGGCGGCGGACGGGGCCCCTCACCGCGCCGTAGGGCGCGACGGCATGGTGGCTTCGGTCCAACCGGCGGCGACCGCCGCCGGAATCTCGCTGTTCGATCAGGGAGGGAATGCGGTCGACGCGGCGATCGCCACCGCGCTGGCGCTCGCCGTCTGCGACGCGCACAATTCGGGGCTCGGCGGCGGCTGTCTGATCCTGATCCGGACCGAGCACGGCGAGCTCATCGCGATCGACGGGCGCGAGACCGCTCCGGCTGCGGCCGATCGCGAGATGTTCGTGCGAGCCGATGCGGCTCGCCGCTCCGCTGCAGGGAGCGACGCGACGGAGCCGACCAGCCGGACCGGAGCCTTGGCTGCCGCCGTTCCCGGCGCGCTGGCCGCCTATACTCGGGCGCTCGAACTGGCGGGAAGCAAGTCGCTCGCCGAGACGCTCGGGCCGGCGATCCGATTGGCTCGGGACGGTTTCGAGGTCGACCCGTCCCTGGCCGCGGCGCTGCGCAGCGAGGCGCCGGTGCTGGCGACCTTTCCCGGTTCGGCCGCCGTGCTGCTGCACCCCGACGGTTCTCCCTACGCCCAAGGGGAACGGCTGGTCCAAGCCGATCTTGCCTGCACGCTCGAAGGGATCGCTGCTCAGGGGAGCGACTGGTTCTACCGCGGCCCCTTCGCTCGCACCGTCGACGCCTGGATGCGCGAACAGGGAGGGCTGCTGACGGCGGCCGATCTGGCGGCCTATCGACCGGTCGACCGAACGCCGATCGAAACGGACTATCGCGGCTACCGGATCATCGGCTTTCCGCCACCGAGCTCCGGGGGAGTCCACGTCGCGCAGATGCTCGGCATGCTCGAACGTTTCGACTTGGCTCGCCTGTATCGGGACGACCGAGCCGCGGCCGATCATGTCGTGGTCGAGGCGATGAAGCTGGCGTTCGCCGACCGCGCATATTGGCTGGGGGATCCCGATTTCGCAGCCGTGCCGCGCGGCCTGCTCGATCCCGACTATCTGGCCGAACGGTCGTCGAAGATCGATCCGACTCGTTCGTCAGAGGTGCTGGCTCACGGCATGCCGCCGGCGGTCGACGGGCCGTTCTTCGAGCGACATACGACGCACATCGCCGCCGCCGACGCCCGCGGCAACTGGGTCGCGATCACCGCCACGATCAACACCACCTTCGGCTCCAAGGTGATCGTGCCGGGGACCGGGGTCGTGCTGAACAACGAGATGGACGATTTCGCCGTCGCCCCCGGCGTGCCGAATGCCTTCGGTCTGATCGGCGCCGACGCGAACGCGGTCGAACCGGGGAAACGGCCGCTGTCGAGCATGAGTCCGACGATCGTGCTCCAAGGGGATCGCCCGCGGTTGGCGATCGGAGCGGCGGGGGGACCGAAGATCATCACGCAAGTCCTGTGGGGACTGATCGGGACGATCGATCGGCAACTCGATCCGGCCGAGGCGCTGGCCGAGCCGCGATTGCATCATCAGTGGTCGCCCGATCGGCTGGCGATCGAACGAGGCTACGATCCCGAGCTGGCCGCCGCGCTCGAACGGCGCGGTCACCGGATCGAATGGAGTCGCAGCGCCGGCGTCTGTCAGGCGGTCGCGTGGGATCCGACGGAAAACGTGCTGATCGGCGTTCGCGACCCTCGCGTCCCCGGCGAAGCTCGCGGCTGGAACCGAACCGACTGAAGCGTCCGACCGCGCCGCCGGATCGCTG
>CAZZBI010000286.1:0-6883 GCA_964652385.1 uncultured Pirellulaceae bacterium | reverse complement strand
CGTCGAAATCCTCACGGCCGTCGGTGCCGAACAGATGCGTACCGACCGCGACCGGTCCGTTCCCGGAGCCTCGAACCAGTCGCCTCTCGGACCCGATTCGGCCTTCTCATGAAGCTGCTTCACAAGAAGCGCGGCGATCGCAGCTCGGTGCCCCCGCTGGCGGGAAGTCTCGTCGAGGCGCTCGGTGACGCTGCGCTGACGTTGGTCGGATCGGTCGTGCTGACGGCGGTTGCGGTCGATTGGGGCTTCCGTCTGATCGATTCGCGCCCTCTGCCCGGCCTGTGGCAAGCGGCGCTGCTGCTGTTGCCTTCGCTCGCCTGCGTCGCCGTCGGACTCTTCCGACTCAGCTCGCTCGTCTTCCGCTCGTCGTTGACCGTCGAGCGTCGCTGCGCCCTGATTCGTCGCGGCGGTGATACGGGGATGCAGCGGGAAGGGGTCGACGAGGATCAGCGAAAATCACTCCAGCGATCGATCCGCAGTGGACCGATGCTCCAGCCGGGCGAACGACTCGCATTCCGACTGCCGCTGTTCGACGATCAGCTCCGACCGATGGCTCAGTTCGGCGGCCTCGCGCTGCTCGCCGGGATCGCGACCGCAGCGCTCGTCTCGTCGTTGGCCGAGCGACGCTTTTCGACCTCGACGACCGTCGGTCTCTCGCTGCTGCTGACGTTGACCTCCGGAGGCGTGCTCTGGACCGGTTGGCTCTTCGCGCGACGTCTGATTCGCTGGTACCGCTGCGGTCCGACCTGCGTCGAGGTGAACGCGATTCCCGCGATCGCCGGGACGCCGCTGGTGCTGCACGTTCGCCAATGCGATCGGGCTCGCTGGCGATCGGTCCAGGTCGCACTCGAATGTCACGAGGAAGCAGTCTTCCATCAGGGGACCGACGTCCGCCGCGAATCGCGCCGCGTCCTGTCGCTCCCCTGTCGACTGGAGGAAGCTCCGACGACTCGCGAAGGTCGGCATCGCGATCTGCTCGGCGAATGCGACATCCCTCGTCGAGCCATGCCGACGTTCATCGGCACCAACGGCTCGATCCAATGGCGTCTGAGGATCACGGCGCGAGCCAAGCGCGGGATCGCGATGGAGCGCGAGGCGCCGCTGACGATCGCTGCCGCTCCGACCGCGCCGGCGCCTGAAGTCCGCACGTTTCGGCGCAGCGGAGGTCGAGTCGGTCAGGAGGTCGGCTGATGGATCCGCTGATCAGCCTGACGATCCGCAACCGCAAGGCGTGGTTCGCTCCCGGCGAGGAACTCGATTGCGAGTACCAGATCGACCGGATCGGACCTCGGTCGATCGCGGCGGTCGAGGCGTCGGTGCTCTGGTCGACATTCGGCAAGGGGGACGCCGACATGGGCGTCCATTACTTCGAGCGCCGCGTCCCCGAAGATCTTCCCGACGGTGATCTGCGCGAACTGCATCGCTTCCGGACGCGATGCCCCGACGGACCGCTCAGCTACGAGGGGGAACTCCTGTCGATCCGCTGGTGCGTGCGGGTGCGGGTCTTTCCGCTCCGCGGCAAGGAGACGAGTTTCGATCTTCCCTTTCGCCTCGGACAGATCGCATCGCCGAGCGAACTGGCGGAGGCCGGAACGCGACAGGCCGCGCCTCGCTCCGAGACGACTCGATCGACCGAAGAGACGGCGAGCGTCGAGATGACCGTACGCCGTGACGACCCGAGCCCCGCGACCGACTCGCCGACCTCGTCGTCGAGCGACGCGCCCTCGGACGGCTCTTCGCCGAACGGTTCTCAGCGGTGAGCGCCGATTCTCCGACGGAATCGCCTCGGCCGAGCGTCGCCGAGAATCCGTTCGACGCCTCGCGAATCGCCCCCGGCGCACGACGATTCCGCTTTCCGAACGAGTTCTCGGCGGCGGATTGGTTCGAGGCCTACGCGGCGGCAAGGCACATCGGAGCGATCGTCGGTCCACACGGCATCGGCAAGACGACGATGATTCGCGAATTGCTTCGAATCGCCTCGGGCGATTCCCCCTCGGACGCCACGGACGAGCGTCGAATCCCGCTCGTCGGACGACTTTGCGATCCGCTCGTCGTGGCGGTCGAGACGGAGGGGCGAAGAACGCTCCGACGACTCGTCCCGCACGATGGCGGCGGCTTTGCGCGAGGCGAGACGCTCCGTTACTCGGCACTCGTTCGGGCGCTTCTCGCGCGGCGCTGGCTGATCGTCGACGGCTTCGAATCGCTCGGCCCCCTGCAGCGCGGCCTGCTGTCGTCGCTCGCCCGCATCGGCAGCGGTCCGCTCCTGGTGACGACTCATCGCCCGTTGGTCGGTCTGACGAGTCTGCCGAGTCCGCGGCCGTCGGGCGACCTCTTCATCGCCCTCGTGCGCCGGTCCTGCGCCGAGTGGTCAAGCGCGAACGACTCGGCGACGCGGGAGCAACACGTGCCGCTCTCCTGGAGCGACACAGAACTGACGGCGCTGTTCGAGCGACATCGCGGCAACATCCGCGAAGCGCTCTTCGAACTCTACGACCGTTGGGCCGAGGCGGCTCGCCGCGCCGAACGCCCGCCGACGTAACCATGCTCGACGAACCAGGTCCACGCGGCGTCGATCGCGTCGTCGACCGTTCCGAAGCGATAGTCGAGTTCGCGAGCCGCCTTGTCGCTGCGGTAGTAGTGAAACTGACTCCCCATCCGCAGCGCGGCCGAATTGATGTCGGTCTCGGCTCCGCTGAGTCGTGCCCAGAGATCGCCGACCGCTCCGACACCGCGCCCGACCGGTCGCAGGAGCGGCGCGATCGGCCCGCGGACTCCGGCCCGCTTCGCCATCCGCTTCCAAAGCGCCAGGTAGCTCAGATTGACTCCCGCCAGGATGTACCCCTCGCCGCAACGCCCTCGCTCCGCCGCGGCCAACACGCCGCGAGCGACATCGCGGACGTCGACGACGCTGCAGCCGCCGGCCGGCGCGAACGGCGGACGATGCCGAGCGACTTCCAGCAGCATCTTTCCCGACGACGGCTTCCAGTCCCACGGACCGAGCATGAAACCGGGGTGAACGATGACGGCATCAAGTCCCTGAGCGATCTCGTCTCGAACCGCCGCTTCCGCTTCCCGCTTGCTGACGACATAGGCGCACGGAACCTGGCCGGCGATCGGCGTGCGTTCGTCGGCAGGACCGGTCGACGTCGCCAGCGCGAGCGTGTTGACGGTCGAGATGTGGACCAGTCGCGCCCCGGCTCGACGAGCGGCTCGGGCGATTCGGCGAGTCCCTTCGACGTTGACGCGCCGCGCCTCGTCCAGCCCGCTCCAGCCGATCCGGACGAAGCCGGCGCTGTGGAGCACGATCTGCTGTCCCTCCGCCGCTCGATCGAGACCGTCCTGATCGTCCAGACCGCAAGCGCTCCGCTCGATCGGCAGGTCGTCGAGCGGCACCGAAGGGCTGCCGGAGCGAACGATCGCACGGACCTGGTCCCCTCGCTCGATCGCCATCCGGACCAGATTGTTGCCCAGCAGCCCCGTGGCGCCGGTCACCAGCATCCTCATCGCCCCCCTCGTTCCTTTCCCGAGCCGCTTGGTTCCTTGATCGTTCGCGATGACGGCCTGTTCGCGACACCAGCCTGTTCGGCCAATCGAGCCCCCGAGACCTCTCTGACAGACGTTCGATTCTAGTCGAGCCTGACGGCGCGACGGGGAGCGGTCCGAACGGCGGCCTCGATTGCCGACGATGCCTCGCTCGACAAGGTCGGGCGCGAGTCGCGGGGGAGGGGAGGGGACGCTAGAATGCCCGATTCGCCGCTCCCGTGCGGGCCCCTCGTTTCGGGCCTCGATCACGGTGGCTGACTTCTCGCCCGACTCGAACCGGACGCCTCTCATGGCCGGCATCGAAGTGATTCCCGTCTCGACGCGGACGGATCGCAAGCGATTCCTCGAACTCCCTTGGCAGCTCTATCAGGGCGATCCGAACTGGATCCCGCCGCTCCGTCAGAACCAGGCGGAGCTGGTCGGTTTCCGCAAGCACCCGTTCTGGGATGACGCCGAAGGCCAGGCGTTTCTGGCGGTGCGCGACGGCCGACCGGTCGGTCGCGTCTTGGCGCTCGTCGACCACGGCCACAACCGGTACTACTCCGAGAAGCGAGGCTTCTTCGGCTTCTTCGAGTCGATCGATTCGGACGAGGTGGCGACCGCACTCTTCGATGCCGTCCGACGGTTTCATCGGGACCGGGGGATGGAGTTCGTCCGCGGCCCGGTCAATCCCTCGATGAACTACGAGTGCGGCCTGCTCATCGACGGGTTCGATTCGCCTCCGACCTTCATGATGACGTACAACCCGCCGTTCTACGCGCGATTGCTCGAGAACCAGGGGTTCGCCAAGGCGCAGGACCTGCTCGCGTTCTGGGGGCACGTCGGCATGATCGAGACGCTCGATCAGAAGCTGAAGTTCGTGTCGAACGAGGCGCAGAAGCGATTCGGAGTGACCGTGCGGCGGATGGATACCCGGAACTTCGCGCGCGAGGTCCGGACCTTCATGGACATCTACAATCGCTCGCTGCCGGGACAATGGGGCTTCGTGCCGCTGAGCGAAGGGGAACTCGAGCATATGTCGGCCGGGCTCAAGCATCTGATCATCCCCGAGATGACCAGCATGTGCGAGAAGGACGGCGTACCGGTCGGCGTC
The DNA here is from genome assembly GCA_964652385.1 of uncultured Pirellulaceae bacterium. Classification (GTDB taxonomy): domain Bacteria; phylum Planctomycetota; class Planctomycetia; order Pirellulales; family Pirellulaceae; genus UBA11682. Next base: position 2,247 of record CAZZBI010000286.1, on the reverse strand, counting down.
GTCTTCGGTCTGCTCGACTACAACCCGCGCATTCGCCTGATCGACGGTCGGCTGTTCCCCTTCGGATTCCTGCGTCTGCTCTGGAAGCGGCGAGCGATCCGCAAGATCCGCCTGATCAGCACCAACGTGCTGCCGCAGTACCAAGGCTGGGGGCTCGGTCTGGTCCTGCTCGATCGGCTGTTGTCGGACGTGATCGCCTGGGGGATCGAGGAGGTGGAGTTCTCGTGGGTCCTCGAGACCAACAAGCTCAGCCGCGGTTCGCTCGAGCGAGGCGGCGCGAAGCGGATCAAGACCTACCGGATCTACGATGCGCCGCTGAACCAGGAGCAGTGATCCCCCGTGAGCCTTCCGCACGCCAACGAACGGTCCGCTGCGCCGATCGCGATTACCGGCATCGGGATCGTCTCGCCGTTGGGAATCGGGCGGCATGAGACGCTCGAGGCGCTGCGCGCACGGCGGAGCGGCGTTCGTTCGGTCGACGGCGAAATCGGGCCCTGGCGACTCGGGTCGTTCGTTCCCGACTCGTTCGACGAACGGGAGTGGGTCCAGCCGCGGAAGAGTCTGAAGCTGATGTCGCACGAGATCCGCCTCGGCGTTTCGGCCGCCGCGATGGCACTGCAGGACGCGGGACTCGCGGCGAGTGCCGCCGATCCGGATCGATTGGGAGTCGTGCTCGGCACCGACATCATGCACTGCCCGCCGAGCGAACTGACCGGCACCTATGCCGGCTGCCGCCGCGACGACGGGCGATTCGACTTCGGTCCGTGGGCCCAGGCCGCCTCGCGCGAACTCAATCCGCTCTGGATGCTCAAGTACCTGCCGAACATGGCGGCTTCGCACATCGCCATCGCGCACGATGCGCGCGGGCCGTCGAATACCTTGGTTCTCGGCGACGTGTCCAGTCTGCTCGCGATCATCGAAGGGGCCGATATCGTGCGGCGCGGGCGAGCCGATGCGGTGCTGGCCGGAGGGACCGGGAGTCTCCGCAACCCGACGACTCGTCTGTATCACGGCTTTGCGCATCTGAGTCGGCGGTTCGAGTCGCCGATCGTCGTCCCCCGTCCGTTCGATCGCGACCGAGACGGAACGGTCTGCGGCGAGGGGGCCGGCATCGTGCTTCTCGAACGGCTCGATCGCGCGCTCGAGCGAGGGGCTCCGGTCTATGCGACGATTCTCGGTTATGGGCGAAGCATGAAGCATCTCCCCGGTCCGGACGACGATCGAGCGATTCGCGCGGCCGTCGATGGCGCCCTTCGCGCCGCCGATTGGTCCGTCGATTCGCTCGATCACGTCAACGCGACGGGGCGAGGCACGCTGGACGACGATCGTCGCGAAGCGTTGGCGATCCGCGCGTCGCTGGGACAACTGCCGGTTTACGCGCCGAGCGCCGCCTTCGGAACGCTCGGAGCGGCGGGAGGAGCAGTCGAACTGATCTGCAGTCTCTTGGCGCTGCACGCCGGTTTCCGCCCCGCCGGACCGCACGTGATCGAACCGGACGAAAGCTGTCCGATCCGTCCGTGCAACGAACCCGCCTCTCCGAAATCGGGCCGGTTCGTGAAGATCGGCCACGCCTGGACCGGCCAGACCGCCGCCGTCGCCCTCGAGGTCCCCGGCCTCGGCTGACCGCCCTTCGTAGTGCGACCGACCCCGGTCGCACCGCATTGTCGTAGTGCGACCGACCCCGGTCGCACTGCCTTGTCGTTGTGCGACCGACCCCGGTCGCACCGGACCGGCGACGCCACTGGGTAGCCCCGGCTCGTCCCGAGCCGCGGTCGTGCGGTAACGACACCGATCGAGCTGCGGAGCTTCCCATCGATCCGACGTCGCACTGCCGCGCGTCGGGGACGACGCGGGCCTACGGCAGGACCGAGTCGCTGACGAAGGCTCGGCCCGAGCCGCAGGCGTACGACGTCGTCCCCGCACGAGATCGCCGCTGCCGCGAGTCGAATCGCCGCGTTACGAACGCGTTCACCGCGATTCCTGTCCGAGAGCGTCGAGTCGATCTGCGGTTTCGCGGACGGCTCGCACGAGCCGCTCGTCGCCCGTTCGGACCGCGGCGCCGAGAGCGATCTGCACGACGGCTCTCGCTTCGCCCCGACGCTGCGGACCGAGACGCCCTGCGGCAGACTCAGCGGCCGTCGCCCCTTCGCCTGACGATTCGCTCGACCGTTCCTCTCGCGCACTCGCATGCGTTTCGCCGATCCGAGTCGCGTGGTTGTTCAGCAAGGCGATACCGTAGGGTCCGAT
>CAZZBI010000285.1:0-7066 GCA_964652385.1 uncultured Pirellulaceae bacterium | reverse complement strand
ATCTCGACGCCCCCTTCCGAGGACATCATCAGGACCGGCTTCTTCGCCGCTCGATCGAGCACGATTCCCAGATACAGCTCACGCGCGATCCGACATCCCGCCTCGACGAAGACCTGACCGACCTTCTGGCCGGCGGGCCCGGTCTGGATCGTGACCAGGCGGTTGCCGAGCAGGTTGCGGGCCACGGTCGCGGCCTCTTCGGCCGACCGGACGAGCTGCACGCCGCGCTGCGACGGGACTTCGATCACCGTCCCCTTGCCGCGCCCTCCGGCATGAATCTGAGCCTTGACCACCGCCAGGTCACCGCCGAGTCGGCGGTAGGCGTCGGCCGCCTCTTCCGGAGTCCTCGCGACATGCCCTTCGAGCACGGCGACTCCCTCGCGACGGAAGATCTCCTTGCCCTGGAACTCGTGGATCTTCATGGAAACTCTCGGCGAGTGGCGAAGCTGAGGCGAACCAAGTCGCGGATTATCGAGCGATCGGCGCCGATGGTCAACGGGCGGGTCCCCCGCCCGACGCCTCGTCGCGACAAGAAACGCGTTCGGGCTCCGAGACGCGCGAAGAGTCCGGGAGCCCGAAGGGCGATCGACCGCTTCGTTCCGGAGGGCGTGTCGCCGACCGGAACGGATTCGAGTGGAGTCGAGACGACGCCGTCCGTTCAGAAGACGCCGTGCGGGCACTCGAGCCCCAATCGCTTCATCTTCTTGTAGAGCGTGGTGCGGTTGATCCCGAGACTTTCCGCCGTCGCGTTCCGGTTCCAGCCGTGCTCCTTGAGCGATTGCAGGATGATCTGCCGCTCCGGCCCCTCGAGCGCTTCGCGGAGCGTCAGCGCGACCGGCGGGCGCGGGCCGGTTGCGACCGGTACCCCGCGGGTCAGATGCGTCGGCAGATCGGTCAGTCGCACCTGCCGATCGCGTCCGAGCAGCACCGCGCGTTCGACCACGTTCTGCAGTTCGCGAACGTTCCCCGGCCAGCGGTACTGCTGCATCGCCGACATCGCATCGGCGTCGAACCCGTCGACCGCCTTGCCCGCCTCCCGAGCGACCTGCTTCAGGAAGTGCTCGGCCAGCGACGGGATGTCGGAAATCCGTTCGCGGAGCGGCGGCAGCTCGAGATTGATGACGTTGATCCGATAGAACAGGTCCTGGCGGAATCGCCCGTCGGCGACCGCCTGTTCGAGGTTTTCGTTCGTCGCCAGCACCACGCGGGTGTCGACCGAAATCGTCTGCGTCCCGCCGACCGGCTCGAACTGGAACTCCTGCAGCACGCGCAGCAGCTTGACCTGCAGCGCCGCCGAGGCGGTGCCGATCTCGTCGAGGAAGAGCGTGCCGCCGTCGGCCTGAGCGAACTTGCCGACCTTGTTGCCGGTCGCTCCGGTGAACGAACCCTGGACGTGCCCGAACAGTTCGCTCTCGAGCAGCGTCTCGGGGAGAGCCCCGCACGCGACTTCGACGAACGGCCGATCGCGGCGATTGCTCAGCCGATGGATCGCTCGGGCGACGAGCGACTTGCCGGTTCCGCTCTCGCCGGTGATCAGGATCGTTGCCCGCGTGTCCGCGACGCTCTGCATCACCTCGAACAATCGCGTCATCCGGACGTCGTGCCCGACGATGTTCTCGAGGCCGAATCGCTCGTCCAGCTGAGCCCGCAGCGAGTGATTCTCCTCCAGCACCTTCTTCTGACGGAGCGCCCGATCGAGTGCCAGCTCGAGTTCCTGGTCGATCAGCGGCTTGGTCAGCAGATCGAACGCGCCGGCTCGCAACGCCTCGATCCCCGTCTCGACCGTGCCGTAACCGGTCATCAGCAGCACCGAGCACTCGGGCTGCACGCGCCGCGCCACGGCCAACACGTCGAAACCGTCACCGTCGTTCAGGCGGAGATCGACCACCGCCGCATCGAACCGCTCTCGCTCCAGCAGGCGGCAGGCGATCGAGACCGTCGCCGCTTCGTCGACGACGAAACCGCGCCCTCTCAACCAGTCCCCCATCGATTCGAGCAGGTTGCGGTCGTCGTCGACCAACAACAGACGGGCGCGCGGGGGATGCTTGGTGCTCATGGTGTCGATCCGCGAGAAAGGGGTCGTCGCTCGGGATGGGGCAGCGCGATGGCGACTCGGGTGTCTGTTATCTACGTCACGCCAAAGGGACATGCGGGCCGCGAACCCCGGACGCCTTGATCGAGCCGCCGGAAACTCGCTCGAGTCGCCGGCAACGTCCCACCCCCTTCCGACGCGCTCTCCTCCCCCTTCGCGCCCCGCCGACGCGATCGATTCGTCGATCTCGGCTTCGTGCACGACTTCCCGCTTCCCCGACTCGCCCCTCGACAGCCGCTCGCGCCCCCCCAGGGAATCCTCCCCCGCGAGTCCACGGCAAGGCACGATCGGCGGTCGGCTCCCGCCGGTGCCCCCTTCCTTTCGCCATCGCCATCGAAGCTGGCGAGCCCCCCTGGAGGATCACGGGAGTTTTCCTGGGTTCGAGACTTCCGCAAGCCGTCCAGCGGTTCGCTTCCTGGCCGAATCGAGGCAGTTCTGACCGCGCCGATCCGACGAGTTCCCGTTGGCGCCGCTCGATCCCCTCCGCCCCCCTTGGTACCATGCAGTAAATACCCGATCCCTCACTCGGCCCAGGCCGGGTTGTCTCGGGAATAACGATCTGGTCAAGTCTAGGGGGCGACGACCGTGCGTCCGGCTGGTCCTTCCGCGTCCTGTGGCGGGATCTGCCGTCGGTCGCTCGCCTCGGCCACTTTCCGTTCCTGACCGTTGAGGTCTTTCGAGAGGAGTCACGCATGGCGATTCGCGTCGTCGTTTCGGACGACCACGAGGTCGTACGAGAAGGGTTGGCGTCCCTGTTTCAAGGCACCGACATCGAGGTGGTGGGGCAAGCGAAGAGTGCCGACGAGGCGATCGCCGCGGTCCGCGAACTGAAGCCGGACGTCCTGCTGATGGACGTCAAGATGCCCGAGCGCAGCGGACTCAACGCGGTCGAAGAGGCCAAGGCGGCTTCGCCCGACACGCGGATCGTGATGCTCTCGACCTTCGACAACCCGACCTACTTGGCTCGATCGCTGGCGCTCGGCGCCGTCGACTACGTGCTCAAGGGGGCGTCGAAGGAGTTCCTGCTCGATTCGGTCCGGCGCGCCGCCGCCGGCGAGGGGCCGCGTCCCGACAGCCCGGTCCAGGGTGTCCGCTCGGCGATGAGCCGCAAGCGGGATGCGGCGGACGACGACATTCCGCTCACCAATCGCGAGCTGCAGGTTCTGCGTCACATCGCGCTGGGGTTGAGCAATCGCGAGATCGGTCAGTCGCTGAGCATCAGCATCGAAACGGTCAAGGAGCACGTGCAGAACATCCTGCGCAAGCTCGACACGCCGGATCGAACCGCCGCCGCCGTCTGGGCGGTCAAGCGCGGTATCGTCTGACCGACGTCGCTCGAGCGCCGCGTGCGCTCGAGTCTCGACCCGGATTTCGGTATCGAGGGGCCTGCCGGCGTGCCGCTCCTCGATACCCCCCTCGGCTCATCGGTTCCGACGTTCTAGCCGAGCGCCGACCGCGGATGGGCCTTTTCGTACGCTTCGCGAAGGCCGGCGGTGCTGACGTGCGTGTAGATCTGAGTCGTCACGAGACTCTTGTGGCCGAGCAGCTCCTGCACGCTGCGGATGTCGGCGCCTCGATCGAGCAGATGCGTCGCGAAGCTGTGACGAAGCGTGTGGGGCGAGGTGCGGCGATCGAGGCCGGTCTCGGCCAGGTACTTCTCCAGCATCCGTCCGACGCTGCGAGTCGTCAGGCGCTTGCCGAACCGGTTGGTGAAGACCGGTCGCCTGTCGGGGCGATCCTCGCTCGGATGCAGCACACGCACCCTTCGCCAACGCTCGACCGATTCGGCAGCGTGCGAACCGAGCATCGCGAGTCGCTCGCGTTTCCCTTTGCCCCGAACCCGCATCAGCCCTCGTTCGAGATCGATATCCGCATCGCCCAGTCCGACCGTCTCGCTGACGCGCAGTCCGCCGGAGTACATCGTCTCGAGAATCGCTCGATCGCGTAGCCCCGCCGGTTCGTCCGCCGACGGAGCTCCGAGCAGCGTCGCCACCTCGTCGTCCGACAGGACATGCGGGAGCTTCCGATCGGGACGGGGATTGCGGAGCGGCTTGGCCGGATTCCGCTCGACCCACCCTTCGCGCATTCCGAAGCGGAAGAACGATCGCATCGACGCCAGTCGCCGCGACACCGACGTCTTGGCGTACCCCGCCTCGTGCATCGCCGAGACGTAGGTGCGGAGATCGAGCAGACCGATCTTGCTCGGATCGGGAGGTTGCGCCGCGTCCCCCTGAAGAAACCGCAGGAGCGCTTCGAGATCCTCGCGGTACGACTTGATCGTCAGCGCGCTCGCGTTTCGCTCGGCCGCCAGATACCTGAGGAAGCGTTCGATCTCGCTGCGCATCGAAGCGGTCCGCTCGAACGGAGTTTCGGAATTCGCGAACCGCGATGTCGCGACGCGACGAGCCTTGCGGCAGCGCGCTCGAGCCAGTCGGCGGAACGCACGGGACATCGCCGTCATGCGGCCGATCGGCTGCTCGCGCTGCGCGAACGCCGTTCAAACGTCGTCGTCGCGACGATCGTTCGTCCGGAGCAGATCGAAGCGGCGCGTCGCGGGAGCCGCTTCTTCGGCTCGATGCCGAATCTTCTGGCTCAGGACCGCCGCATCGTACCAGGTGAAACTCAGCTCGGTGTCCGAAGCGAACCGACCGAGCGTCCGCAGCGCCTCGGCACGGCTCTGGTCGTCATACAGGAAGATGTAGCGTTCCTCTCCCTTGACCAGCGCCAGCACGTTGATGTCCTGTGACACTCGCGACTCCCTTCCGCGATCCGCGTCGACGAAGCCCCCCGGCATTCCGCTCGACCGTCGAGGCGAGCGGTCCTGTCGACTGGTTCGGTTATCGGCCGTCGGGAACTCGAAACGCCACTGTCGATCGATCGACTCCGCCTCTTGCTGCCAACAGCTCGGACAGATGCATGTGGCAACAGAAACGGATGAAGTCGTCCGAGCGGTTCAGGTATCCCTTCCAGCCGCCGGGACGCACCTCTTCCTGCCACGAGTGGTAGACCTGCAGCCGCGAGAGCGTCCGGTTGTCCGACGCGTCGTAGACCCGCACCGATTCGATCAGCGGGCCGCGATGAAGCCGCTGCGGCGGCGGGTCGCGAAGCGGCTCCGGAGGGATGAAGCCCTGCGGATCAGGCCAGTCCGCCGGGGTTCCCGGAAGCGGAAACGGGGCATCGGCCGAGGCGGGACGCGGGGTCTGCGTCTCGAGCTGCCGTTTCGCCAGCTCGAACTCCGCCTCCCGCACCAGTTCGTCCGGAATGAACTCCTCCTCGGCGGTTCCCCAGGGGAGCGCGTACCCGGCCGGTATCGGATGGAAGCCCGGATTGGCCGCGTACCAGTCGATCGCCAGTCCGATCTTCGGTGGCGGATACGGGTCGTAGACGGTGACCGAACCGACGACCAGCACATCGACCCCCAGATCGCGAGCGAGCTTCTGGAAGTCGGTCGACGCGTCGATCGGGACTTCCGAGTCGCGCAGGTACTGGTCGACGACGGCGACCGGCATCACCTGAAATCCGGGGATCTTCTGCAACTCGACCTGATACGCCTCGGCCACCTGCAGCCCATCCAGATTCGGCGACGCGCTCTGGTTGAAGAACGGCAGGATCGCGATCCGCTCGAGTTGCGGAAAGGGATTATGAAGCTGAGGTTCGTGCACGACGCGAGGCCATGCCGAACAGCCGGCCAGCGCCGTCGCGAACGACAGCGTCAGCAGCAACAGGGCACCAGTCGGTGTCTTCATCGCGATTCCGGATTCGTCAGGTCCCCCCCTGTCGAATCGTCGCTCCGGCGAACCTCCCCCTCCCGAAGCCACACGCGACCGAGCGGTCGTCGAGCGGCGATCGGACTCGGCGGCTCGCCGGCCGTACGGCGCAGCGCACGCTCGTCTGGCTTCGGCCCCCTGACTTCGGCGCGACCATCCCTTTTTCGGCGGCACCCCACGAAGAGTCCGGATGCTGTCATTCGCGCAGTGAAACCACCTCCGCAAACGCCCCTTCGCCGTAGCCGAACTGCGGATCGGGAACGACCGCCAGTTCGATCTGGTGACCGTCCGGATCACGGACGAAGAGCTGTCGGATTCCTCCGGCGTTGGTCCGCTCCAACACCTCGATCCCGACGTCGCGCAGCACCGCCAGAGCGCGATCGGTGTCGGCGATCCGAAACGCGATATGGTCGCGGCGCGAGTCGATCGGGAGCGGTTCGCTTTCCCCCGGCGCTTCGATCAGATGGATCTGGATGCCGCCGCCGTAGAGCCAGGCTCCGCGGAACGAGAACGGAGGGCGAGGCAGCACCCGGAAGCCGAGCAGATCGCGATAGAAGGCGATCGACGCCTCGAGTCGCCGAGTCGTTCTCGCGACGTGGTGCAGCGGCAGCAGCTCGATCGGCGGGCACATGGACGTCGTTCCTGATCACGGACGAGATCGCGAGCAACCGCGCGGTTCGTCGCTCGGCGACGCTAACTCGCGAACCTCGATCGGACATTCCCGACCCGCCGAGAATGACGATCATGCGGCCCGAGCAATCTAGCGAGATTTTCTCGATCAGGCCGACCTCGAGGACGATAACGATCCTGCGGGCAATCGTCTCGACGCTTGCCCCGATCCCATGGTCCTTCGCAACGCCGCCGATCCCCTGACGGCTCGGGAGTGGTCCGATGATCCGACATGCCGCGCTGCTCGGCCTTCTCGCTTCGCTTTCCTCGGTCGTCGGCTGCGCCGTCGGCCCGCGCTGCACCGACGGCTGCGGCTGGGGGGGTGATTCGTGCGGGACCGGGAGCTGCTTAGGAGAGGTTCGCGCCCGCAACCCGATCCATCACCTGCGGACCCTCTCGTCCGCCGGCGGCTGCGACGAGCCGTACTGGGGCGAATGGCCGACGGCCGATCGCTGCGACGAGTGCAACTACGCCGGCGGACGACTGCCGGCCTGGTGGGATCTGTGGGGAGTTCGCGTCCGCTCGGCGCGCGTCTCGT
>CAZZBI010000284.1:0-7081 GCA_964652385.1 uncultured Pirellulaceae bacterium | reverse complement strand
GCCCCCGATCACTCGCAACGCTTCACAGCTCGCTCGGCGTCGCTGTCGCACTCCCACGGCTCGGGACGAGCCGGGGCTACTTCGAGGCGACGCCGATTCGGTGCGGCCGGGGTCGGTCGCACTACGGCTCACGGTTTTCCCTTCGGTTTGCGGTCCGAGAAGAACTTGTGCGTCGAGTTCAGGAATCGCTGCTTGCGCGTGTCGCGCTGCTCCGCCTCGGCCGCCTCCTGCTCGGTCAGATCGCGCAGGTTCGCGATCGTGTACGGGCACTTCAGCACGTCGACCCGAAAGCGGATGTAGGCCGCATGGTCGTCGTCGAGCACGCCGAGCAGATAGCTTCCGAGCGTCTCGCGATTGGGCACTCCGAGCTGATGGCGGCGCCAAATGTCCCCGAGCGAGTGGACTCCCGAATCGCGGCGCGAATTGATGTCGGCCAGGCGGCGATGAAGATCGGGGCTCTCGCGCAGCGCCTTCTCCACCTCGGCCGACCGCTCGTAATCGAGCTGCTCGTCCAGGTACGCCTCGAGCTCGGCCTGAGAGAACTCGCGCGACATCGCTTCGGTTTCCGACGGAGGATCGTCCGGCACGGCCCATCCGCCGAACGATCCCTCCAGTCTAACCGCCGTTCGATCACCGCGGGAGGCGCGCCGAACGGGCTCACGATGCGTTCCGCCGGGCGAGGCGGCGTCAGGCTCCCGGCCGCCTCGCCTCGCTTCCGCCGTGCACTGCGCGGCGATCAGAAGCCGTACCAGATCGACAGCCCGCGACTCGAATAGCCGAAGCCGGGAGAGCGATAGCCGTAACCGTAGCCGTACCCGTAGTTGCCGTAGACCGGCGAATAGCTCCGGTAGTAGCTGTTGCCGTAGCTCGGGCGACAGACGTTGCCGTAGCCGTAATTCGGACGGTAGGCCGGCGAACCCCACGTGTTGCCGTGACTCCGGTAGACCGACGACGAGCGATACGAGTAGCCGGGCCCATGCCCGCTGTAGGTCGCTCGGCGAAAGCTCGAACCGTGATGACCGTGCCCCTGAGCCATGCTCGACGAGGGGACCAGCAGGACCGCCGCAGCCGCGACGGCCAGACCCAAGAGAATGCGCTTCATGTCCCGTTCCCTTTGCGACGAAACGACTCGTTCGGATCCCTCCCGAGATCCGCGCGGCTCCGCCCCGCGACGATCATCCCGTAACGCACGCCGCGTGCCGATCGTTCGCGCTCCGTCGACTCGCACGCCGCGCCACCAGCGAATTGCGGGAAAGTCGCGCGCCGGATTCCTCGTGCAAGCTGCCGGAGCGACGACGCAGCATCGTCTCGAAACCGAGACACCGGCGCCTTCGAAGCGAGAGCGCTCGGGGAAAGGGGACGCCAGGGAGCACCGCGACCGTTCGCGACGGCGCTCTCTCTCTCGCTCCGCCGCGGTCCCCCCTCCCCTTCCTCTTCGACTTACCCGATCGCGTCGCTGATCCGCTGGTAGCTCCAGACCATCACGACCCAGAAGATCCAGAACAGCAGAAGGGTGTACAGGGTGACGAGGATCGTGAGACCGACCTTGCCCGGCAGCTTGTACGCCCGGCTGGCCCACAGGAACGGAACGCCGCAGATCGCCGTCACGCAGAAGAGCATCAGGAGCATCGACCACCACGTGTCCCACTCGCGGAACTGCTGAGCGAGCGTGCGGCGCGGCCGAGGGGTTTCGGGAGCGACGGGGGTGTTCATCGGGGGGGACCGAGCGGATCGAGGCGGTGATCGAGGGTGGCGACGAGATCGGAACGCCCGATTCGTCGCGGACCGGACGAGGATCCGGTGCGACCGGGAACGTTCTACGCGATCCGAGTCGCCCGGTGGGAGTCGGTCGGTGCGGCAGCAGGCCTGCTCGCTCGTTCCGTCGTCGCGCCGACCGACTCGGCCCACTCCCTCGCGCGGCGTTCCATTGACGTTGCGGCGTTCCATTGACGTTGCTCGGCGGAGGCCGATCTTCTAAAGTTCCGGTCGGTGACGGTTCCGAAGGCCGTTCCCCTCGGCATGTTGCCTGCTCGGAGCCGAACGCACGATGAGACCTCTGCACTCCCTGTCGTCGCTGGCGATCCTGTCGCTGCTGTTGCTGGTCGGGTGCGGCGGTCCGAACGCGTCGAAGCTCTACGGCACGTGGCGGATGGAGGGGGCGGAGCAGTTGGCTCAGGCGATGTTCGGCGACAACAAGCCGGAGGGAGCGCTCGGGTCGCTGCTCGGATCGGCGATGTCGATGATGGCCGACAAGGCGATGCTCGAAGTCGAGTTCGCTTCGGGAGGCAAGCTGACGACGCGAGCCGAGTTCGCGGGGAACAAGAGCGAAAAGACCGGGACCTGGAAGCTGGTCCGGACCGACGGTTCGACTTACGTGATCTGGTGCCAGTTGGGTCAGGAGGATCCGGTCGAGATCTCCGCCCAGCTTTCCGACGACTCGACCCTGCAAATGGTCCCGCCGAACATCGCCGCCAGTCTGAAGCGGAGCTTCACGTTCAAGCGGGTTCAACCGTAGTCCGTAGAGAGGGATCTCATGAAGGCATGGATGTCGCCGGCGCGAGCCGGATCGGTCTGTTCGTTTGCGCTTGCCGGCCTGCTGCTGACCGGTTGCGGCGGTGGCGATGCGGGGAGCTCCGGTTCCGGATCGAATGCCGCCGGCACCACCGAGACGTCGCAGCGTTCGAGCGCTCCGGCCCCGACGTCGGCTGCCCGAGCCGCTTCGGAGCGTCTGGTCGGCACCTGGCTGGGGGTCGCCTATGTCGAGGACGAAAAGGTCGCGGCGCGACTGGCTCAGGTCACCGATCCGACTCAGCGCATGAGTCTCGACGCGCAGCTTGCGACCTTTCAGAGCATGGTGGTCGGAGCGGAGTTCGCGGCGGACGGCAGCTTCACGATCGAAGCCGAGCTGACTCCGGCCGGCGGCCAGACCGCTCGCGACGCCACGGCCGGCACCTGGACGATCAAGAGCGAGGACGGCGATGTCGTCGTCGTCGAGTCGAAGGAGACGAAGACCGACGGGCTCTTCGAGCTCTCCGAGAAGGAATACACCTTCATCGACGACGATCACTTCGTCTGGATCCCCGCCGTCTCGCAGGACCTCCGCGAGTGCGACGCGATGATCGTGTTCGAGAAGCAGACCGCGTCGACCGACGAGGGGACCGGCGTCGCCGAAGCCCCCGGCAGCTCGGTCCCGCGCTGAGGTCGCGGCGAACGTCCGGCGGCCGCCGCGCGGTCGCTCTGTGACCTTTGTGAGCTCTGTGGTTACGAACTTCCGCATTCGGTTCGGACCACAGAGATCACCCGGGGGGCCGCAAACGTTTCCGCCGCGACGCGGGCTAGGGTTCGCCGTACGGCCACCGGTCGTTCCGACGATGCCGCGTCGAGCCTCGCCGCAACGACCTCCCCCGAACGTCACGGAGATTCGCCATGGGCATGGGGAGTCTGAGCAGCATCCGGTCGAGTGCCGGCGGCTCGCCCGAACCGTCCTTCAAGAAAGGGCGTTGGGTTCCGTTCAGTCGCCCCGGCGTCAAGCGGATCCTGACGCTCGACGTGAAGGGTTGGCGGATCGAGATCTCGGAGCGGACGTTCGGCATCACGCTCCGGCGGACCACCTTCAGCGCCGCCATGACCGGGCCTCATCCCCCGTTCCGCCATTCGGTCTCGGGGTTGTCGACTCGCGAAGCGGCGACCGCCGCCGCCTCGCGGTGGATCGATCATTGGCACGAGACGAACGGGCATCTGCTGCAGGCCGAGACGGTGCACAAGCTGCGCCGCCGCGAGATGGCCAAGAAGCTCTTCAAGATCCGAAGTATCTCACGGCGTTCGAAAAGATGACCGCGCCGTCCCCCTCGTGACATTCGTTGCGCCGGCGGCGCGTCCAGGACGGATGCTGAGTCGGATCGATGTGTCGCTCGGGATGAGGCATCAGGCCGAAGATCCTGCCGGTCGAGTCGCAGACCCCCGCGACGTTGAACGCCGCTCCGTTCGGATTGATCGGATACGGCAGCGGCGCATCGGTCAGCTGATCGTCGACGTAGCGGAGCGCCAGCTGGCCGGCATCGCGCAGTCGCTCGAGCGTCGCGCGATCGATCGCCGCGAAACGCCCTTCGGCATGCGCGATCGGCAGCTCCATCCGCTCGACCCCGCGCAGAAAGACGCAGTGCGTCCGATCGACGGCAGTCCGGACCCAACGATCCTCGTAGCGACCGTGGTCGTTCCAGTCGAGCGTCGCGACGCTTCGCCCCTGGTCGTCCGGAGCCAGCAGCAGGCCGCTCTTGATCAGGATCTGAAAGCCGTTGCAGATCCCGAGCACCAGGCGATCCCGATCGATGAACGAACGGATCGCGTCGTTCAGATGCTGCTGCAGACGGATCGCGACGAGACGCCCCGAGGCGACGTCGTCGCCGAAGCTGAACCCGCCGGGAAAGCAGAGAATCTGAAAGTCGTCGGCGCGATGCGGCGATTCGAGCCACCGGTTCAGATGCACCGTCTCGGTGATCGCTCCCGCCTTTTCGAACGCATAGGCGGTCTCGGCGTCGCAGTTGGTGCCGGGGGCTCGGACGAGAAAGACGCGAGGTCGGGTCATCGGTCGTGATCTTCCGATTGAGGTCGCGAGCGGGTGCGGAGGCCGGGGATCGAGGCGGCGTCCGGCGGGATCGGTCCAGGCGAACGTCGGACGTCGACGCTCGCCCAAGTCATCGTCAGCTCCAGTCGAGCGGCGCGAGCCAGGCGCGCTTGGCATCCGCCAACGGCAGGTCGACGACATCGGTCCGTTTACCGTCGACCGTCCGGTGGACGATCGACACGTGGCGATTCGAGACGACCTTGCCGAGCCGCCCCCACGGAACGTCGGAGAGAAGCTGTTCCAGACGATTCGCGTGCTCGGGCTGCACCTCGATCAGGAACCGCGTGTTCGATTCGGCGAAGAGCGTCGTCAGCCGCAGTCCCTGTTCGTCCAGCCCTGACGTGTCGCTGCCGACCGGCACCTGGCCGAGATCGATCTCGACGCCGAGGTCGCCGCCGAACGCCATCTCGGTCGCGGCGATCGCGAGTCCCCCTTCGCTGAGATCATGGCACGAGCGGACCAGCCCCTGCATGATCGCCTCGTGGATCCGCCGGAAGGTCAGCCGCGCCCGCTCCAGATCGACTCGCGGTACCCGACCGCCGGTGCGACCGGTGACCACGCCGAAGTGCGAACCGCCGAACTCGTGATGCGTCGCACCGACGACGTAGATCCAGTTGCCGACCTCCTTCAGGTCCATCGTCACGCTGCGGTCGACCGAGTCGATCTGCCCCAGGGCGCTGATCAGCAGGGTCGACGGGATCGAGATGGTCCGCCGCTGGCCGTCGGCCACGTAGCTGAACTCGTTGTTCAGGCTGTCCTTGCCGCTGATGAACGGCGTCCGCAGTCCGACCGCCGTCTCCTGACAGCCGAGCGCCGCGCGGACCAGGCTGCCGAGCGTCTCGGGGCGATCGGTGTAGCCCCAACAGAAGTTGTCGAGGATCGCGATCCGATCCGGATCGGCGCCGACTGCCACGCAGTTGCGGACCGCTTCGTCGATCGCCGACGCCGCCATCGCGTGCGGATCGAGATCTCCCAGATGCGGGTTCATGCCGCAGGCGATCACCAGACCGCGCCGCGAATCGAGCACCGGACGGATCACCGCGGCGTCGCTCGGCGCGTCCTGCTTCGGACCGACGAGCGGCTTGATCACGCTCCCGCCGAGCACCTCGTGATCGTACTGCCGAATCACCCAATGCTTGCTCGCGACGTTCGGGCTGCCGAGGATCGCGAGCATCGTATCGGCGATCGCGACCGAACCCGTCAGGTCGATCGGCTGCTCGGGAACCGGCTGGTACCGCGCCTCGCGCACGATCGGCGGACGCCCTTCGTGCAGGAAGTGCATGTCGACGTCGCCGACCACCTCGTCCCGATACTTCAGCACCAGCCGCCCCGTCGGCTCGAAGCGACCGATGATCGTCGCTTCGACATCTTCCGAGCGGCAGAGCGCCTCGAACTCGGCCCACGACTCGTCCGGCACCGCGAGCACCATCCGCTCCTGAGCCTCCGAGATCCAGATCTCGGTATGCGTCAGGCCGTCGTACTTGAGCGGAGCGCGGTCGAGCCAGACTTCGGCGCCGATCGACTCGCCCATCTCACCGACGGCGCTCGAGAATCCGCCGGCGCCGCAGTCGGTCACCGCGTGATACAGTCCGCGATCGCGCGCGGCGAGCATCACGTCCATCAGCATCTTCTCGGTGATCGCATTGCCGATCTGCACGGCTCCCCCCGAGAGCTTCTCGCTCTCGCTCGTCAGCTCGACCGAGCTGAAGGTGGCGCCGTGGATGCCGTCGCGACCGGTCCGCCCGCCGAGCGCGACGATCCAGTCGCCCGGCTGCGGCTCCTTGAACGCCTTGTCGACCGGGATCAGTCCGACGTTGCCGCAGAAGATGAGCGGATTGCCGACGTAGCGGCGATCGAAGAAGACGGCGCCGTTGACGGTCGGGATCCCCATCCGGTTCCCGTAGTCGCGCACTCCCGAGACGACTCCCTTCATGATCCGCCGCGGATGCAGCACGCCGGGAGGGAGCTCGTCCGGCGTCATGTCGGGGGGAGCGAAGCAGAAGACGTCGGTGTTGCAGACCGGCTTGGCTCCGAGTCCCGTGCCGAGCGTATCCCGCAGGACGCCCCCGAGACCGGTGTTCGCGCCGCCGTACGGTTCGATCGCGCTCGGCCGGTTGTGCGTCTCGACCTTGAAGCAGACATGGTGCCGGTCGTCGAAGCGGACGACGCCGGCGTTGTCGCGAAAGACGCTGACGCACCAGTCGTCCGGACCGAGTTCCTTCCGGATCCGGACGGTCGCCGCGAAGATCGTCTCCTTGAGCATGTTGTCGAACTGCCGCTCGATCCGCTCGTCCCGATACGCGATCCGGCCGGCGAGCGTCTTGTGGCTGCAGTGTTCGCTCCAGGTCTGAGCGATCGTCTCGAGCTCGATGTCCGACGGTTCGCGTCCGACCTGGCGATACCGCTCGCGGATCGATCGCCGCAGTGTCTCGAACCCGTCTCCGAAACGGTCCAGGG
>CAZZBI010000283.1:0-7113 GCA_964652385.1 uncultured Pirellulaceae bacterium | reverse complement strand
GGTCAATCCGGGCGATCTTGTGATCATCGCCTGTTACGCCCGCTTCACCGAAGCGGAACGAGTCGGTTTCGTTCCCAAGGTTCTGCTGCTCGACTCGCACAATCGACCGGTCACCTGACCCCGTTTGCCTCGGTCACGGCCCGGCCGGCGTACGCGGCCTGCACTCGAGACGCCTTGCTCCGGATCGTGACGCAGCGCCCAGGCGAAGGACCCGGAGCAGCGTCGGTCGAACCTCGGACATGACCGTCTCGACTCGACTCGTGATCGCATCGCCAGGAGGCTCCGATGAACTACGCCAAGCGCCGTGACCGAGTCCGCTCGCTGATCCGCCAGGCGGGCCTGGACGCGATCCTCGTCACGGATGTCCTCAACGTCTCGTACCTGACCGGGTTCTCGGGAGATTCGAGCTACCTGTTGCTGATGCGCAAGGGGGAGCTGATTCTCAGCGACAGCCGCTACGAGACGCAGTTGGGCGAGGAGTGTCCCGACGTCGAGTTCGTCAGCCGGACCAGCGCCGTGCCGATGAACGATCTGATTGAACGAGCGATCTCGTCGCGGCATCTCGGCAAGGTCGGCTTCGAGGCGGATGCGGTCACCAAATCCCTGTTCGATCGCTGGACCGCGACGATGCCGGGCGTCGACTGGGTCGCGACCTCGGCGCTGATCGAAGGTCTTCGGCAGATCAAGGACAAGGACGAGCTGGCCGAGATCCGTCGTTCGATCCGGATGGCCGAGCGGGCGTTCGAGACGTTGCGGGCGACGCTGGTGCCGAGTCAGACCGAAAAGATGGTCGCCGCGGAGCTGGAACACCGGATCCGAGTGCTCGGCGGAGTCGGCTGTGCGTTCCCGCCGATCGTCGGCGTCGGCCCTCGCGCTGCGCTGCCGCATGCCATCCCGACCGACCGCCGGATCGAGGAGTCGCCGTTCGTGCTGGTGGACTGGGGAGCCAAGGCGGGGCGGTACCTGAGCGACTTGACCCGTGTTCTGGTCACCGGTAAAATCCCGCCCAAACTGCCCCGGGTATACGAAGTCGTTCTCGCGGCTCAACTTGCGGCGATCGACCTGATCCGCCCCGGGGTGCGAGCGAGCGAGGTCGACCGAGCGGCGCGGAGCGTCATCGAGCAGGCGGGGTACGGCAAGCACTTCGGTCACGGCCTGGGACACGGCTTCGGCCTGCAGATCCACGAAGAGCCGCGGATGTCGTCGGCGAACGATCGGGAACTGCGTCCCGGCATGGTGGTGACGGTCGAGCCGGGGATCTACCTGGCCGGCTGGGGCGGGGTTCGGATCGAGGACGACGTGCTCGTGACCGACGACGGCCACGAAGTACTGACCTCGGTGCCGAAGGCGTTCGAGGCGAGCATCGTCGCGATGTAGGCGTTTCCCCGCGAAACGTGCTTGCGACTCTCCGAGTACGGGCCTCGAGCCGTCGTCAGGCTCCCCCGCGTCCCGGAGCACGACTTTCCGAGCGGCTGCCGGATGCGGCCGAAGGCGATCCATGAGCGAATCGAAATCCAAGGGAGCCGCCAAGCGCTCCTCATCGGTCAAGCCCGCGGCCGGTGCCACTGAAGGGTCTGGCATGAGCAACCGAGAGAACGGTCCGAGCGAGGTGTTCGACGTCGAACGGATTCGACAGCTCATCGAGATGATGAGGACGAACGACCTCAGCGAGATCAGCCTCAAGCACGGCGATCAGCGCATCCGTCTGCGTCGCGGCGAAGAGCCGGCTCCGGTCTTCGTCACCGGCGGAGCCGCTCCGATGTCGCCGGGCATGGTCTCGGCCCCCGCTCCGGCTGCCGCTCCGAGCGCCGCTCCCGCGATCGCGGCGTCGGCCCAAGCCGCTCCGGCGCAGGATCCGCCGAGCGTCGGCTTCATCAAGAGCCCGATGGTCGGCACGTTCTACTCCAAGCCCAATCCCAAGGCGGAAACGTTCGTCAAGGTCGGCGACCATGTCGAACCGGGGACGATCGTCTGCGTCGTCGAAGCGATGAAGATGTTCAACGAGATTCCGGCCGGCGTCTCGGGGAAGATCCTCGCGGTTCTCGTCAAGAACGAAGAGGCGGTCGACGTCAACAAGCCGCTCTTCAAGATCGACACGCAGGGCTGATTCGCGTCCCGATTCGATCGCCTCCGGACTGCGGCAAGCCGTTCGACCGCGTCGTCCACCGATCCTCCCACAGCAGCAGAGGCGCGGCCGAGCCGCTTCGCGACGCATGTACAACCGCATCCTGATCGCCAACCGCGGCGAGATCGCCCTTCGGATCATCCGCGCCTGCAAGGAGCTGGGGATCGAGACGGTGGCCGTCTTCAGCGAAGCCGATCGCGGCTCCGCCTATCTCGATCTGGCCGACGAAGCGTACTGCATCGGCGGTCCCAAGTCGGTCGACAGCTACCTGCGGATCGACCAGCTCATCAGCGCGGCCGAGGTCGGAAACGTCGACGCGATCCATCCCGGCTACGGCTTTCTCGCCGAGAACTCGCACTTCAACGAGGTCTGTCGCAGCTGCAACATCGACTTCATCGGACCGCTCCCCGAAGCGATGGATCAGCTCGGCGACAAGAACACCGCCAAGGCGATCGCACGGCGAGCCAACGTCCCGGTCGTCCCCGGCAGCCAGGGGCTGGTCGAGACCGAGGAAGAGGCGATCCGTGTCGCGAAGGAGATCGGCTATCCCGTGCTGATCAAGGCGACCGCCGGCGGCGGCGGCAAGGGGATGCGAGTCGCGGCGAACGAACTGACCCTCAAGAGCGCCCTGCAACAGGCTCGGAACGAAGCCAAGGCGGCCTTCGGCAACCCGGGGGTCTATCTCGAAAAGTATGTCGATCGACCGCGGCATGTCGAAGTGCAGATGCTCGCCGACAAGCACGGCAACGCCGTCCACTTGTGGGAACGCGACTGCTCGGCTCAACGCCGCCATCAGAAGCTGGTCGAAGAGAGTCCGGCGCCGCGGCTGAGCGAAAAGACGCGCGCCGCGATCTGTGCGGCCGCCGTTCGGATGATCCGCGAAGCGAACTACACCAACGCGGGCACCGTCGAGTTCATCGTCGATGCCGACGAGAACTTCTACTTCATCGAAGTGAACGCCCGCATACAGGTCGAACACCCGGTCTCCGAAATGGTCACCGGCATCGACCTGATCAAGGCGCAGATCCGCGTCGCCTCAGGCGAACCGCTCTGGGTCAAGCAGGAGGATATCCCCTGCATCGGCTCGGCGATCGAGTGCCGGATCAATGCCGAAGACCCCGACAAGTTCTTCCAGCCTTGCCCGGGGAAGATCGAGTCGATGTTCGTTCCCGGCGGCCTCGGTGTCCGTTTCGATTCGCATGCCCACCCGGGCTACTCGGTCCCCCCTTACTACGATTCGATGATCGGCAAGCTGATCGTCCACAAGCCGACCCGCGACGAAGCGATCGCCTGCATGGTTCGGGCGCTCGACGAATTGCGAGTCACCGGTATCCGGACGACCGCGCCGTTCCACAAGCGCCTGCTGCAGCATGCCGATTTCGTGGCCGGGACGATCGACACCCATTTCGTCGAACGGACCTTCTATCCGTCGACCTGAGTCGCTGGATGGGACCGTGGTTTCGAACCGCACGGCTCCGCTCGAGCCGCCGCTTGACCGACAGGGCACCTCGCCAGTCCTGATGCGACGCTTTCGCGAGCGGTGACGGCTCGCCGACACGGCCGCTCATGACTCGGTTCGGCGGCGTGATCTCCCCCGGCGATCCCTTGCGCCGGGGCCGCTCCGACGCTACGATGGGCGGATTCTCTCCGCTCTTCGGTGTTTCTCATGTCGATCCCGCAAGTCGCGATCATCGGACGCCCCAACGTGGGCAAGTCCAGCCTGTTCAATTGGCTGGTCGGCCGTCGACTGGCGATCGTCGACGACGTCGCCGGCATCACGCGCGACCGCATGACCCGGATCATCGAGGAACAGGGGCGCTATTTCGAACTCTGCGACACCGGCGGGATCGGCATCAACGATGTCGACGATCTGACCGCCGAGATCGAGCAGCAGATCCAATTCGGCATCGAAGAAGCCGATGCGCTCATCCTGCTGGTCGATGCCCGCGACGGCCTCACGCCGCTCGACGAGACGATCGCCGGGCGATTGCGAGCGACCGGCAAGCCGCTGATGCTCGTGGCGAACAAGTGCGATTCGCCGCGCCATGATGTCGCCGCCGAGGAGTTCTGCCGTCTCGGCCTGGGCAACCCGATCAAGGTCAGCGCCCTGCAGAAACTCGGCCGAGACGAGTTCGTCGATCGACTCTGCGAGGTCGTGCCGGTCCTCGACCAGGAGGACGGAGGGCTCGTCGATCCCGAGATGAAGATCGCGATCGTCGGTCGACGCAACGTCGGCAAGAGCACCTTCGTCAACACGCTGACCGACAGTCCGCGGATGATCGTTTCCGAGGTCGCCGGCACGACGCGCGACAGCGTCGACGTCCGCTTCGAGATGGACGGCAAGACTTTCGTCGCCATCGATACCCCGGGGCTTCGCCGCTCGCGCAGCGTCCGGACCGACATCGATTGGTACAGCACGCACCGAGCCCAGCGAAGCATTCGGCACGCCGACGTCGTGCTGATGTTCTTCGACGGCTCGCAGCGCCTGAGCAAGGTCGACAAGCAGCTCGTTCACTACATCCAGGAACATCACAAGCCGGTGATCCTGGTCGTGAACAAGTGGGACCTGATGGCCGAGCACATGCCGACGCAGAGCTGGAGCGACTATCTGCGGGAGCAGTTCCCCAACCTGTGGCACGTTCCGATCGCCTTCATCACCGGCAAGGAAGGGCGCAACGTCCGCAAGCTGCTCAGCCACGCGCAGATGCTCTTCCGGCAATCGCGCAGCCGCATCTCGACGGGCGAGCTCAACCGGCTGCTCCGAGTCGCGATCGACAAGCATCCGCCCCACGCGGTGTCGAACAAACGCCCCAAGATCTACTTTGCGACGCAGGTCGGGATTCGCCCTCCTACCCTGGTCTTCATGTGCAACGAACCGCGTGCCTTTGCCCCTTCGTACGTGAAGTACCTGCGCAGCTTCCTGCACGATCAGCTCGAGTTCGGCGAAGTGCCGATCCGCATCTTCCTGCAGAAACGCGCCTCGTCGCCCAAGCCCGAAGCGGATGCGGAGGGGAAGGAGAAGTCGGAGCAGCGTCCGCTGGTCCGCACCGATCCCGACGATCCGAACGTGATCTACGTCGAAGGTCAGAGCGACGAGGATGCGTGGGAGCCGTGGAACCCTGATTCCGATGATGTCATCGAGATGGAGGACTGAGCCGTGATCGTCGGTGTGCCCAAGGAAGTCAAGCGCGACGAGTATCGCGTCGCCATGCTGCCGGTCGGAGTCGAAGAGCTGGTCCGCCGCGGCCATCAGGTGATCGTCGAACAGTCGGCCGGACTCGGTTCCGGATTGGCCGATCACGAGTATCTGCAGGCCGGAGCGAAGATGGCCTCGGGGCCGGCCGAGATCTTCGCCAAGGCCGACATGATCGTGAAGGTGAAGGAGCCGCAGCCGGCCGAATGGCAGATGCTCCGCCCCGGTCAGATCCTGTTCACCTACTTCCATTTCGCCGCCGATCGCGCCCTGACTCAGGCGATGATCGATACGCAGGTCTCATGCGTCGCGTACGAGACGCTGCGCGACGATGCGGGACGTCTGCCGCTACTGACGCCGATGAGCGAAGTCGCCGGCCGCATGAGCATCCAGGAGGGAGCTCGCTTTCTCGAACGTCCTCAGATGGGGCGAGGCATCCTCCTCGGCGGTGTTCCCGGAGTCGCTCCGGCCCACATCACGATTCTCGGCGGAGGGATCGTCGGTACCAACGCGGCGAAGATCGCGGCCGGTTTCCAGGCTGACGTCACCATCCTCGACGTCAACATGGACCGGCTTCGGTACCTCGACGACATCATGCCGCCGAACGTCAATGTCCTCTTCAGCGATCGACACGTCATCCGCGACGAACTGCGCCTGGCCGACCTCGTGATCGGTGCGGTGCTGATTCCGGGAGCCAAGGCGCCCAGTCTCATCTCGCGCGATGATCTGACGCTGATGAAGCCGGGGAGCGTCATCGTCGATGTCGCCATCGATCAGGGAGGCTGTGTCGAAACGGCGCGGCCGACGACCCACAGCGATCCGGTCTTCACCGTTCACGACGTCGTCCATTACTGCGTCGCGAACATGCCGGGAGCGGTCGGACGGACCAGCACCTTTGCTCTCTGCAACGTCACGCTTCCCTACGCCATTCAGTTGGCTCAGGAAGGACTGGCGGTCGCCAAGCGATCGAAGCCGATGGCATCGGCCGTCAACATCCACGCCGGCAAGGTGACCCATCAACCGGTCGCCGAGACGTTCGGCTACGATTTCGCGCCGGTCGAGTCGCTGCTGGCCTGAGCGCCGCGCGGACGCAGTGACCATCGTCGGTCGACCGGTCGCTCGAGGCCGGTCGATCGACAATCGGAGGGACGACGTCGGTCGAACCTTCGCCGGTCACGCAGTCGCCTGAACCCCGCCGCCTTCTGTCGGTGTATCGTTCCGAACGATCATTCGGTCCGATAGCGATACAGGGGCAGGTGGCGATAGTAGGACTCGAGGGTCAGGATCATCAGCGTCGTCGCGTACAGACGCCCGCCGCCGCTCATCGCGTAGCGATCCCCTTCCGGTTCCCAACTCCCTCGCTCGCGACCGGTCCGAGTCTGATTGGCCGGGATCGCTTCGCGCATCACCTGATTCCAGGTCTCCCACGCCTCGCCTTCGACGTTGTGCATGACCTGAGTCGCGTAGTACCAGTAGTAATAGTCCTTGGCGGCGAAGTCGATCGGATGCGCCGTCAGGTAGGCGACCGAATCCGCCATTTGCGGTTCGGCCTTCTTCCAACCCAAGTACTGGCGGCAGAGCACTCCTTCGGCCGTCATCGACAGCGTCGGCTCTTCGTTCTTCTTGTAGCTGTAGCGGATCCCGTCCTCGGACGCGACGCGATAGAGCATCCGTTCGATCCCCGCCCAGGTTTCGGGCTTCACGTCGATTCCCGCCATGCGGGCGCTCTGCAGTCCGATCACGTAACCGTTCACGACCCGGTGCAACGATTTCGCTCGGCCGGTGATCGAGATCA
>CAZZBI010000282.1:0-7160 GCA_964652385.1 uncultured Pirellulaceae bacterium | reverse complement strand
GTCGTCGGTACCGTGCTGGGGACGGTCTTCTCCTCGATGTTCGGCCCTTCGCTGTCGGAACTCCAGGCGCGTTGCTGGGGACCGCTGCAGGAACAGGTCCGCGACAGCATCGCGCGCGCCAGGCCGATGATCGCGCAGTCGGTCCGTGACGCCGCCGGAGAGGGACTCCATCGACTCGGCGGTTCGATTCAGGAGTATGGCCCTCGCTACTCGCAGCTCGTCGATCTGATGCGACAACAGGATGAACGCGACAAGCAGGAGTCGCTGGCGATGCAGCAGACGGTGACGGCCGATCTTCAGGCGATCGACGCCCAGCAGCAACTGCTCGCCGCTCTCCAGCAGTCGATCCGCGAGATGTGATCGAGCGGACACGACGCACTCGACCTCGGCATGCACGCCGCAAACGGCGAGACGCCGGCGTCGGACGAGACACCTCGACGAACGAACTCCGACGAAGGAAAGGCAAACGGACATGAGCGGATCAGGCGAACGCTACGCACAGTTCCGGGCTCAGCGAGATCGGTTGAACGGGCTCCTGCGGGAAGGCCGCGAAGGCTTCAACCAGCTCGACATGACGAGCTGGGCCGACACCTGCGACCGGCTGTCGGAGCGTCTGGCCAGCGAGCGATTCAAGGTGATCGTGCTGGGGGAGTTCAAGCGGGGCAAGAGCACGTTCATCAACTCGCTCCTCGGTCGCGAGGTCCTTCCGGCCTTCGCGACTCCCTGTACCGCGATCATCAACGAGCTGCGTTGGTCGGATGAGCCGACCGCCGTGCTCCACTTCCGCAACCCGCCCGTCGAGCGACTTCCGGCAGGCTTGGCCGAAGAGGCGGTCCGACATATCGAGGCACACCGAGGAGGCGAGATTCCTCCCTTGCAGGTTCCGGTCGACCAGCTCGAACGCTACGTCGTCATTCCCGATCCGACTCGGGACCAGAGCGCTTCGATCGCCGAGACGCCTTACGACCGAGCCGAACTGGGCTGGCCGCTCGATCTCCTGCGCAACTCCGTCGAGATCATCGACTCGCCGGGACTCAACGAGCACGGCAGCCGAACCAAGGTCACGATGGACTATCTGGGACGAATCGATGCGGTGATCTTCGTCCTTTCGGTCCACGCGTTGGCCAGCCAGACCGAACTGGGAGTGATCGACCGCGAGCTCCGCGGCTCGGGGCACGAATACCTGTTCTTCGTCTGCAACCGCTTCGACGAACTCAAGCGCGCCTCCGATCGCGATCGGATCACGCAGTATGCGTACGAACATCTGGCGCCTCGGACCTCTCTGGGTCGCGAAGGAGTCTTCTTCGTCTCGGCGCTCGACGCGGTCATCGGCCGCGAAGAGAACGACCCGGCCCTGATCGAGCGGTCGCGGATCCCGGTGGTCGAACGGGCGCTGGCCGATTTCCTCGTGGAACACCGCGGGCGGATCAAGTTGTTGCAGCCCTCGTACCAACTGATCCAGGGCCTGAAGACGGCGCTGTTCGAGACGATTCCGAATCGCCGTCGGATGCTCGAGACGAGTCTCGGCGAGCTCGAGGAGCGCGTTCGTGAAGCACGCCCTCAACTGGAAGAAGCGGAGCGCCGCAAGCGTCGGACCCTCGAAAGTCTCGAGCGGAGTCGCGTTCGACTTCGCGATGCGGTGCGCGACGCTGCCGCCAATCATCTGCGCAGCGTTGCGGACGAGGTTCCCGAATGGGCGCTCTCGACCGACATCGATAGCCGGATCAGCGTCTTTCGATTCTGGGCGGTCGAGGAACAGATCCGCGGCGTCGCCGAAGAGGTGATCGCGAAGGTCAACCCGCAGATCGAACAACGGACGCTCCGCTGGCAGGAAGACCGCCTGAGGCCGATGATCGCCGACCACCTCGCCGACTTCCAGTCGGATGCGGCCGAAGCGATGAAGGACTTCCTGGTCGATATGGACGGGATCCGCAAGCGTCTGACCGGCGACGCCGCATCCGACGTCCTGCCGGAGACGAGAGTCGGTGCGGTCGAGCGAGTGCTCGCCGGAGTCGGCGGCTTCTTCCTCGGCGGAGCCGGGTCGGCCATCGAAGGTGCGACGATGGGCTACCAGGGAATGCTCCGTAGCCTGCTTCCGTCGATCGCGGTCGTTGTCGGCGCTGTCGCCATCCTGCACCTCAACCCGATCACCATCATTCCGGCGCTCATCGCCACCAGCGTCTTCCGTTCGTTTCGAGCCGGCGACGCCTTGACCGCCAAGGCCAAGGGGGAGATCGGAAAGGGACTCAAGGCCAAGATCATCGAATCGATTCCCGAACAGTCGCGGACCATCGCCGACAAGGTCGACGGCATCACCGAACCGATGATCGCCGCGATCGAGGCGTCGATGAACCTCGAGCTCGAAACCGTTCGGCAACAGGTCGAATCGGTCCTCGAAGTCCAGCGATCCGGAGCGGCGGAGATCGGCAAGGAACAGCGACAGATCGCCGAGATCGAGGAAGGACTGCGGTCGATCGAACATCGCGCCTCGGAGTTCGTTCGCGAACTGGTCGATCTCGGCTGAGTCGATACTGCCGGCTCAAACTTCGAGTGCGCAAGGTCTCCTCGGACCGAAAAGACGCATCGGGTGAAATAATCGGCGGCGAGCGGTGACATCGGGGCGGAGAGACCTCGTCACGATGGACGAACCGACGCCGCTGCCCCCCGAGACCGACCTCTGGCGCGACCTGATCCGGTCGCGGACCGGAGCGCTCGTGCTCTACGCGCAGCAATGGTGTCGGTCCCCCGAGGACGTCGTGCAGGAGGTGTGGGTCGGCTTGCTGCAGCAAAAGCCCGTGCCCGAACGCCCGATCGCCTGGATGTACGCCGTCGTCCGGCGCCGCGCGATCAATGCCGGTCGCTCCGAACGGCGCCGCCGCGTTCACGAGGAACAGGCCGCCGCGACTCGCCCTGCCTGGTTCGCGCTCGACGATCGCTCGCCCATCGATCCCGTCGCGCTGGTCGCCGCGCTCGAGTCGCTCGACGGCGCCCTGCGCGAAGTGGTCGTCGCCAGGATCTGGGGACAACTGACGTTCGAAGAGATCGCCGAGCTGATCGGCACTTCGGTCCCGACCGCCTTTCGCCGCTTCCGCTCCGGACTCGAATCGCTCCGTGCCCATCCGCAGCTTCGCGATGCCACGTCCGCCGGCGTCGCACTCGATCCCTTCCGTTCGCGCGAGAACCGATCATGAACGAGCACGCGCCGCACCTGCCGGATGACCTGGCCGCGTTCGAAGCGGAATTGGCCGCCATGCGTCCGGCCGCCGATCGCCTCTCCCCCGAGCAGATCTGGTTTCGCGCCGGATGCGAGGCGGAACGTCGGCATCGGGCGACGTGCATGGGTCGGCAGCTCCCTTGGTTCCGCTCGCCGATCGCCTCGCTCGCCGCAGGCATCGCCGTCGGACTGGCGATTGCCTGGCTCGGCGGCCTGAATCGAGCGGCAACGGATCGGACCTCACCGATCTCGACCTTACCGATCGCATCGCACGACACGACGGACGACTCGGCGGACGATTCACGCTCGGCAGCGATCGCAGAATCCCGTTCGGCAGCAGCCGCCGAGTCGATCGTCCGCGATGCGACGTCCCGACCGAGAATCGCGCCGGGGATCGCGTTCGATCGATCGGCGTTCGTCCCGACCGAGGTGCCCGAGTCGGCATGGATGCGGCGGGTGCTGGAGGCGGCCGGCGACCGGCGACTCGGAACGACGTCGGCGCCGCCCGGGACGACCGGGATCGCGACGCCGGTATCGCTCCCTGGGGCTTTCGAGCCGCTGAGTCCGGCCGAACGGCTTCGCCAGCAACGACGCCTGGTCGAACAAGGGCTCTTCGACGAACTGCTCTGACCGAATTCGCTCCGATTCCGAACCGAGGGAGACGCCATGGCCTCTCGAACGATCGTCGTATCTCGCCGAAGGGTTCTGCCGACGATCGGCATGATCCTGCTGGTCGCCGCATCGCACGCGACCGCCACCTTCGCCGCTCCGCCGCAGTCGTTCGCTCGTGATGATGACGGGACGATTCGGATCGAGATGACTCCCGCCGCTCCCGACGACCCGACTCGCCCGCACGCCCTGCTGCCTCGGTTCGCCGAACAGCGCAACGAGAATGCGGCGGTCTTCTACGGCCAAGTCGCGGAACTCGGATCGCAGCTGTCGAACACCGGCGCGTTCGACGCCCTTCGGCAACCGATGGACGAGTTGGCGACGAGAGTCGACCTGGATGCACTTGCCGGCTTGCCGAACGGAAACGTCGTCTTCGAGTTCCTGTCGCGGGCTGCTCGCTGTCGACACTGCGATTGGCAGGCGGATCTACGCGAGGAGAGCTACTCGATGATCCTCGTACCTCACATTCAACAGATGCGTCAATTCGCTCGCCTGTTGACGCTGCGTGCCCGCTTGCAGGTCGCACGAGGCGACTTCGACGGCGCTGAGGCGACACTGCGGGATGGACTTGCTTTGGCCCGTCACGTCGGTTCGTCCGCGCCGATGGTCAACGCCTTGGTCGGCACATCGATCGAAGAAGCGATGCTCGACGTCCTGCTGGAACGTCTCGGGCGTCGTGAAGCGCCGAATCTCTACTGGGCGCTCGCCGAACTCCCCGATCCGTTGTTCGACCGACGAGTCGGCCTGCAGGCGGAGCGAACGTCGTTCGAGTCGAAGTTCGAGTTCGTTCGCCATCCGGACGCATCACACGATGCGGCCTGGTGGACCGATCAGCTTCGCGATGTGTGGAGCCTGGCCCGCGATATGGGTGACTCGTCCTCTTCCGGTCCGTTCGGCGAGCGATTTCAGGGTTGGGAGTATCATCCCGAGTCATTGTCGATACTAGCGATCCGCGGTTATCCGATCGCCCGACGGAGTCTGATCGAACAGGGCTTCGACACCGCGGCGGTCGATGCGATGCCGGTCGCTCAGGTGCTGCTCCTGCACGGTTATCGGCAGTATCGGACCGTGATCGAGCTCGACTATCGGACGACCCTCGTTCCGTATCACGAAGCGAGACCGTTGGCCGCGTTGGTTGCCGAGACCTTTCGCGACGAGATGGAACGAGGCGAATCGTTGCCGCTCGCTTCTCGCCTGCGCCCGAACTTCGATTGGACGCGAATGACCGAAGTCAGGAATCGACAGGCTCGGGCCCTGTTGATGCTGCTCGAAGCACTCCGGTGGTACGGCGCCGAACATCAGGGCAAGCTGCCGGCGACGCTGGCCGACCTGAGTCCGATTCCGGTCCCGATCGATCCGAGCACCGGTCAGCCGTTCGAGTACCGCCTGGAAGGGGATCGAGCGATCGTGACGAGCTCCGAATCGCTCGGGACTCCCTCGTTCCGTTACGAGATCCGTCTGGTCGAAGGTGCCGAATGAACTGCCGATCTACGGGAGCCGTCAAGATGATGCGTCGAATCCCCCTGCTCGTCGTTTCGATCCTCGGACTGCTGGTCGCGAGTCGAACCCTGGCGCAAGAAGCCGGCGGTCGTCCGGCCGAAGCACCGCTTCCGGCCTTCGACATGTCGGCCGATCTGGTCGCCGGCGTGCGGATCCGATTGGCCGATTGGGATCCGGCCGAACTGCAACGCCGTCTGTCGCAGCTCGACCCGCGCGGCGTCCTGCAACCAGACGTCGTCCTCGAACCGCTCTCCGTCCTGCGCGACGGACTGCTGGCCGACGGCGTGCGTGACCTGACCGTCCTGGTGACGCTCGCCGGTTTTCCGGACGAACCGCTTGTTCTGCTGCTCGACGGTCGCCACGAGTCGGCGGCGGCGTTGACGGCGACGGCGCTGAATCGGACCATCGGCGGTCGGTGGCAGACGGCTCGATTCGGCGACTCGATCCTGATCGGTTCGTCGGCCAATCTTCGGCGGCTCTCGGTCGAGGTGCTGGATCCGCACGAGTCGCTCGCCGTCGCCTCGGCCGAGCATGCGGACGCCTCGCTGCAGCTGTTCGTCGCGCCGAGCGATTGGCATCGTCGGGCGGTCCGCGAACTGATGCCGACGCTGCCGCCGGAGTTTGGCGGCGGTCCGTCGGCGACGCTCGTCGACGGCCTGCAATGGGGCTCCCTCGGCATCGACGGCGGTGACGAAGGCTCGTTCTCTCTGGTCATCCGGTCAGCCGATCCGGCGGCGGCCGAGCACATGGCCGCTTGGCTGAGCGACCAGGTCCCGCGTCTCGTCGAGCAGCTCATGGGAAGCACGGGGCTCGAGAGTCTGGCCCCCTTCGCGGCGCTGCGGCCGCAGGCCGACGGCGATCGAGTCGTCCGAACGGCGCGTTGGTCGGATCCCGAAGCGAGCGCTGCGATCGGCGCGATCGCCCCTTGGATCGACCTGCTCGCGGATGATCTGATCACTCAGCAGAACCTGTCGAAGATCAAGCAGCAGATGCTCGCGCTGCATAACTTCCACTCGGTCTTCGAACGCTTTCCGGGCTACGGAACGGCGAACGACGCGGGAGAGCCGTTGCTGAGCTGGCGCGTCCGGATCCTGCCGTTTCTGGGACATCAGGAGCTGTACGCGCGGTTTCGCTTGGACGAACCGTGGGACAGCGAACACAACACGTCGTTGATCGCCGAGATGCCGGCGATCTTTGCGGCGGCCGGCAGTCGCCTACCGCGGCGGAAAGGTCTGACCAACTTCCGCGTGCCGGGAGGTCCGGCTTCGATGTTCCCTGATCTCGTCGGTCTCTCGTTCAAGGACATCCCCGACGGCTCCTCCAATACGTTCGGGATTCTCGAGGTCGACGACGATCATGCCGTCGTCTGGACTCGCCCCGAGTCGTTCGAGATCGATCCGGCGCAGCCCCTCGCCGGCCTCGGAGGGCACGCGCGCGATCGCTGGTGCTTCGCTCGCGGCGACGGTTCGGTCGGTTTCAAAGGGCCCGACTATCCGGCCGAAAAACTCCGTGCGCTGCTGACCCGCAACGGCGGCGAGCCGGTGCGCGAGTAGTCTCGGGACGGCGCAGCCGCTGCGCCGACAAGCGGTGTCCTCCGCGTCATCGCTCCGTGTCTTCCAGCCCGTAGCGCCAAGCGCAGGGGTTCTCCGCGGCCTCGATTCGGAAAGGCTGCGACCGGGGGCGGTCGCACGACGACGGTCGCACGACCACCGACGGTGCGGCCAGACGACGAGCACTCCGTGTCTCCCAGCCCGTAGCGCCAAGCGCAGGGGTTCTC
>CAZZBI010000281.1:0-7287 GCA_964652385.1 uncultured Pirellulaceae bacterium | reverse complement strand
CGTCGATACCGAAGCGCTGACGACAGCCCTTGCCGATCGCTCGATCGCCGCGGCGGGGCTGGACGTCACCGAACCGGAACCGCTGCCGCGCGACCACCGGCTGCTCTCCCTGGACAATGTCGTCATCGCGCCGCATCTGGGGAGCGCGACCGGAGCGACTCGGCGCCGCATGGCCGAGGGGAGCGTCGCGAATCTGCTCGCCGGACTTGCGGGGCGCCCGCTGGCCCATCGCGTCGTCTGAGCCTCGGACATCGACGAACGACCACTGCTTCACCGCTCAGCGGCGCAGATCGTCCGGAAGTTCGGCAAGCGATCCCGGTTCGTCGTGGATCGTCATCCGGACGTGGGCTCCGGGATGCAGGACCCAGTGATCGGCCACGATCTGATTGCGGACCGTGGCGCGGACCTGGATGTTCCGCCCCGACACCTCGCGCAGGCCGGTCCAGGTGACTTGCCCTTCGAAGCGGACCGTTTCGCCGCGAGCCCGATCGATCTCGATCGTCACGCGCCGGCCGTGGACGTCTTCCCGATTGTAGAGCGACTTGTCGATCGTTCCTTCGACTCTCAACCACTCCATGCGGACGATCTTCACCAGCGGCTCGCCTTCGGTCACCCATTCCCCTTCGTCCAGGTACATCGAGTAGATGTTGCCGGGGGCGGGAGAGGTGACCTTGTAGCGTTCCACCTCGGCTTCGGCCTCGGCGAGTTCCAGTCGCGCGATGTCGAGCTTGCGGACCGCCAGTTCGAGCTGCTTGCGGCGATTGGCGAGCTTCAGTTCGGCCTGCTTGACCGCCAGTTCGGTCCGATCGACCTCGGCCGTGCTGATCGAATTGGTCTTGGCGAGCTCGAGATTGCGCCCGTGTTCGACCTTGGCCAGAGCGAGCGTCGCCTCGGCCTCGAGGATCGCCGTTTCGTCGTTCGCCTCGAGTTCGGCGGCCGCCAGACTGGCGGCGGCGATCTTCTGTCGGCTCACGGCGCGCCCGTCGTCGATCCGGGCGATCTCGGTCCCCTGATCGACCATCTGGTTTTCGAAGACCGGCAGTGACGAGATTCGGCCGGTGACCGGCGCCGGCACCTCGATCTCGTGCTCGGGAAAGACCGTGGCACTCTCGACGACGATCGTCCCGCGCGATCCGCTTGCCGGCGGGCGCGGCGCCGATTCCTGAGTCGCCGCTTCGCGCAGCGGCGCCAGCGGTCCCAGCAGCAGCGCCATCGACAGCGCAAGCGTCGCGCCGCGTCGTCGCGCATCGGTCGGCCGGTTTCCCATCGCTCACTCCCCGACGCGTCGCCCGTTCAGCCGAAGCGGAACAGCACGCGGCTGCGGATCATCTGCCAGAAGTCGTTGAACAGCACGTAAGCGAGGTTGCGATCGCCGCACGCGATCTTCGCTTCGACGCGCGCCCCCGCGACGCGCACCTCGTCCGGAATCGCCTCGCGGTCGGCGGTGACCTTCACCAGCACGGAGTTCCCTTCGCCCGGACGGACGACGGCAAACCGATCGATCTCGACGACCGTGCCACGGAACCGTTCCCCCGGGAGCGTGCCGAGTTCGAACTCGACCTCCAGCGGCTTGCCCGTCCGCGCGGCCGATTCCTGGAGCTCCCACAGTCGCCTTTCGGGAAGATAGAGTTCGACTTCCCACGGCCCGGCCGGATCGACCATCGTCAGCAGGACCTGACCGCGCTCGACCGGTCGGCGATGCAGCCGCTGCTCGAGCTGATCGTCGATGACGGTGCCGTCCATCGGCGCAAGCACCTCGAGCAGACGGAGTTCCTTGCGTTTCAGTTCGAGACTGCGGCCCGCCGACTCGACGTCGACTCGGGCCGAGGCGATCTCGGCTTCGAGTTGCTGTTCCTCGACGAGCGAGAGCTTGCCGAAGTTCTCGACCTTCTGGTGCTGCAGGCTCGCGATCCGCTGCTCGAGTTGCCGGGCGCGCCCTTCCAGCTGATTGATCTCTTCCATCAGCTTCTCGTCGACCAGCGACATCAGCAGTTCGCCCGCCTTGATCGGCCGGCTCGGATCGCCGGCGATCACCAGCTTGTCGACCATCGCGTCGGTCGGCGCGAAGACCTCGCGCCGCGCCGTCGGCAGCAACTGCCCGGGGCTGTACAGGACGAGCGGGTAGGGGATCAGCACCAGTCCGACGACGACCGCCGCGATCGCCGCGACGATCAGTCCGGCGGTCAGCAGTCGTCCGAGGGCGAATTCGCGTCGCCAGCGACCGATCGCGCGCAGCGGTCCGACCAGCGGCATCGACTGGAGCTCGAGCGCGTTGGCCAAGGCGCGCTCGGCATGCCGCGCGACGATCGCTCCGCGCCGCCGCTCGCGCACCGCGTCGCGCGGTTGGGCGATCCGTTCGATCAGCAGACAGCCGATCGGATTCCGATCGGCGATCCCCTCGCGGTCGCTCTCCTCCTCCTGTTCGTCGCCGGGAGGCAGCAACGGGATCAGGCCGATTCCCTTGGCGTGCGAAAGGTCCAGGTATTCGTGGAGCGGGTCTTCGAGCTGCGGCGGCAGTTCGGTATCGTCGCCGTCGTACCAGAGCGGCTCGCGCGCCCGGCAGACGGCAGCGACCAGGCGAGCCGCCGCCTTGAGTTCGGCGCTGCGCCGCTCGACCGTATCCAGTCCGCTGACGGCGCGAATCTCCCAACCGCCGCGCCGGCGGATCGCGATCGCGACCCGATCGACGTCGATCACCGCGCGCCCTTCGTTGACGATCGCGAAGAGCGTCGGATCGAGATCGAGCGACCGATGCGCCTCGGCGACAAAGCGATCGAGGCGTTCCAGGAGCTGCTGCCGCTCCTGCATCTCGCGCAGACGATGATTCTTCAGAAAGACGCCGGCATACTCGCACATCTGCACGAGGAACCGGAGATAGCCGCGCTGCGTCGCCGGTCCGCTCCCGCCGCGCAGGAAAACCTCGACCATGCCGACCGTCTCGTCGCCGATCCGCAACGGCGCGAGCACCAGGAGCCAAGGAGTCGGATTCTCGAGTCCCTCGTCGCCGCCGGTACCGGTTCGCGGAGGAACCAGCGCCGGCTCCTGCTTTTCGATCAGCCGCAACAGCAGGCCGCGGTGTCGAGCCTGGCGCGCCGCCTCCCCCTCGACCAACGCCACCGGCAGGTCGATCTGATGAGCCAGCACGAGCCCTTGTTCGTCGTCCGCGAGCCAGACCGCTCCCCCTTGAGCCGCGAGGGCTTGGGTGACGCGAATCAGGAATGCTTCGTAGAACTCTCCGAGCGACAGCGGAGCCTGAGCGAGCCGGACCACCTCCTGAGTCAGACGTCGGATCTGACGTCGCGTCTTCTCGACCAGATCGTCGTCGTCCGACGTCGCGGCCGGCAGTTCTCCGGCATCCTCACCGAGACTCCCGAATCGACCGGACGCCGGCCCGAATCCGGGGAGACTCCCCGCTTCGCCCGAACGCCCCGAACCGTCGCCGAAGGCCCCTTCGCCCAGACGCGACGCGGGGCCCCCCGGCAGCTCGCTGCTCCAGGTGACCGGCAGCGGCGTCCCGTCCGGATCGTGAGTGGGAAGTCGGGTCATCGTCCGTGCGACCGCGCGGTTCGGGAGACGATCGAAAGCCCCGGCGCCGAAACGGTTCGGCCACGGGGAGGGGGAGAAACTCGGCGGGGACGTTAGAGGAATCGGCGCGGCGCGTCAAAGCCGATCGGGAACCGCGCTCCCCCGCCGGTGAATGGCGGTCCGGAATCGCCGGCCTCAGCGAGGCCCGGGAACCGCGCCTCCGTTCTTCCGCCTCCCGTCGCGCGATCGAAGGAACGCCGCCGCAGGAGCGCTCTCGGAACGTTCGGGGGGCCCGAGCCGACGCGCTCCCGATCGGCCGCCGAATGACAACCGAGCGGTCGCTTCGTAAGATCGTGAGTCGCGGTGCACCTCATGATGCCCTACTTCTGAGCTCCTTCTGCCGAAGCCGTTCCCCATGTCGACCACCCCCTCCGGATCTTCCGACCCCTTCACCCGCCGCTCGCGAAAGGGATCGAAGTCCGCTCCGCCGGGTCCGCCGACCTGCTCGACGCCTCCGTCGGTCCGGCTGCAGTCCGGACGCAAGTCCCCTTACCTGTGGGCGGTCACCGAGCGGGAAGCAGCCGCTCCGATCGCCGGTCAGCTGGAGGCCTGGCAGACGGCGGCTCGCTCCGGTCGCCTGTCGCGAGAAACGCTGCAGGATGTCGAAAGCTGGCTGGAAACGGCGATCGAGCATCAGCCGGCCGAACCGCTGAGAGCATTGCAGGCGCTTGAACTCTTGCCGCTCCTGTTCGCTCCGCGACACCGGGCGACCGGCAAGAAATCGAAGCGAGGGGGGGGAGAAGGGACCGGCGCGGACGAGGGAGCCGAAGCGGCAGCCCGTCGGATCGCCGTCGGGCGTCGCGTGCTGGAGCGGATCACGGCGATCAGCGAGGCGAGCGACGCGGGGCCGGCTGAGCCGACCTGGTGGCGGCTGTTGTCGCAGATCGAACTGCCGCTTGCCGCCGCGGCGACGCTCGATCGACCGCGAGGGGCCCGCGCCCGCTTCGACGGTCTGCGCGAACGGGCGCATCAGATTCTCGAAGCGTATTGCGACACCGACGGAATTCCGACCGTCGCGGGGCTCGAGACGCTGCGGCCGATCCTGGCCTGTCTGGTGCGCTCGGCGCACGCGGCCGAGGCGATCGGCATCGAACTGCTGGTCCATGAACTCGGCGGCCTGTTCGACGGCCTGGTCGAACAGTCGCTGCGGCTGAGCGCGCACGACCGAACCGCTCTCGGCGGCGATCGCGGTCCGTTCGGTTGGAGCAAGCGACTGGCGCGACAGCTGCTCGATCGAGTCGGCGACGACGAGTTGCGGCTGCTTGCTTATCGGGCGTGGGGAGTCGGTCGGCGCGAAGCGGCGTCCTACGTCGAATCGCTCCGTTCCGCGTCGACCGCCAGCGCGTGGGCCGAGACGGCGTTGCTGCGGAGCGACTGGTCGCGCAAGGGGGCCAAGCTGCTGCTGACGCACGCCGACGGCAAGGTCGGCATGGAGCTCGAGACGACCGTCGCACTCCTGTCGGGCGAGTGGACGCTGCGTCTGGATCGGAACGGTCGCCGCCTGAAGCCGATCGACGACTGGTCGGTCGTCTGTTGGCATGACGACGACGGCGTGGCGTACCTGGAACTGGAGCTCGAGTTCGAAGGGGCGAAGATCCAGCGTCAGGCATTGCTCTCCAAGGAGGACCGGGTCCTCTTCCTGGCCGACGCGCTGCTGGCGGACGATCCTGCGTCGTGGGACTATCGCGCGACACTGAGCATGGCGGCCGGCACCGAGTTCGCTCCGGCGGTCGAGACGCGTGAGGGAATGCTGACGCGGTCCGACAACTCGGGCGAAACGACGACGGTGGCCGCCGTCGTGCCGCTCGGACTTCCGGAATGGCGCCGCCCGGCGACCGACGCCGGACTCGAACGATCGGACCGCGAACTCGTCTCGTTCGCCCACTTCGAAGGGCGTCGCGCCTATTTCCCTCTCTTCCTCGATCTGCAGGGAGCGCGGGCCTCGAGTCCGCTGACATGGCGACGTCTGACCGTCGGCGAACAGTTGCGGATCTGCGATGCCGAAACGGCGGTGGCGTATCGGGTGCAGGTCGGCTGGGAACAGTGGATCTTCTATCGCAGTCTGGCTGAAGCGGCGAATCGGACCTTCTTCGGCCAGAACTTGGTGGCCGATTTCTTCGCCGGACAGTTCGACGCCGAGGGGATCGTCAACGATCTGCTGAGCATCGAGGAAGGGAGCGAGGACGACGCGGAGGATGCCGCGGAATGATCGCCGAGCGTCGGCGCCGGTCGTTCGTGCGCCACGACCTTGCCGTCCGGGCGATCGGATTCGGGAGAGCGCCGCGGTGAACGACCCGTTCGATCCTCTCGTCGCACGCCTGAGTTCGAATCTCGCATCGGTCCGCGCTCGCGTGGCAGCCGCTGCCGACTCGGTCGGGCGCGATCCGTCCGAGATCACGCTGGTCGCCGTCTCGAAGTATGTCGACCTGCCGACGACCGAAGCGCTCGTGGCCGCCGGAGCGACCGATCTCGGCGAGAGCCGACCGCAGTCGTTGGTCGAGAAGGCGGAACGACTCGGCTCGGTCCGCTGGCATCTGATCGGGCACCTGCAGCGGAACAAGATCCGGCGTCTGCTCCCGGCCGTCCGGTTGATCCACTCGATCGACAGCGAACGTCTGCTCGACGCTCTCCAGGCAGAATGCGTCGCCTCGCATCGGACGGTCTGCGGTCTGCTCGAAGTGAACCTGACGCGCGATTCGACCAAGACCGGTGCGTCGCTCGATCAGCTGCACCGCTGGCTCGCGGCGCGTGAGCGCTGGCCGGCGATCCGACTGGAAGGGGTGATGGGGATGAGCTCCTACGACGCCGATCCGGATCAGGCCCGGCGCGAGTTCGCCGAGATCCGGACCGGTCGCGATCGGCTGGCCGCCGAGTCGGGGCTGGAGCTGCCGATCCTGTCGATGGGGATGAGCGGCGACTTCGAACAGGCGATTCGGGAAGGCTCGACCTGCATCCGCGTCGGTTCGGCGCTCTTCGAAGGGATCGGCGCATGAGTCGCTCGGCACGTCGCGACGAACGCCGGGCGGAGCGGAGCGGCACCGAGTCCGAGGGAGCCGCCGCGGGGCCGTCGATCGTCTGCGTCGGCGAGCTCGAACTGAAGCCGGTCGACGACGGCACCGAGTTCGCGATCAAGGGCCTGCCCGGCTCGCGCCGTCCCGGTCTGCGAGGGATTCGTGACGGGGCCTTGCGCGTCGGCGTGACTCAGATCGCGGAAAAGGGGAAGGCGAACGTCGCGATTCTCGAGACGCTGGCCGACGCGCTCGGCATCCGCGCCGGGCGCCTGAGCATCGTCTCGGGAGCGACCTCATCGCAGAAGCGGGTACGCATCGAAGGGCTCCCTCCGCGCGACCTCGCTCCGATGCTCGCACGTCTCGGCGTCGACGATTCCGACTCGACCGAAGCACGCTCGTAATCCGCACTCGGGAGGTTCGCGATGATCGATCTCGGCGGCCATGCGGCACTCGTGACCGGAGGGAGCCAAGGAGTCGGCGGTGCCGTCGCGCAGCAGTTGGTCCGCTGCGGCGCTTCGATCGTCATCCATGGCCTCGTCCGACAGGAAGTCGAAGCCCAGGTCGAAACCTGTCGACGACTCGTTCCCCCCGAGAGCGACGCGGTCGTCGCGGGGATCGTCGGCGATCTGATCGCCGGACAGCCGGACAACATCAGCCGGCTGATCGCGGAGGCGTTCGAGCGGGTCCCGAC
>CAZZBI010000280.1:0-7324 GCA_964652385.1 uncultured Pirellulaceae bacterium | reverse complement strand
TGGCCTACCTGGGAGCCCGCATCGACTTTTCGGAAGATGTCCAGGGGCTGGCGGTCGCCGAAGTGACCGAAGGGTCGCCCGCGGAAACGGCCGGCCTGAAGCCGGGAGACATCGTGCTCGCGATCGACGGCAAGGAGCTGAAGACGCGCGAGGAGCTGATCGAGGTGCTGCAGGCGGGGCAGGCCGATCAGGAAGTCGAGA
Source organism: uncultured Pirellulaceae bacterium (assembly GCA_964652385.1). Lineage (GTDB taxonomy): Bacteria > Planctomycetota > Planctomycetia > Pirellulales > Pirellulaceae > UBA11682. Next base: position 7,123 of record CAZZBI010000280.1, on the reverse strand, counting down.
TCCGGATCCGTCGCGACGGCGAGGAACAAGCGGTCAAGGCGACCTACGGTCGTCCGCCCCGACGCGGCGGTCAGTGATGTCGCAGCGCTACCAGGCGATCGGCGGCCGACCGTGCTCCTCGAGAAACCGATTCACGGTCGAGAACGGTCGGCTACCGAAGAATCCTCGCCGCGCCGAGAGCGGCGAGGGGTGAGCCGATGCGAGGACGAGGTGCGGGGGCCGAGGGATTCTCGGCCCCTTCGCTTGCGCGGGCTTCCCCCAGAGCACGAAGGCCGTCGGTTCGGATCGAGCCGCGACCGCATCGATCAGCGCATCGGTGATCCGCTCCCAGCCCTGCCCGCGATGCGACAACGGCGCGTGCGCCCGAACGGTCAGCACGGTGTTCAGCAGCAGCACCCCTTGCCGCGCCCAGTCACCGAGATCGTTCGACCGAGTCGCGGCGGTCGCGCCGAGGTCTTCGCGCCATTCGCGCAGGATGTTGCGCAGCGAAGGGGGAGTCGCCGCTGCGTCGGGAACCGAAAAGGCGAGCCCCTGCGCCTGGCCGACATCGTGATACGGATCCTGTCCGAGAATGACGCAGCGGACCTGCGCCAGCGGCACCGCCGCCAGCGCACGAAAGACCGACGCCTCGGGCGGGAAGACCTGATGCCGGTCCCGCTCCTGCGCGACGAAGCGTGCGAGCGATTGCCCCGCGGCATCGTTCAGCAGCGGCTCGAGCACCGCTCGCCAATCGTCGCTCAGCTCTGACAGGTCCATCCGTCGGCAGTCTCCCGGTTTTCGTCGATTCGTCGCAGGTCGAAGAGGCTCAGCGCCCGAACAGATCCCGGCCGTGCCTCAACAGCCCGAAGCGCCAAGCGCAGGGGTCCTCCGTGCCCACAGGTTCGGAAACCCAGTGCGACCGAGGGCGGTCGCACTACCACAATCCAGTGCGACCGAGGGCGGTCGCACTACGACGGCCGACTTTCGCGGCCGACCAGGCGGCGGTCGATTTCGGCGAGGATCGCGTCGGCGACCCGTCGTTTCGGCCCCTCGGCGACGGCGATCACGGTGCCGGTCCGATCGAGAATCTCGATCTCGTTCGTCTCGCTCGTCATCGCCTGAGGTCCGTTGAGCACGATCAGGTCGCACGCCTTGCGCTCGAGCTTGACGAGCGCCCGAAATCGCGGATCTTCGGTCTCGAGCGCGAAGCCGACGGTCCACTGATCGATTCGCTTGGCAAGTCCGAGCGTCGCGACGATATCGACCGTCTCCTCGAGCTCGAGCAGCAGCGGCTGGCCGGTCTTGGCGATCTTCTGCTCCGCGACTCGTCGAGGCCGGTAATCGCAGGGGGCGGCGGCTCCGATCAGGCCGTCACAGTCGGCGAATGCCCGGCGACTCGCCTCGAGCATTTCGTCGGTCGTCACGACGTCGATCCGCTCCGCCTCGGCCGGATACTCGACGTTGACCGGTCCCGACACGACGATGACTCGATGCCCGCGATCGAGCGCCGCGCCGCACAGCGCGACTCCCATCTTGCCGCTCGACGAATTGGTCAGATAGCGGACCGGATCGAGGTACTGCCGAGTCGGTCCGGAAGTGATCAGGATCTTGGCCATCACCGCTTTCGATGCTCAGCGAAACGAACGAGCCGGGACGGACAGCGCGTCGAATTCGATTCGTCGTGACGGGGCACTCGGGCGCCGCGTCTTCCCGACGATCGTTCGCCCGAAAAGAGGTTCATGCGGAGCGGTCCGGCAGCGAGGCGAGCCGTGCCGCGATCGCTTCGAGAATCCGCTCCGGATCGGCCATGCGTCCCGAGCCGGAATCGCGGCACGAGAGCCAGCCCGGTTCCGGATCGACGAACGTCACCCCGTCGCTCCGCAAGGTCGCGACATTGCGTTGCACCGCCGGATGCTCCCACATCCGCGAATTCATCGCCGGCGCGACGAGGACCGGGGCGGGAGACGCGAGGTAGGCGGTCGAGACGAGATCGTCGGCGATCCCGTGAGCCGCCTTGGCCAGAAAATCGGCGGTCGCCGGGGCGACGACCATCAGGTCGATCGCGCGCGTCCGCTCGATGTGCGCCCCGAGCGGAAACCGCTCCGGTTCGAACGACCGAGTCGCGACGCTCCGACCGCTGAGCGCGGCGAAGGTGGTCGGGCCGACGAACTTCTCGGCCCCCTCGGTCATCATCACGCTGACACCGGCCTGAGCCTGGACGAGACGACTGACGAGAAAGGCGGTCTTGTAGGCGGCGATTCCGCCGGTCACCGCGACCAGGATCTCGCGCCCCTGCATGGCCGATTCTCGCGAGAGAGGACTCCGATACCGGCCGACACCGGCTCGGCCGCTCGACCGCGCCGCGGCGAAGCGGTTCGGGGAGCGACCGACAGGCTTCGGGTCGGACCGATCAGAGGTCGTCCAGGTCGAACTCCGGCGCCTCGAGACCGCGGTCGGCCGTGTAGCGCACCTCGTTCGACGTGTCCAAGTAGATCTTGTCCTGCAGGATCTCCTGCAGCACGATCGCCATCTTGTCGTGAGTCGCCAGGTCGATCAGCGGTCGGCTCCCCTTGTTCAGCTGCACCAGACGCTTCTGGATCAGCGTCGAGAGCTTGAACCGCCCTCCGACCTTGTTGACGATCGACTCTTCCTTCAACTCGTCGTACATGCTTCGCTCTCTCCGGCGCTCATGAGCAACTGGCAGATGTCCCGAGCCGCTTGCTGCGGCTGATGATTGACCACGGTATGTCGATAGCGGGGCACGTAGTCGAGTTCGGCACGTGCCACCTCCAGACGACGGCGGATCGACGCTTCGGTCTCGCTGCCGCGGTGGCGGAGCCGCCGTTCGAGCTCCTCGAGCGACCCGGGGTGAATGAAGATCGTCACCGCCTGGGGATAGGACTCGAGGACGGACATGGCTCCCTGGACATCGATCTCCAAGAGTATCCACTTTCCCGCCGCGAGGCCAGAGGCGACGGTCGACCGGAGGGTGCCGTACCAGTCCCCCCGCCCGAACACCTCCATGCACTCCAGGAACTCCCCCGCCTCGCGCCGCCGCCGGAACTCGTCGTGCGACAGGAAGTGGTAGTCGACGCCGTCCGCTTCCCCCGGCCGCGGCGAGCGGGTGGTCGCCGAGACGCTCAGGACGAGCGGGAGCGGGCAGTCGGCGAGGAGTCGCTTGACGACGGTCGACTTTCCGGCGCCGCTCGGCCCGGAAACGATGACCAATCGAGCTGCTCGACTCGCGTCCCCCACGTCTCGACTCCGCCCCGATGTTCCGCCGGTGCCTGCTGGTGGCGAGCCGCCGGCAGGGGACCGGCGACCCGATTCATTCGATGTTCTGGACCATCTCGCGGATCCGCTCGATCGTCGTCTTGACCCCGACGACATGATGCGCGATCTCGGAGTCGTTCGCCTTGGAGCCGATCGTGTTCGTCTCGCGAAACATCTCTTGCGTGATGAAGTCGAGCTTGCGGCCGTTGCTCTCCGCTTCCCCGATCACCGCCCGAAACTGCGTCAGGTGACTGCGGAGTCGCACCGTCTCTTCCGCGATATCGCAGCGATCAGCGAAGATCCCGACCTCGCGGATCAGGTCCGCGGCGTTCACCTGGACGTCGTGCTGAGCCAGAAGCTTCTGCAGTCGTTCGGTCAGCCGCGCCTGGTAGCTCTCGACCACCAACGGCGACCGACGGACGATCGCCTCGAGTTCCGAGTCGATCGAAGCGAGGTTGGCGAGCAGGTCGTCGGCCATCGCCCGCCCTTCCCGCTGCCGCATCCCCTCGAGCGACTCGACCGCCTGATCGAGGCTCTCGAGCACGGTCGGCCAGATCGCGTCGAGATCCGCTTCTTCGCGACTCGGATCGGCCAGGACGCCGGGGAGTTCGAGCAGGGTCGAAATGTCGACCGGAGCGGCCTCGCCGAGACCGCCGACGCGGCGCACGAGCTGCAGGTAACCGGCCAGCAACGGCTCGTTCACCTGAATGTCCGCCTCGGACCACTTGCGGACGATTCGGACGTTGACGGTGACCGTGCCGCGCTTCAGTCGCCCCCGCAGATGATCCTCGATGCGCGTATCGAGCAGGCCGAAGCCGTCGCTGCAGCGGACCGCGATCTTCAGGAAGCGGTTGTTGACCGATCGGATTTCGGCCGAGGCGCGAAGGCGGTCACCGACCGCACTCCCCGCTCCATGCCCCGTCATGCTGAGCAACACGCTTCACGCTCCCGTCCGCACGCCGAACGAACCGAACTGCGCCGAGCGTTCGACCGAACCGCGAGGCGCCGGGAGTCGGACCGAGACGATCGACGCCTCGGTCCCCCGTGAGCCGTTTCCGCGCCTCAGTTCCCCGAGCCGCCGGCCGGAGGGGTCTCGGTCGGAGTCTCGGCCGGCGTTTCGCCACCACCGGCCGGAGTCTCAGCCGGAGTTTCTGCCGGCGTCTCGACCGGTGCACCGCCGTCTCCGGCAGGCGTTTCGGCAGGCGTCTCGCCGCTTCCGCCGGTCCCCGACTCGGTCCCGGTCCCCGTCGCGTCGGTGCCGGTCCCTTCGTCGGTCGCCGCACCAGTCCCGGTCGACTCGGTCCCGGTGGCGTCCGATCCGGTCTGGGCTCCCGATTCGCCGACGCCGGAATCGGGAGTCGAAGCGGTGTCGGGCGTCGGATTGAAGACCTTGGCGGTGACCAAGCAGAGAAGGATCCAGATGATCACGGTGCCGACGGTGATCCGCGTAAAGACGTCGCCCGCCTTGGTCCCCAGGGCGCTTTCGCCTCCCATCCCGCCGAGCGCTCCGGCCAATCCGCCTCCACGCCCTCGCTGAACCATGATCAGCAGGATCAGGAACGAGGTGACGAGGAACAGGGCCGTTCCGAGCAGGAAATGCCAGAACCAGCTGACTGCCAGAAGGACGCTTGCCGTCACCATGGACGAAACCCCGAGACCTACAAGGAAGACGAAACCGCACGAGCGACCGAGCGGAATCGACGGCACGAGACCGCCGAGGCGTTCGGACCGCGACCGCGCTCGGGTTCAGACGACTGCCGCGCGAACGATGGCGAGGAACGAGTCGACCTTCAGAGCAGCGCCGCCGACCAACGCACCGTCGATGTTGGGCTGCCCCAGCAGCTCGACCGCGTTGTCCGGCTTGACGCTCCCCCCGTATTGGATGCGGACGGCGGACGCAAGCGAGGCATTGTAACGGCTCGTCAGCCAGGTGCGAAGGTCGGAATGGACCTCCTCGGCCTGAGCCGGGGTGGCGACCTTGCCGGTCCCGATCGCCCAGACCGGCTCGTAGGCGATGACGATCTTCGCCGCTTCCGCCTCGGTCAGCCCGCCGATCGAGCCGTCGCACTGCCCGCGGACTACCTCGAACGTCCGCCCCGCCTCGCGCTCCTCCAACGTCTCGCCGACACAGACGATCGGAATCAGGCCGACTCCGAGCGCCGCCTTGGCCTTGGCCAGGACCCCCGCATCGGTCTCGCCGAACAGCTGCCGCCGCTCGCTGTGGCCGAGAATGACGTAGCGGCAACCGACGTCGACGAGCATCGCCGGAGCGACTTCGCCGGTGAACGCCCCCTGCGTCTCGAAGTGACAGTTCTCACCACCGACGCCGACCTTCGCACCGGCCGTCGCCTGCACGACATCGCTCAGATACGGACTCGGCGGACAGACGGCGACGTCGACGTCGGCAGGGAGGTCGGCCCGAGCGATGCCCGCGGCCAGTGCGACCGCTCCGGCTCGATCCAGGTGCATCTTCCAGTTGCCGGCGATGAACGGAGTTCTCACGGATCGGGTCTCCGAGTCAGGAAAGAGAAAGGCGTGAGGTACGGGGAAGTGCAGCGGGGGAGGGGGACCGGCGGCAGCGAATCGACTCGTCCGTCGACTCAATCGAGTCGCTTGCCGACCACTTCGGCGATGCGGCGGATCTGGTCGACCAGCTCGCGGTACTGCTCCGGCAAGAGCGCCTGAGGGCCGTCCGACTTCGCCTCTTCGGGCTTGTCGTGGATCTCGATATGAACCCCGTCGGCTCCGACCGCCACGCCGGCCAAGGCGCACGCCGGAATCAGATCGGGGCGACCGGTCGCGTGGCTGGGATCGACGATGATCGGCAGGTGGCTCAGACGCTTCACCGCGGCGACCGACGCGACGTCGTAGAGATTGCGAGTCGTCTTGTCGAACCCCTTGATCCCGCGTTCGCACAGCACGACGTCGCTCGTTCCCTGACTGAGCACGTACTCGGCGCTCATCAGCAGGTCTTCGACCGAGGCGCTCATCCCGCGCTTGAGCAGCACCGGCAAACCCGCCTTGCCGACCTCGGTCAGCAGGACGAAGTTCTGCATGTTGCGGGCGCCGACCTGGATCATGTCGGCGTAGCGAGCCACCGTCTCGACCAACCTCGGGTCGGTCACTTCGGTGACGATCGGCAGCTGCTGCGAATCTCCCGCGTCGCGCAGGATCCGCAGCCCCTCTTCGCCGAGCCCCTGGAACGAATACGGACTGGTGCGAGGCTTGTAGGCGCCGCCGCGGAGCACATGCCCTCCGGACTGACGCACCACTTCCGCCAGCCGGAACATCCGCTCCGGCGACTCGACCGCACACGGTCCGGCGATCAGGCCGAGATGCCCGCCGCCGAACTTGGCGGGGCGAGTCGATCCGCCGCCGACCGTCACGATGCTCGGCTGGGGATGCGCATCGAGACTGGCGAGCTTGTACGGCGGAAGCACCGGCACCACTTCGAGCACGCCGGGGATCGCCCGCAACGGTTCGGCGCGGAGCTTCTCTTCGTCGCCGATGATGCCGACGATCGTCCGGAACGTCCCGCGACTCAGATGCGCCTGAAGACCGAGTTGATCGACTCGCTCGAGCACATGGCGGATCTGGTCGTCGGTGACCTCGGACTTCAGGATCAGGATCACGGCAAGCCACCCGTTCGGAACTGCCGGCCGCCCGTGCCCCTCCCGATGCCCGCTCGGGAGCGGTCGCTGCGCGAGCCGCCGAAACTCCGGATGCTATCCCGCCGAGCGAACCGCGTCGAGGACCGATCGGCAGTACCTGCGGCGGCTCGCCCCCCGCGCCCTCCCAGCCCGCAGCGTCAGCAAGGGGCCCCCGTGCCCTCCCCAGCCCGCAGCGCCAAGCGCAGGGGTCCCCGCGCCCT
>CAZZBI010000279.1:6535-7333 GCA_964652385.1 uncultured Pirellulaceae bacterium | reverse complement strand
CCCTTGCTCAGCGCGATGACCGCCGAGATCGCTCCGATCGCCAACGCGACCGCCATGACGTAGTTGGCGGCCGAGGTGAAGGCGTTGTCGGGGCGATAGACGATCAGACCGTAGGTCGCGGCCAACGCGGCGATCAGGATCAACCCTTGGCTGAGCAGCGTCGGCATCACGAAGGTCGCCAGACCGACGAGCATGCCGACCGTCGCGAGCCCGAAGCCGTAATGCCAACCCCACGTTTCGCCGATGTAGCCGCACAGGAGCGGACTCATCGCGGCGCCGAGATTGATGCCGATGTAGAAGATCGTGAACCCGCCGTCCCGCTTCGGGCTCTTGGCCGGATAGAGCGAGCCGACCATCGTCGAGATGTTCGGTTTGAAGAAGCCGTTCCCCGCGATCAGCAGCGCGAGGGCGGTGTAGAAGGCGAGCGAGTTCTCGATCCCCATCAGCAGATGGCCGGCCGCCATCAGCAGGCCGCCGAGGACCACGGCGATGCGCGGGCCGAGGTAGCGGTCGGCGATCATCCCGCCGAAGAACGGCGTCATGTAGACCAAGGCGGTGTAGGCGCCGTAGATCCCGTACGCCATGTCGTCGTTGAACTGCAGGAACCCCTTGGTCATGTAGAAGATCAGGAGGGCCCGCATGCCGTAGTACGAGAACCGTTCCCACATCTCGGCGAAGAACAGGGCGAAGAGCCCGGTCGGATGACCGGCGAACGTGGCCCCGCGAATCTCGGTCTCGAAGTCCGCGGCGGCGCCTCCGCCGGAACCGCCTTGATCAGGAGAAAGCTGAGGGCCACGG
>CAZZBI010000279.1:0-6525 GCA_964652385.1 uncultured Pirellulaceae bacterium | reverse complement strand
CCACGGAAGCGGTTCATGCACGGTTCTCGCGATGCAGGGTGACGAAGAACTCAGCCGCGTTCGGATGCTCGAGGGGGGAACGCGATCGGACCGGAACGGCGAACGAACGGACTCGCGGTACGGGGACGGACCGAGCGGTCGATCTCGTGGCGGTGCGGGGGGTGCGAGCGGAGACAGGATAGTCGATCCGCCGCAGGGAATGTAGTCGAACGAACCGCTCCGGGGCGACCGGCTCCGCACTCGGCGACGGGGCTCCGCGGCATGCCGGGACGAGGAGCGCCAGGAGCCTCGGCAGCGAGGCGTCTTCGCCCCTCGGTTGACGCCTCCTTCGGAACGCTCTTAAACTGCCGGATCGTGTCGAGCCGGGCGGTGTCGCCCGGGTGCGGAATCGATCCGATTCCCCTCGCGACGCCGCGGATCGCCGGACGACCGATTCGGTTCGGTTTCGGTCGTCACCCCGCCGCGCCCACCTCTCCTATCCCCGCCGGTAAACGGCCAGGAGACCACCTTGTCCGGACTTTGCGTGATCGGTCTGCAGTGGGGCGACGAAGCCAAGGGGAAGTTGGTCGACCTGCTGACCGCGGAACAGGAAGTGGTCGTCCGGTACCAAGGGGGCGCCAACGCCGGTCACACCGTCGTCGTCGGCGACAAGACCTACAAGCTGCATCACGTGCCGAGCGGCATTCTCAACCCGAACGTGATGAACGTCATCACCGGTGGCGTCGTGCTCAACCCGCCGACGCTGCTCGACGAGATCGCCTCGCTCACCGCTCGGGACATCCGCGTCGCCGACAACCTGAAGATCAGCGACCGCGCGCATCTGGTGATGCCGTGGCATCTGGCCGAGGACCGGGCGCTCGACCGCGCGACTCCCGGCGACGACAACATCGGCACGACGCTCCGGGGCATCGGCCCCTGCTATCGCGACAAGGTCGGTCGGGCACACGCGATCCGGATGGGAGACATGTTCCGCGGGGACTTCGCCGATCGGGTCCGCTCGATCTGTGCCGTGAAGCGGACGCTGATCACGGGGATGGGGGGCGCCGACCTGGCCGAGACGCTCGATGCGGAGCGGATCATCGAGCAGTACCGCGCCTTCGCCGAACAGCTGCGGCCGCTCGTCGACGACACGACTCACTACCTGCTCGATGCGGTCGAGCAGGGGCGCAAGGTCCTCTTCGAAGGAGCCCAGGGAGCGCTGCTCGACATCGATCACGGCACCTTCCCCTTCGTCACCAGCAGCAACAGCTCGGGGCTCGGCGTCTGTGCCGGCTCGGGAGTCCCTCCGCGGTGGATCGACAAGGTGATCGGAGTCGCCAAGTGCTACTCGACGCGAGTCGGCGGCGGTCCCTTTCCGACCGAGCTGCATGACGAGATCGGCCAGCGGATCCGCGATGTCGGCCGCGAATACGGGACGACGACCGGTCGCCCGCGCCGCTGCGGCTGGTTCGATGCGGTCGCCGTCCGCTACACGGCTCGCTTGAGCGGCGTCGATACGCTGGCGATGATGATGCTCGACGTCCTCTCGTGCGTCGACGAGATCAAGGTCTGCGTCGCCTACGACATCGACGGCCAGCGGGTGACTCGCTTCCCGAGTCATGTCGATTCGCTTCGACGCGCCAAGCCGATCTTCGAGACGCTGCCGGGGTGGAACGTCGACGTGACCGGGATCCGGAACTACGACGAACTGCCGAGCAACGCGCGGTCGTACCTGGATCGGATCTCGGAGCTGGTCGGACGCCCGGTCGAGATCGTGTCGGTCGGGCCCGATCGGGTCCAGACGATGTTCCGTCGGCTGTCGTGAACTTGGGACCGAGGGGCCAGCCGCCGAATGTCGCCCGAACGAGTCGATCAGCCGCGCGAGGAGCCTGACGTGAATCGGACCGAGCCGGATACGCTCGAACGGACCTTTCCCGACATCCGGGCCGAGCGGCTGCCGAAGCACATCGCCTTTATCATGGACGGCAACGGGCGTTGGGCTCGTCGTCGCGGCCTGCCCCGGATCGAAGGACATCGCCGCGGCGTGACGACCGTTCGGCGTCTGGTCGAGGAATCCGCGCGACTCGGTCTCGCCCAGATCACGCTCTACTGCCTGTCGAGCGAGAACTGGAAGCGGCCGGCTCACGAGCTCGAGTTCCTGATGGCGCTGCTCGAGCAGTACCTGATCGAAGAGCGTCAGACGCTGATGGCCAACGACGTCCGGCTGAAGGTGATCGGTCGCCGCGACGGAATCCCGGAGAACGTGCTGGCCGAGATGGATCGGACGATCGAGATGTCGGCCGGCAACCGCGGCACGACGCTCTGTCTGGCGATCAACTACGGGGCGCGAGCCGAGTTGGTCGATGCGATGCGCTCCATCGCCGCCAAGGTTCGCGACGGCGAGTTGTCGGCCGACGAGATCGACGAGACGACGATCGAATCGTCGCTGGCGACGTGCGGCATGCCCGATCCCGATCTGATGGTCCGGACGGCCGGCGAGATGCGTCTGAGCAACTTCCTGCTCTGGCAGCTCAGCTACGCCGAACTCTGGGTCACCGAAGACTGCTGGCCCGACTTCGATCTGACGCACCTGCATCAGGCGATGCGCGACTTCGCGACGCGCGAGCGGAAGTACGGCGGCCTCCCCGATCTCGCTCCGGAAACGGCGGAGCGCTGAGTCGCCGGCCATCGCGCCGGGACGATCGATGGCGTGACCGGTCGACCGAACCCCGACGAACACGACTGCCGGGTCGAGTCGACTGGGTGCGCCCGAGATCGATCGAGGCGGAACCGGCGGGGGAACGAGAGCGAGACTGACCGAGGAGCTGCCGGTGCTGCGTTGGAGACTGGTGTCGTCCGCCGTGATCATCGCCGTCGCCGTGACGTTGGTGATGATCGACCATCACTTGGGTCGCTCGATCGGCTACCTCGGCGTCGTCCTCGCGCCGCTGGCGCTGATCGTGACGCTGATGGGCTCGAACGAGGTGCGACGGCTCTTCACCGCCAAAGGGCATGCCGCTCGCCCCGGCGTCACCGAACTCGGTGCGATGCTCGTCACGGGGATCGCCTGCGTACCGCTCGGGTTTCGCGAGTACCCGGCCGACTGTCCGGTCGGCCGAGTCGGCTGGGTGGCCCTCGGGATGCTTGCGGCGCTCGGGCTGTACGTCATCGTCGAGATCGTCCGCTATCGCGAACCGGGACAGGTGATCGAGCGACTGGCGATCCAGTCGTTCATCGCGCTCTACGTCGGCGGATTGATGGGATTTCTCGTCACGCTGCGCAGCGCTCAAGGGAACGACTGGGGGATCATCGCGATCGTCCACACGATCGCCGTCGTCAAGCTGTCCGACACGGCGGCGTATGCGACCGGCAAGCTGATCGGCAAGCGAAAGCTGACGCCGCTGCTGAGTCCCGGCAAGACGGTCGAAGGGGCGATCGGCGCTCTGATCGGCGGCATGCTCGCCAGCTGGCTCATTCTGCTGCTGCTCGAACGGCTGGTCTTCGGCCGCATCGGTTCGATCCCGCTCGTCGCGATGCTCGGGTACGGGCTGCTCGTCGCACTCGTCGGGATGATCGGCGATCTGGCCGAGTCGCTGATGAAGCGCGATGCGACGATCAAGGACTCGAGCGCCTGGATGCCGGGACTCGGCGGCCTGCTCGACGTCGTCGACTCGCTGATCGCCGTCTCTCCCGTCGCCGCGATCGTCTGGAGTTCCGACCTGCTCGGTACGCACTGAGCACGGCGTGTCGCGCTGGGGCACGTAGGCCTTCGGCCACTTGGTGGCCGAAGGCCGAATCGAGTCCCGACAGGGACGACCGACAATAGCCCATCGATTTATCGGTGGGGCATCGACCGTCGGCTCCTGATCGGAAGAGTCCCGATAGGGACGAAAGACCGTGACGTCCCGTCGAAGTTTCCGACCGTTGCGGGACGATCTTCTGTCGTCCCTGACGGGACTCGTGATCTCTCGCAAGTGGGCCTCGAAACCCGGCGATGAATCGCCGGGCTATGGTCGGTCGTCCCGATCGGGACTTATCGGAACCCGGTCGCAGCATCCGTTCGGGCTGAGGCCGCCGAGACCCCTGCGCTTGGCGCTACGGGCTGGGTGGGCACGGTGTTGGGACGCGGGGCTGGGGACGCTGCGGGCTGGGGACGTGGCGGGCTGGGGACGCGGCGGGCTGGGGGCTCGGTGGGATGGATGGGGATTCAATCCCTCTTGCCCGCAGCACGGCGCTTCGCGGCGCTGAGTTGCTCGCGTTCGTCCCGGCGGCGGTATCCGTCGTCGAGCGGGTAGCAGCCCGAGATCAGACCGTTGCGCGGCGCCGACGTGCAATCGCTGAACGTGCGACAGATGAGCTTCCGTTCGAGCGTCCCCGACCGGAGCGTGCGCTGCGGCAATTCGGGATGCGAAAGGACCATCCGTCCGATGCCGACACCGTCGATCCACCCCTCGCGCACCGCCGCCTGCGCGACCTGCGGCAGGTAATCCTGCAGGTAGGTGTAGCCCGAGCCGATCAGCGGCAGGTCGGGGACCGCCCGTTTCAAGGCTCGCCCGACCTGCAGATGTCGAACGACTCCGACCAGCGGATCTTCGGGAGGCGGGTAGCCGTCGGTCGGCGGAAAGGCGGCGGGGCGCTGCCAGTGCGGCGCCGTGTACGGCGTCCCGCCGGTCAGATTCACCGCGATGACCCCCGCCTGTCTCAACCGCTCGAGCAGCGCGATCGTCTCGCTCAGATCGTATTCGGTCGGTCGCTCGCGATCGATCGCGAATCCCCAGCGGTACGGCAACAGCCCGTCATGGGGCACCGGGCGGGATGACTCGTCGACCCGCTCCCAGGCGACGCAATCGAAGGCATTCAGGCGGACGCCGATCGCGATCGACGGAACCTGCCGTCGCACCGCGGCCACGATCTCGAGCAACAGCCGCGTTCGGCCGTCGAAGTCGCCGCCGTAAGGACCGGGACGCTCGTGAGCGCCGAGAAACTCATGCAGCAGGTAGCCGTGACACGCCTTGATGTCGACGAAATCGAAGCCGACGTCGGCAGCCAACTGCGCCGCGCGGACGAAGTCGTCGATCAGCTCCGGAATCCGATCATCCGAAAGCACGCGTCGCTGCGGATCGTCGGCGATGCCGCAACGTCGATCCAGAATCGGGTGCGGCCAAGCGATCGTCGGTTCGAGCGTACGATCGTTCGGGCGACTGAAGCGCCCCGAGTGAGTCAGCTGAAGGCCGACGACCAGATCGTCGAGCCGCTCGCCGATCGATCGGTGCCCGTCGCGCAGCGTCTCGAGCAGCCGCTTCAGCCCCTGACGATTCGACTCGATCGCCATCGTCTGATTCGGATTCGCGCGGCCGTCCGGTCGGATCGCCGCCGCTTCCCCTCCCCAGATCAGCTTCGCGCCGCTCTCGCCGAAACGGCGCCAACGTCGCAGCGTCAAGTCGGTCGGTCGGCCGTCCCGTTCGGCATCCCAGCCTTCCATCGGATGGATGCACCAACGATTGCCCGCCTCGAGCGGGCGCTCTCCCGATCCAGTCAGCGCCAGCGGTGCGGCCATAGGAGAACCGTCGGCCGCCGTGAGAATCGTCGGATCGATCGGCAGGTCGAGACCGAGTCGCGACAGCTGGGGTGCGATCGCCGCGACGTCGCGGTACTGAGCCACCTTCCGAAAGTCGATCATCGTCCGCTCCGCCCGATCGTTCGCTCGGTCCCCGAACCGCGCCGGTCGGGTCGATCGATCGGCCATGGTATCGCAATCGAAACGGGGGCGAACCGTCCCGCCGCTCCGCTCGCGACGCGTCAGCGACTCGCTTGCCCCGGGCGGACGGGGAGATCGGTTTCGAGACCAACGGGAACCGCCGGATACTCGCCGGACGGCGGCTGCGGCGTCGTACCGAACGAGTCGTTCGGCGTTTCGCTCGGCGCTTCCCCGCGGACCGCCGCCAGTCGCAGCAGGCCGGCGATCAGATCGCGGGTTCCTGGCGGAGCACCGCTCGACGCATGGGCGCCCCACGACGCGCCGGAGATCGGCGAGCGACGTTCGATCGCGAGTCCCCACCAGACGTCCTCGTTCGGCAATTCGGCCGTCAGCTGCTCGATCGGCAGCGCCGCTTCGATCGTCCAAGTCCGATCGGTCTCGTGCTGCGCGACGAACCACTGCGGATTCCAACCGCCGTCCGCGTCGACGCCGTCCCAGACTCGTCCGCGGTGATCGACCTTGAGCACGTAGGCGATCCGGTGATCCCGATCGGCATCGATCCGAAAGACCAGATGATCGACCTCTCCGGGACGTTCGTCGCGCAACCGCGGTCCGGGGGCGGGCGGATAGGCCAGATCGTCGTACTTGCGACAGGTCGCGGCCAAGTACAAGAACTCGTCGTCGCGCGCGATGACGACGGTCGTCGCGCCGCCGCGCGTCGAGTCGTCGGCTCGCAGCGCCGCGTGTCGCCCTTCATCGATCGCCTGTTGCCAGACCGGTTCATCCAGGCGACCGTCGAGTTCGATTCCCGAGCGGACCATCGGCGGATCGATCCGATCGGCCGGCGG
>CAZZBI010000278.1:0-7344 GCA_964652385.1 uncultured Pirellulaceae bacterium | reverse complement strand
CTTGTCGAACGCCCGGAGTCGCACGGCCGCGCGTCGGGGACGACGCGGGCCTACGTCGGATACTCGTTCAGCCGAAACGTTCGGGGCGGAGGAGCGAGAGGTCGATCTCGGGACGCTCGCCCGTCAGCAGCTGACCGACCAGGCGGCCGGTGATCGGTGCAAGACTCATCCCCATCATCGCGTGTCCGGTCGCGACGATCAGGTTCTGCCAGTTCGGCGCCGCTCCGAGATACGGCAGACCGTCGGGCGAAACCGGTCGAAGTCCGACCCACGGTTCGATCCCGTCGAAGTCGTCGGTCCGGAACTCCGGGAAGTACTTGGGGATCGACTTCACGATCCCGCGGACGCGCCGCGGCGAGATCGATTCGTCGCGCCCCGCAATCTCCATCGTCCCTCCGAACCGGAGCGCCTCGCCGAGCGGCGTCACCGCGACTCGCGCTTCGGTCAGGATCGAGCAGAGCCGCGGCAACTGACGCGGCCGAGCGACCGTCAGCGAGTACCCCTTGCCCGCCTGCAAGGGGACCTTCAGTCCGAGTTGCCGAGCCACGACCGGCGACCAGCTGCCGCCGGCGATGACGAACCGGTCGCCGCGGATCTCGCCTCGATTCGTCGCGATCCCTTCGATCCGCCGGCCGCTGCGGAGCCAACCGGTCAGTTCATGCTCGAAGCGAAAGTCGACTCCCGACGCCTCCGCCCGCTGCTGCAGCAGCGCCATGAAGCGCGACGGATCGAAGTGCCGATCGTCCCGATGATGGATCGCGCCGACGATCGACATCGTCACGCCGGGATCGAGAGCGGCGGCGGCCTTCGGATCGAGCACGTCCGCCTGAAGTCCCAGTCGCTGCGCATCGGCCGCCGCATGCGCCTCTTCGTCGAACGCCTCAGCGGTCGTGCAAAGCATCAGCAGACCGCGCGTTACCAGACCGAAGTCGCCGACCTGCTCGACCAGCTCCTCGTACGTCCGGCGACTCGCCAGATGCAGATCGCACAGCAGCGGGCCGCTCCGCTCGACATGCTTCCGGTTGGCGCTGCGCCAGAACTTCAGGCCCCACGCGAAGAGCTCGGGAGAGAACCGGGGACGGATGCGGAACGGCGATTCGGGGTTCCACATCCAGCGCAGCCCCTGACCGACGACTCCGGGGGCTGCGAGCGGCACGACGTGACTGGGGACGATCATCCCCGCATTGCCGAACGAGCATCCGTCGCGCCGCGCCGGTTTCCGCTCGACGACGGTGACCGCCAGGCCGCGCCGCGACGCCTCGTGCGCGATGCACAGGCCGATCACTCCGCCGCCGACCACGACGACTCGCTCGCTCACGCGTCGAACCTCCCGACTAGCGACCGCGGATGCCCCAGGCGAACGGATCGTCCGGAGCGAAGATCATCGTCCCCTCGGCGTTGACCCAGGCGCGACCGACGATGGTCGGCGCGATCTTCGCGTCGGGACCGTCCAGCCGTCGGTAGCTGCCGACGAACCGCGTGCCGACGACCGATTCCTGGACCCACGATGCCCCTTCGGCCAGCTTGCCGTCGGCGGCCAGACAGGCGAGTTTCGCCGAGGTGCCGGTACCGCACGGCGAACGATCGTACGCCTTGCCGGGGCAGAGGACGAAGTTGCGGCTGTCGGCGTCGGCAGCTCCCGGCCGTCCGAACAGCTCGACATGATCGACGTCGGGATAACCTTGCTCGTTGACCGCCTGACGGACAGCCCAGGCGTACTCCGTCAGCCGTTCGACATGGTCGACGTCGATCGCCATCGCATCGGCGTCGACCAGGAAGAACCAGTTCCCTCCCCAGGCGACGTCGCCGACGACCGGCCCGATTCCCGGGACGTCGATCCGCACTCCCTTGGCCTGACGCCAGCTCGGCACGTTCTCGAGGGCGACCGATCCGTCGGCAGCGAGCGTCGCCGTGACGACTCCGACCGGCGTTTCGATCCGATGCACACCGACGTCGATCCGGCCGAGATGCCGGAGGGTGGCGACGAGGCCGATCGTGCCGTGACCGCACCCGCCGAGGTAGCCGACGTTGTTGAAGAAGATCGTTCCGGCGACGCATGACCGATCGGACGGCTCGCACAGCAAGGCACCGACCAGAACGTCGGAGCCGCGCGGTTCGTTGACGACCGCCGAGCGGAAGCGATCGTGCTCGTCGCGAAATCGCTTCAGGCGCTCGGACATCGGTCCGTCGCCGAGGTTCGGAGCTCCCGACACGATGACGCGCGTCGGTTCGCCGGCGGTATGACTGTCGACGTACTTGACCTGAGTCATCGGGAGCGACATTCGTGTGAGGCGACCGCACGCATCATCGGAAAGAATCGTGCCAGCGGGGGCCGTCGGGGCGAGCCGCGACATCGGCGGGCCGAGGGGTTCGGAGGCCGAGACGTTCGGAGCGTGCGGCTCGTTCCGCGCGAATCGCCGATGCTTCAGAGCTTCGGCCGCTCGTCGAGCCCCTTGCGGATGATGGCCATCACGCGCTGCCGCTCGGCTCCCGAGAGGACCTTGCGCGGAGCGCGGACCCATTCCTTGCCGAGTCCCGCTTCCTGCACGGCGAGCTTGATGTACTGCACGAACTTCAGGTCGGTGTCGAGCTTCATCAGCGGCTGGAACCAGCGATACAGCTCGCGCGCTTCGCCGTAGCGCTCGGCGCGGAGCAGATCCCACAGTCGCTGGTTCTCGGCGGGGAAGGCGATCCCCGAGCCGGCCACCCAACCGTCGATGCCGAGCACCGACGATTCCATGATCAGATCGTCGACGCCGGCGAAGAGGGCCAGGCGATCGCCCAGCAGCTGGCGGATCTCGATGATGCGCCGCGTGTTCGCCGAGCTCTCCTTGACGGCGACCAGATTCGCGACGTCGCTCAGTTCGACCAACTGCTCGGGAGTGATGTCGACCGTGTAGCCGACCGGATTGTTGTAGAGCATCCACGGAATGCTCACCGCGCCGCCGACCGTGCGGAAGTACTCGTGCGCTTCGGCCTTGTCCGCCTTGTAGACCATCGGGGGCATGATCATCAGCCCCGACGCCCCTCGCTTCTCGGCTTCGCGGACATAGTCGACCGCCGCGCGCGTGCTCGACTCGGCGACGCCCGTCAGCACCGGGATCCGACCGGCCGCGACCTTGACCGCCGTCTCGACGACCGACAGCTTCTCGGCATGGGTCATCGTCTGGTTCTCGCCGAGCGATCCGCAGACGACCAGGCCGGCGATTCCCGAGTCGATCAGCGCCTGGTGATGCCGCGCCGTCGCGTCGAGGTCGAGCGACTGATCCTCGCGGAACTGAGTCGTGACCGCCGGAAAGACCCCCTGCCAAGTTGCCGCCATCGCCCGATCCTCGAAGCATGAATGGTTCGCGAGTCCGTCTGGCGACTCGCCATCGTCACGTGCCGAAGGGGGCATGATAACCGGGAGATTTCCGGGCGGGGACCGCCCGTCGAGAAAGCGTCGCCGCGTCGGATACGAGCCCCGAGGGGTGATGTCGGCGGTGCGAGAATCCGATCCGGGAGCGCAGCGGAAGGGAAGTTGCCGTGAGAAGGGACCCGAGGGGGCGACCGGGGGCCTTGCGGGCGGAGATCGGACGGGGCGAGGCAGTCTTGCGCGGCGAGGCCGGGGCGATTAGGCTGTGCGTCGCGAAGGAACGAGCGGCCGGTCCAGCGGTCGCTCGCGCAGCTCCGAGCGGCGACCGAAGGAGGTCGTGGCGGATCGGAGCGCGGCGATCGTTCTCGTCGGGATGCCCCGCTGATGACTCCCAAGGAAGTGCTCGCCCTCTGCCGCGAGAAGGACGTGAAGGCGGTCGACCTGCGGTTCACCGACTTCCCCGGGCGATTTCTGCATCTGACGATCCCCGTCGATCGGCTGACCGAAGAAGTCTTCGAGGACGGGCTCGGTTTCGACGGCTCGGCGGTCCGCGGCTGGCAGGTGGTGAACGAGAGCGACATGCTGATCGTTCCGCAGCCCGGTACCGCGTTCTTCGATCCCTTTCCCGAAACGCCGACGATGGTGCTGATCGGGAACATCCTCGATCCGCTGACGCGCGAGGACTACAGTCGCGATCCCCGCAACGTCGCGCGCAAGGCGGTCAACTACCTGCTCAGCACGTCGATCGCCGATACCGCGCACTTCGGCCCCGAAGCGGAGTTCTTCGTCTTCGATTCGGTCAGCTTCGATCAGAGCGCGCATGAGGCGCATTTCCGCGTCGACAGTCGCGAAGCGGTCTGGAACCGAGGGAACGGCGCGGCCGGATTCGGCGGTGCGACTCCGGGGAACTCCGGCCCGAACGGCGGCAACCGCGGCTACAAGATCCGGCACAAGGACGGCTATCTGCCGGTCCCGCCGCACGATCATCTGATGGATCTGCGCAACGAGATGATGCGGGCGCTGACCGAAGCGGGTTTGAAGGTCGAGGCGCATCATCACGAGGCGGCGACCGCGGGACAGTGCGAGATCGACATCGAGTATCGCGATCTGGTCCGAGTGGCCGACCAGATGATGATCTACAAGCACGTCGTCCGAAACGTCGCGTGGCGAGCCGGGATGACGGCGACCTTCATGCCCAAACCGCTCTTCGGCGATGCCGGCTCCGGCATGCACGTCCACTTCTCGCTCTGGAAGGACGGCCAGCCGCTGTTCGCCGGTCCCGGCTACGCGGGACTCAGCGATCTGGCGATGTACGCGGTCGGCGGGATCCTGCAGCATGCCGCGGCGATCCTCGCGTTCTCGAACCCGACGACCAACAGCTACAAGCGACTGGTGCCGGGCTTCGAGGCGCCGATCAACCTGGCCTACAGCCAGCGGAACCGCTCCGCCGCACTGCGCATTCCGGTCGTCAGTCAGAATCCGGCGGCGAAGCGGATCGAGTTCCGCTGCCCCGATCCGACCTGCAATCCCTATCTGACCTTCGCCGCGATCCTGATGGCGGCGATCGACGGCATCCGGAACAAGCGGCATCCCGGCGAGCCGCTCGACAAGAACATCTACGACCTGCCCGCCGAGACGCTGGCCAAGGTCCCGACGACTCCGAAATCGCTCGATCAGGCACTCTCCGCGCTCGAGGCCGATCACGACTTTCTGCTGCGCGGCGACGTCTTCACCGAGGACGTCATCCGGATGTGGATCGACTCGAAGCGCAAGCACGAGGTGCGCGAGGTCGACATGCGACCGCACCCGTACGAGTTCTGCCTGTACTACGACGCTTGAGGCACTGTGACGAGAGACGCCAAGGGGCCGAGGAGGCACCGAGTCGCCGAGAGTCACATGGGGAGGAGTGAGGCACGGAGCGGGCGTGGTTCTCACGGAGGCGCTGAGGGGGCGGAGCCACGGGGCGCAGTTGTTTCGCTACGGTGCGGAGCGGGGCTTCAGGCGTTCGTCCAGCCAGGTGTAGATCAGCGCTCGCGTCTCGGCCGGGACCGAGTGCCCTTGGCCGTGCACGAAGAAGGCGAACTCGTCGTCGGCATCGAGGACTCGCCAGATCTCGGCCACTTCCATCAGCATCAGCACCCGCTGTCGCTGCGTGCCGCGATGGCCGTCGTCGAGTGCCGAGACGTCCAGGAACGCTCGCGGTGCGACGAGCGCCATGATCTCGTGAAAGTCGATCGGCGGCATCCGCTGCTCGAGCAGCCCGGCACGAATCGGCCGGAAGTAGACGTACCACCGATCGCGCGACCATTCGAGAACATCGGGATTGTGGCGAAAGAACGCCGCCGCGCAGTTGTCGGCGGCTGCCTTGATCCGCTCGTCGTATGCCGCCAGAAAGATCGTCCCCTGCCCTCCGAGCGAATGCCCCATCGCGCCGATCCGATCCGGATCGACCTGCTCGACCGTCTCGAGCACGTCGATCGCGATCGCATGCTCGAAGGTGAACTTGCCGACGCTCGTCCATTCGGGATGACGCTGGTGAAAGGCGGTCGTGTCGTAGGCGCCGAGCGGCGGAGTCCGACCTCCCGACACGAAGTGCTCCGGCGCGATGACGACGTAGCCGCGGCGGCAGAGATGGTCGAGATACGCCTTGCTCGGATCCTCGTCGAGCCCTGCCGCCTGTTCGATGCCGCGCGGATGAGTGCCGTGCAGCGCGACGATCGCCGGAGTCGACCGAGCCTCGCTCGCCGCGATCGGCACGCCGAGATAGGCCGTGGCCCGCTCGTCCCGTTCGACCGCGTACGTGATGCGATGGCGGACGTAGAGACCATCGACCGGTACCGATTCCTCGTAGCGAAGTTCGAGCGGCACGCGCTCCGGCTTCGCATCGTCGCGGATCAGCTCCAGGAACCGTCGCTTCAGCACTTCCCGCCGCTCGCCCCACGCTTCGGCCGAATCGATGCCGTCGGTCAGGTCGGTCCAACTCGATTCGATCCTCGGCACCTCGAAGAGTCGCGGGTCAAGACGCTCTTGAGCCGCGACGGACACGACAAGGCCGAGCAAGACGCCGAGAGAACGGACGAGATCCCGAAATCGGTGGTGACGCATCCGTCGTCGTCTCCTGGTCGGTCAGGGCGAAACAGCTCGTGCGATCGAGGGCACGGTACCGGGGTGAGGCTCAGCCGGTACGGAGGACATCGGGCGCACGGCGAAAGCGCTGCGGTTGCGTTGGCCCGCGTCGTCCTCGACGCGCGGCGGTGCAGCAGCGCGTGATCGAGGAGCTTCGCAACGTGATCGGTGTCGTCGTCGCGCTCCCGCGGCTCGGGACGAGCCGGGGCTACGTCGGGTGCCGACCGTCAAGCCGGTGCGACCGGGGTCGGTCGCACTACGGCAAATCGGTGCGACCGGGGTCGGTCGCACTACGGCAACTCGGTGCGACCGGGGTCGGTCGCACTACGGCAATCGCAGGACGGCCCTGTCAGCCGAGGATGCTGCGGATC
This sequence comes from uncultured Pirellulaceae bacterium, assembly GCA_964652385.1. Lineage (GTDB taxonomy): Bacteria > Planctomycetota > Planctomycetia > Pirellulales > Pirellulaceae > UBA11682. The sequence continues at coordinate 492 of CAZZBI010000278.1, read as the reverse complement.
ACTTGGCCGCGGCTGATCGGCAGGGGGCGATCGAGCACGTCGCGGATTTCGGTGTCGGGAGCGTAGCCGAGCGAATGGAAGATCGTGGCGGCGACGTCGGCCGGGCCGACGAGTCCTTCGATCGGGAAGGCACCCTGGTTATCCGAGGCGCCGTGCACCGTTCCGCCGCGCACGCCCCCGCCTGCCATCGCCATCGAGAAGACATGCCCCCAGTGATCGCGCCCCCCTTGGGCGTTGAACTTCGGCGTCCGACCGAACTCGGCCATCGCCACCACCAACGTCTCGTCGAGCATCCCGCGCTCTTCGAGATCTTCGATCAGCGTCGCGAACGCCTGATCGAACGGCGGGCCGAGATTCTCCTTCAGCCGCTGCGTCTCGCGCGCGTGACTGTCCCAGCACGGAGCATCCGGGGGCTCGTCGGCTCCGCGGAACCAGTTGACCTGCACGAGCGTCACCCCCGCCTCGACCAATCGTCGTGCCATCAGCACGCTC
>CAZZBI010000277.1:4561-7384 GCA_964652385.1 uncultured Pirellulaceae bacterium | reverse complement strand
GGTCAGACCTCACCGCGACCGAAACTCGACCCTGAGCACCCGGAACTCGATCTCGAAGGACCGGTCACCGTGCAGGATCTGCACGCCACGATCCTGACCGCACTGGGGATCGATCCGGCGACCGAAATGATGACTCCGATCGGCCGTCCGATGACGCTGACCGACAAGGGAATCGTGCTGCGCGAGCTGCTCGGTACTTGACGAGGCCAACGGGGATCGCGCCGTCATCCTCCACTCGGTAACCTCGGCCCCTGCCGTGCCTCGCAGCCTGAAGCGCCAAGCGCAGGGGCCCTCCGACCCCTCGATGCCCTCGGCACCTCCGCGTCTCCCAGCCCGTAGCGCCAAGCGCAGGGGTCCTCCGTGCCCTCCGCGCCCTCGATGCCCTCGGCCCCTCCGTGTCTCCCAGCCCGTAGCGCCAAGCGCAGGGGCCCTCCGCGCCCTCGATGCCCTCGGCACCTCCGCGTCTCCCAGCCCGTAGCGCCAAGCGCAGGGGTCCTCCGCGCCCTCCGTGCCCTCGATGCCCTCGGCACCTCTGCGTCTCCCAGCCCGTAGCGCCAAGCGCAGGGGCCCTCCGCGCCCTCCATGACCTCGGTAGTTTGAATCACCTTTCTTACCACAGAGCTCACCGAGGTCACCGAGTTTCGCGGCGTGGTGTACCCCAGAACGTCCCCGGTGGGCGACCGGTCGCGTCATCTTTCCGGCGCGGCTTGCTTTCAGTTCGGTTCCGCGGTCAGCTCCAGCGCCGTGATCAGATCGACCGGCGTCTCGCGGTCTTCCGTCGCCGTTTCGCCGCCGAGAATCTGCAGCGCGACGTCGATGCCGTAGACCGCCAGCTGGTCGCCGTGCTGATCGGCGGTCGCCAGGATCTCGCCGGCGCGAATCGCTTCGCGGACCGCGGTGATGTTGTCGAAACCGACGATCTTGATCTTCCCTTCCTGTCCGGCGTTGCGGACCGCGGCCAGCGCGCCGAGCGCCATGCTGTCGTTGCAGGCGACGATCGCATCGAGCTCGGGATGGCTGATCAGCAGCGCTCGGACGATCGCGTCCGCCTTGGACGTTTCCCATTCGGCCGATTGGGACGCGACGATCTCGATCCCGCCTGCCTGCAACGCCTCTTCGAAGCCGAGCTTTCGCTGCTGACCGTTGAACGACGTGGTGATCCCTTCCAGGATCGCGACCTGATCGCCTGCCGCGAGCGTCGCCACCAATGCATCGCCGACTCGCCGCGCCCCGGCTCGATTGTCAGGACCGACGAACGGAATCGAGGCCCCTTCTTCGGCCAGCACGTCCGCATCCAGGCGGTTGTCGATGTTGACGACGACGATCCCCGCGTCCATCGCTCGTTTCAGGACCGGAACGAGCGCCTTGGAGTCGGCCGGAGCGATGACGATCGCGTCGACCTTCTGCGCCATCGCTTCTTCGACGAGCGCGACCTGGCGCCCCAGATCGCGTTCGTCCTTGATTCCGTTGACGATCAGTTCGAACTTCCCGTCCGAGGCGGCTTGATGTGCTTCGGCGCCGCTGGCCATCGTCGCGAAGAACTCGTTCGCCAGGCTCTTCATGATCAAGGCGATTCGCGGCTTGCCGCTCGGATCGCCGCCGGCGGAACTCCCTGCATCGGTCTTGGCTGCGTTCTCACCGGAACCCGTGCAGCCGGTCATCGAAACGGCCAGCGCCATGAGGCAACTGCGAAACGCCAGGAGCGACATCGCGCGAATCGAGGGGAGCGGACGAGGCATCGGCAGATCTCCGGAATGATGAGCGGGGATTCGGTGGGGGGAGTGTGCGGTTCGCCGGACTCCAGGCGATCGCTCAATCGATCGAACGATCGGGAAGTCGAGAGGCGGCGAGGCGCTCGACCGAGGATCGCGCGGGAAGGGAGGGTTGGGCACCGAGCGACGACGCGGCGAGAGCGCCGGCCGCGGCCGCCAGCCGCAGGCTCTCCGTTTCGGAGCGCCCTTCGGCCAACGCCACGGCGAGCGCGCCGCGAAACGCATCGCCGGCGGCGGTCGAATCGACGACATCGATCGCAAACGCCGGTACTTCGATCGCCGAGCCGTCGGCGCCGACCGACATCGCGCCGGCCGCTCCGAGCGTCACGACGACTCGCCCGACGCCGCGAGCGGCCAGGCCGACCGCTCCCGCCGTCAGCAAGTCGTGCGAGCCGAGTTCGCCGGTGGCGATCAGATCCGACGGATCCCGGCCCAGCAGCAGCGCGAGCTCCGTCTCGTTCGGACACAATCGATCGATGCCGGACCAGTCGAGTTGCAGATCGGCGATCGCCGGAGCCGGATCGAGCAGCACGCGGACGCGGTGACGCTTGGCTGCCGCGATCGCGGCCCGAACGGCCGCCAGCGGAATCTCGAGCTGCAACAACATCACGTCGGCCGCCGCGATCGTCCGCTCGGCAGCGGCCACGTCTTCGGGGCCGACTGCGCCGTTGGCTCCGGGCAGGATCACGATCGAGTTCTCGCCGGTATCGTCGACCGTGATGAGCGCCAGCCCGCTCGATCCGGGCGTCGTCGTCACCTGCGTCACGTCGACTCCGGCCGCGCTCAGCGCCGCGCGGAGCGAACCGCCGTACGCGTCGTCGCCGACTCGCCCGACCATCGACGTGACCGCTCCCATCCGCGCCGCGGCGACCGCCTGATTCGCCCCCTTGCCTCCCGGGATCTCGATCAGTTCGCGACCGAACAGGGTCTGGCCGGGCGCCGGGAGTCGTTCCAGGCGGACGACCAGATCCATGTTGATCGAGCCGACGACGACGACTCGAACCGGCCGCTCCGGCTGCGCGGCGTCGCCGCTCACGGACGCTCTCCGTCA
>CAZZBI010000277.1:0-4551 GCA_964652385.1 uncultured Pirellulaceae bacterium | reverse complement strand
TCACTCTGACGAGGCGCCTGGCGGATCGCTCCTCCCGCTCCGCGATTGCGACGGCGCACATCGGGAGGCTGCGAAGCGAGGACCGCCAACGACTCGCGCACCTGAGCCCGTTGGCGATCGTCGACGATCAGGTAGCGATGCTTGCCGGCCGGGTCGGCGACGTGACGCGTGACGCCGTTCTCGTCGACGGTGACCGTCCCCGGCTCCGACAGCGTGAAGTAGTCGCGCGTGGGACGGACCGCGTAGAGAACGCTGGTCAGATCCCAGTTCGGTCGCTCGTGCGGCGTCGGCAGGTACAGCTGATACGCCTCGGCCAACGGATGATGCGGCACGTAACCGAAGTCTTCGAGAATGCTTTGTGCCGGGTAGGTGATCGTCAGCCCGATCTCGAAGCCGCTGAAGATCATCTCGGTCGGCCATCGCTCGACCAGTCGCTGCGACGCCGGTAGGTCCATCACGACGTTGTATTCGCGGTGATCGCCCCCGTCGATCGGCGCGAACGCACCGAACATCAGGCTCAGCAGTTTGACCTTCTGCGCGACCAGTTCGGGACCGGCCGGCCCGAAGTCGTCCGCCGGAGAATCGAGCAGCTTCGCCAGGTTGGTCGAGAAACCGACCTGAGCGATCGTCACCGAACCGTCGGGCGACTCGGACAGCAGACGGCGCAGGAGCGTGACGGCATCGGGGAGCTGCGATACGTCTTCGACGTCGCGCGGGTATCGCAGCGAATCGCCGTCGCGCACCTGAGCCAGCGGCAGGAAGCTCCCCTGTTCCGGCGTCACTCCCGAACGACAGACGCCGATCGGGATGTTTCCTCGACCGTAGAACGTGTCGATCGCGTCGACCAGACGCGCCGCGTCATCATGGTCCTTGGTGATCGTCACGCCGAGCAGACGGCATTCGCGCCGCGACTGGAGCGCGTGGATCACGCCGAGCGCCAACGCATCGTCGACATCGTTGCCGATGTCGGTATCGAAGATCAGGCGGACCGGATCCCGCGCCGGCGGAACGAGCGGCTGTTGAGCCGAGGCGTCGATCGGCCGCAACGACCAGGGGAGCGCGACGAGCAACGCGGCCAGCAGCGTACGGGGGAGCGAGCGGGACATCGAATGGCTCTCGGTGGTGGTGGTAGGGGCGGACAGGTCGAGGTGCGAAGCCGCCGGGGGCCGTCGGCGATCAGGGGGTCCAGTCGGCATCGGCCGGCGTCGTCGTCAGGAAGTGGGAGAGCATCGTCGCCGCCCCTTCCAAGTCGTCGAGCGAGACGAGTTCGACGCCGCTGTGCATGTAGCGGTTCGGGATCGAGATCAGACCGGTCGCGACCCCCGCGCGGCTGACCTGGATCGAGTTGGAATCGTTCGGAGCGGCTCGACCGCACGCGGCGACCTGCATCCGCGTGTTGGTCAGCGTCGCCGAGCGTTCGAGCGCCGCAAAGACCTTGGGGTTCATGTTCGGACCTCGGAAGACGACCGGCCCGTTGCCGACTCGCAGATCCCCCTGCTGTCGCTTGTCGACCGACGGACAATCGGTCGCGTGCGTCACCTCGAGAGCGATGCCGACATGCGGATCGACCGAATAGGCGGCGGTCTTCGCGCCGCGCAGACCGATCTCCTCCTGCACGGCCGAGACGACGACGATGCAGCACGGAGGGCGCACGTCGGCGCAGCGCCGGAAACTCTCCAGCGCCACCCACAGACCGACTCGGTCATCCATCGCCGGTCCGGCGATCCGTCGATTCATCAGCGGCACGTAACCGGGGCGGAGCGTGACCGGATCGCCGACTCGGACCCGCTCGCGCGCTTCGGTGCCGCTCGACGCACCGATGTCGATCCAGAGATCGGGGAGCTTCACCACCTGATTCCGCTCGGAGTCCTCGAGCAGGTGGATCGCCTTGCGCGAGATGACTCCGGGAATCGTTTCGCTCGCGGTTCCGACGATGACCTGCTGGCCGACCAGTTGCTGCGGGTCCCAGCCGCCGACCGTCTGGAAGAAGAGAAAGCCCGAGTCGTCGATGTGCGAGACGAGCAGGCCGATCTGATCGCAATGAGCGTCGATCAGGATCCGATGCGGCGCTTCGGGATTCTTGAGCGCGATGACGTTCCCGTGCACGTCGGTTTCGATCCGATCCGCCAGCGGCGTCAGGAAGTCGCGGACCACCTGTTGCACCCGTTCTTCGTAGCCCGAGGTGCCGGGGGTGGCGAGAAGATCGTCGAGCAGCTTGCGGGCGATGTCGTCCATGAGTGCGTCACGTCGGAGTGCCGAGGCAGTTCGAGGAGCCGCGGCGTTCACCGACGAACCATCCGCCGTTCCCCTCGAGGTCTCCTGATCGTATCAGGGGACGATCCCCCTCGGAACTTGGCGAACGCCTCGACGATTCCGCCACCGCCGGTGTTTCGCGGGCCTCCGACCTCGTCAGCGCGGCTCGCGGCGCCGAAGCACGTCGACCAGCACGGCCGCGACGATCACTCCGCCGGTGATCAGCAGCTTGTACGGCTCGCTGACGTTGAGCGATGCCAGCCCGCTGGTCAGGACCGCCACGAGCACCACCCCCAGGAAGCTCGCCGTGACCGAACCGCGACCTCCCATCAGACTCGTTCCGCCGATCACGACCGCCGCGATCGCCGACAGCTCGATCCCGTTCCCTTCGTTCGGATTGACCGACGACAGACGAGCCGACGAGAACCAACCGGCGAGCCCGGCCATCGCGCCGACCAGCACGAACGGGAAGAGTTTCGCCGGCCAGACGCGGATCCCCGACAGACGAACCGCTCCTTCGTTGGTTCCGATCGCCACCAGATGCCGGCCGAGCACGGTTCGACCGAGCAACAGTTGAGCGGCGATCGCCAGCAGCAAGGCGACGAGGAACGCGGTCGAGACGCCGACGCCGGGGAGCGGTCCGGCGATCGTTCCGATCTTCTTCCCCAGGTAGATCGTCTGCGAGTCGGTCAGCAGATAGGCGAGTCCGCGCGCGCCCTGCAGCATGCCGAGCGTCACGATGAACGACGGCACGCGCAGGCCGATCGAGATGCCGCCGTTGATCGCGCCGCACGCCGCTCCTGCCGCGATCCCCGCCGGAACCGCGATCGCCAAGCCGAGTCCGCGTTCGAGCAGCACGCCGATCACGGCGCTCGACAGCGCCATCACCGAGCCGACCGACAGGTCGATCCCGCCGACGATCAGCACGAGCGTCATGCCGATGACGATCACCAGCAGCTCGGGGATCTGGTTGGCGATCGACGACCATTGATCGCTCGAGAGGAACCGCGGTTGCAGCGCGCCGATCACCAGTACGAGCGCCCCGATCGAGATCGTCAGGCCGATCAGGTCGATCCAACCGGCCCAGCGGCGACCGCTCCCGCGAAACGTCTCGGCACCCTCGGACGATGCTTCGGTCCGCTCGATCGTCGCCTGTCCGTTCGGTCCGATCGCCTGTCCGTTCGGAAGGGCCGTCGTCCGTTCGGTCGGCCGAGATTCTTCCATCGCCGTCCCCTCCACGCTGCCGTTCGTTTTCGCGTTCCTCTTCGGCCACTTCGATCGCTCGCTCGAGCAGCGATCGCGGGTCGATCGAGCGGCGCGGTGCGCTCAGGACCGTTCGCCCCTCGACCATCACGACGATCGTGTCGGCCAATTCGAACAGCTCGTCCAGATCGCTCGAGACGACGACCAGCCCTCGATCGTCGCCGACCCAATCGCGCAGTACGCGATGCAGCGACCGCTTGGCATCGACGTCGATCCCGCGAGTCGGTTCGTCGACCAGCAGGATGCGAGCCTCGTGCCTGAGCCAACGCGACACCAGCACCTTCTGCTGGTTCCCTCCGCTCAGTTCGACGACCGCCTGATCGACGTCGCGACAGCGGACGTCGGTCCGCTCGACCGCTCGGGTCACCGCGTGGCGACGGCGAGCGAAACGCAGCCAACCGAAGAGGGATTCTCCCGGCTCGGTCCTGCCGAGCGTCACGTTGTCGGTGATCGATGCCGGAAGCAGCAGGCCTTCCGCGCGACGATCCTCGGGGACCATGCCGAGTCCGGCGCGAACCGCGGCGCTGGGCGATCCCAACGGTCGCTCTCCCGGGCGACCGGCGATCCGGACGCTCCCCCGCCGCGCTCGATCCGCTCCGAAGATCGCCCGCAACGTTTCGGTCCGCCCCGAGCCGACGAGTCCTGCGATGCCGACGATCTCGCCGGCGCGAACCTGCAGGTCGACTTGCCGGACGCGCGGCGGAGAACTCAGTCGACGCACGTCGAGCAGCAACGGACGGTCGGCGAATCGATCGTCGGCAGGTTCGTCGCGCGTCTCTCCCGGCGATCGCTCGTTCGCGCCGGGGACGATCACGGTCGATGCGGCGCGGTCGTTCCGTCCGCTCATCGCCTGGACGGCCCGCTCGACGTCGAACTCGTTTGCCGCTCCCGAGTCGGTGACGATCCCGTCGCGCAGGATCGCGACCCGGTCGGCGATGCGACGGATCTCGTCCAGTCGATGGCTGACGTAGATCATCGCCGTCCCGCGGCTTCGGAGCAGGTCCAGGCGATCGAACAGCCGCGAGACCTGCGGCG
>CAZZBI010000276.1:0-7388 GCA_964652385.1 uncultured Pirellulaceae bacterium | reverse complement strand
CCGCCTCGACGTCCCCCATCGACCACTGCGTGATGACGTCGTCCTTGCCCGAGACGCGCGTCAGCGGAACGTACTCGGTCAGCGGTCGGTCGCTGATCACGACCGCGGCGGCGTGCGTGCCGACGTTCCGCGCGAGCCCTTCGATGGCGCGAGCCAGATCGAGCAGCTCGCCCACCTCGGGATCTGCTTCGTACGCCTTGCGCAGATCGGCGCTCTTCTCGATCGCGTCGTCCAGCTCGATCCCGAGCTCCTCGGGAATCATCGACGTGATCTCGGCGACGCGAGCCAGCGGCAGGCCGAGCGCGCGACCGACGTCCTTGACCGCGGCGCGGGCCGCGAGGGTGCCGAAGGTGCCGATCTGAGCGACGTTCTCATCGCCGTACTTCTCCTTGACGTAGCGGATGACGTCGCCGCGCCGCTCCTTGCAGAAGTCGATGTCGATATCGGGCGCCTCGATCCGGTTCTCGTCCAGGAACCGTTCGAAGAGCAGGTCGTAGCGGATCGGACAGACGTGACTCAGGTAGAGCGCGTAGCAGACGAGCGCGCCGACTCCCGAACCTCTCGCCGTCGCCGGGATCCCCTGGCGCCGCGCCTCGTTGACGAAATCCCAGACGATCAGGAAGTAGTTCGGGAAGCCGAGCTTGTTGATGACTCCGAGTTCCCGTTCCAGTCGATCGAGCACGACCTGCGCGAGCTGGCCTCCGGGAGCCATCTCGTCGTTCCCCTCGTACCGTTCGAGCAGGCCGCGTACGCAGAGCTCGCGCAGGTACTCCTCGGGAGTCCCGCCGTCGGGAACGGCATAGACGGGGAAGTGCCGCTTGCCGAGTTCCAGGTCGATGTCGACGGTGTCGGCGATCTGCTGGCTGCGCGCCACGGCGTCTTCGAGCCCCTCGAACTTCGCGTACATCTGTTCGGGGCTGCGCAGGTAGTACTCGCGACCGTCCATCCGCATGCGCGACGGATCGGTCCGGAACTTCCCGGTGTTGATGCAGAGCATCACGTCCTGTGCTTCGGCATCCTGCGGGTCGACGTAATGACAGTCGCTGGTGGCGACCAGCGGGATGCCGACCTTGCGGGACAGGTCGACGCAACCTTCGAGCGCGATCCGCTGGATCTCGACGCCGTTGTTCATGATCTCGAGGAAGTACCGATCGCCGAAGACCGAGCGGAACCACTCCGCCACCTCGGCCGCCTTGGCCAGGTGATCGTCCATCGACGACGCGTCGCCGCGCAGCAGTGCTTGGCTGAGCTCGCTCGACACGCAACCGCTCAGACAGATGATCCCCTCGCTGTGCGCTTCGAGGATCTCCTTGTCGATCCGCGGCTTGAAGTAGAACCCTTCGAGACTGGCGGCGGAGGCGAGCTTGACCAGGTTGCGGAACCCGGTCTTGTTCTGACACAGGAGCGTCAGGTGGTAGGACGAGTCCTTCATCCGGCCGGCGCTCTTGTCGAATCGACTCCCCGGCGCGATGTACGCCTCGTAGCCGATGATCGGGTTGAGCCCGGCTCCCTTGGCCGTCTTGTAGAACTCGAGCGCCCCGTGCAGGTTGCCGTGGTCGGTGAGCGCGAGCGCGTTCATGCCGTGCTCCTTGGCTCGCTCGACCAGCTTCGGAATCGCTCCCGCTCCGTCCAACAGACTGTAGTGGCTGTGGCAATGCAGATGGACGAACGGGCGATCGCTCATCGGGACCCCTCCTGGCGTTGTCGGCGCGGTCGTCGAGCGCGACGATCCGACTCGAAGCGGCTCGGATTCTAGGACAGCCTCGGACAGGCCGGCAGTCCCCGGAGCGCGCGGTGCCGAGTCGGAATTCGACCCTCGGGTCGAACGGGGGTGTCAGATGGAGCGGATCCGACAAACGACGCGACTCGGTATGTCGCGAGAAGCGACGGCGTTTCGGCAGTCTCGGTCGACTCGTCGGCCGCATCGATTCCCTGGCGCTGCCCGGACACCGATCGCCGGGGGCTTGTCGCCTTCCGCCGCGCGCTCCAAGAATGCGGCTCCGCTCGCCCGATCGCTCCGCTGCGGAGTCGAGGGAGAGCGGGATTCCTGGTCGCCCGAACGAAACGCGGAACTCCGATGCCGACTCCTCACGAAAAGCTCGCCGTTACTTCGGTCCCGATCCTGCCGGTGTTGGCGGAGCGGTGGAGTCCGTATGTGCTCGCGCCCAAGGGGGTTCCGGACGAGCTGATCAAGGCCTTGTTCGAGGCGGCTCGATGGGCTGCCAGCAGCTACAACGAGCAGCCGTGGCGGTTCATCGTCGCGTCGCGATCCGATGCAGCGGCGTTCGACCAGGCGCTCGGGTGTCTGCTGGAAGCGAATCAGGGATGGGCGAAGCACGCCGGACTGCTGGCGTTCACGGTCGTGTCGCGAAGCTTCGCTCGCAACGGAAGTCCGAACCGAGTCGCCGAGCATGATCTCGGCCTGGCGATGGGAAACCTCTGTGCCCAGGCGACGGCGTTCGGGCTGAGCGTTCATCAGATGGGGGGCGTGAATCTGTCGAAGGTCCGCCAGACCTACGCGATTCCCGACGGCTTCGATCCGGTCACCGCCTTTGCCGTCGGCTATCCGGGCGATCCCGCCTCGGCCGACGCGGGGCTCGCCGAACGGGACCGCGGCCCTCGTACCCGTCGTCCGCTGAACGAGACGGTGTTCGGCGGCAAGTGGGGCGAAGCGAGTCGGATCGTCGGCTGAACCGAACCGAACGACGGCCGCGCGTCTACCGTAGTGCGACCGACCTCGGTCGCACCCTCTGTCGTCGTGCGACCGCCCCCGGTCGCAGCGTTTCCGAAGGGCCTGATTCCGGCGCTGCGCTTCGGGCTGGTCAGGTCGTCGGCAGGTTCGTATCCGGCGTAGCCCCGGCTCGTCCCGAGCCGCGGGCTTGCGATTCCGACGCCGATCGCACCTCCGAAGTGTTGCGACCGCCCGCTGTCGCACGGCCGCGCGTCGGGGACGACGCGGGCCCACACCGAGGCGACGCGTCTACCGAAGGGGGACCGCCCTCGTTCGGCCTCTCGTCGCCGGTCCCTTCTCTTTCGATTCGGAACGTCTCGGACGGTCGCCGAACGATCTTGTTCGCTCCTCGGTCGGTTGATACCGTCCGCCCCGCTCGAGTCCCCGTCACACAGGGGTGGTCAGGGCAGGGACATTTCTACCGAGGGGAACAAGGATGTTCAGCAGATCGGCATGGATGAAAGCGATCGGCGGCGTGCTGATCGCCGGGTTCGCGATGGTCGACGCTCAGCACGCTGAGGCTCAACCGTCCGGAGCGACGGTCATACAGGGGCGAGGCGTTCCTTCGTTCGCGATCTATCACGAACTGGCGCTGGTCGCCAGACCGCTGAGCGGCGGTTCGGATTACCAGATCGAGTCGACGATCCGCTACAAGACCGACCAGGTCGGCGGCGCATCGAAGGTGACTTGCAAGGTCAACGGTTTGGCGTTGTACCAGAACCTGGTGATGCAGAATCTGTGGGAGACGAAGAACGGCGGAACCTATGATCTGACCGCTTCGTCGTTCACCATCACCGGGACGATCGTCAAGACGGTGAACGGCCTCTCGACGACGCACAACAAGGCGGTGACGCTTCCGGCCCCCGCGACGATTCCGAATCACCAGGCGCGCGACATCGCCAGCGCCGATTCGACGACGTACTTCAACGAGTCGACCGGCGTGCTGCGGATCATGGAGTCGGTCGTCTATTTGGCGAAGGGGGGGGGCTGCACCGAAGCCCACTTCCATATCTGGAACCATGTCGAGGAGACGTGGGATCCGATCGACGGCGTCGCGCTCGACCCCGATCTCGATCATTCCGGAATCACCGGGACCGATCACGACTTTCTGGCGGCGGAGTATCCGGCGTTCATAACCGATTTCGGCGGCGGTCAGTACGGCGTGAAGATCCGGACTCAGATCCTGTTCGAAGACGAGCAGGTGCTGGTCAACGTCAAGGAAGTTCCGATCTGGCAGACCGGTGGTGGCGGCGGCGGGCCGGGCGGGCCCGGCGGTCCCGGCATGTGATCGCGACAGCGCTGCCGTTCGCGACGGCGCTTTCGTTCGCGGTTGCGCGGCCGGCCGAAGACCGAGCCGAGCCGACTCGCAAACTCTCCCTCCAACGCCCCCGTTGCTGACCGTAACGGGGGCGTTCTTCGTCCTGGCATCGCTCGCTCGGATCGCCGCTCTCGTCGCGGTTGCCAGCAATTCGCCGATCGAACGGGAATCCGTTGCGGTGCTCGGGACGAGGGGCGATAGCCTGAACCGCGTGGGGCAGGTTTCCCATCGCCTGTCCCCGTGACCAGCCTCAGGAGGGCAGAACGATGAGTCGCACGAGCATCGAACGGACGAGGGAGCGGAGCTCCGGACAGAGCGAGAAGCGTTACGAAGAAGTCTTCGCGCAGCATTGCGAGCGGGTGGCGTACGAGCTGCTGCACGAGGAAATGCCGTTGGGGCATGCGTGGCGCGATGTGGCGGTGCGCGCGACGGCGCGGACACTGAGCCTGACGGGGCGGGTCCCGTCGTTCTACCTGAAGGCACTCCTGCAGAGCCGTCTGGGGCGCGCCTTTCCCGATCTCGAGATCGAGAACCGAGTCGCGGTGGTCGATGCCCGTGGTTTCGGCGAACCGGCGGCGGGTGAGGACTGACGCCAGGCGGCACCGAGTCGTACGCCGAGTGGCGAGGCGCGCCGATTCGCACGGGGGAACGTCGCGGTAGTTCCCTGAGGCACGAGTCGTTTCGTCGGTTGAGTCTTGCGCACGCCCTGCCCTGCCGAGTTCGACGAAAGCAAGCGGCACTCGGGGGGAGGATGCGTTGACGGCGGTCGGCCATCGAGCCGAAAATGAATGCGGTGAGGCATGAAGCGCGGCCTCGGCGAGCGGAGTCGGTGTCCGGCCCCGGCCGAGTGCCGAACGAGCCGACTCGAGGAGCGCATCCGTGGGGTTCATCAATCGCATTCTGGTTCCGACCGACTTCAGCCCCAACGCCGACAAGGCGCTGCAGTTCGCGCTGAAGCTCGCTTCCGACTGTCGCGCCTCGGTCCATCTGCTCTACGTCGATGACGATCCGATGCTGAACGCGCCGACGACGTCGGACGAGTTCCGCGACAAGTTCGAGGATCGGATGGCGACGACCCTCGCCGCTCAGTTGACCGACGAGCAGCGGAACGCGTTTCGTTGCGAGTATGCGGTGGCGCGAGGGGATGCGGCGGTCGAGATCATCAATTACGCCGCGGCTCAGTCGATCGACCTGATCGTGATGGGAGTCAAGGGGCGATCGGCCCTCGCCGACATCCTGTTGGGAAGCGTCGCGAACAAGGTCGTGCACAAGTCGACCTGCCCGGTCGTCAGCGTCCGCGGCTGAGCGGAGGTCGGGGCGCGAGACGCTCCGATCGCGATTTCGACCCGAGCGAAACGCCTTTCTGCGTCGACCGACCGACTCGATCGCTTACCTCGCACAGGTAGGCGAACGAGTCGGTCGGTCGTTTCGTCTCGTTTCCTTCCGCGTTTCGAGGGGGCTCGGGGGGACAGATCGAGGTGCGACTGCCTATAATCGCTTGCTCCCTCCGGGGTCCGTCGACCGACCCCTCCTCCCCTTCCTCGGACCGCTCCGCGCGGTGGTCGACCTGCGGTCCGAACTCGGAATCGCTCATGCGATACGCCTGCCGCATCGTCGGCCTGACGAAGGAATACGCACTCAAGAGCGAGACGGTGCGAGCGCTGCGGGGCGTGAGTTTCGACGTTCCCGAGGGGGACTACGTCGCGATCATGGGGCCGAGCGGTTCGGGCAAGAGCACGCTGCTCAACTTGCTCGGCTGTCTCGACCGCCCCACCGCCGGGAACTTCTTCCTCGGCGAGGATGATGTCGCCCGGATGTCCGACGATCAGCTCTCGACCATTCGAGCGACTCGGATCGGCTTCGTCTTCCAGTCGTACAACCTGATCCAGCAATTGACCGTGGTCGAGAACATCGAAGTTCCGTTGATCTATCAGGGGAAGAACGATCCGGACGCGCGTCGCCGCTGTCGCGAGCTGGCGACCATGGTCGGTCTCGGCGAGCGGTTGACGCACCGGCCGACTCAGCTCTCCGGTGGTCAGCAGCAGCGCGTCGCGATCGCCCGCAGCCTGGTCAACGACCCGTACTTCATCCTGGCGGACGAGGCGACCGGTAACCTCGACTCGGTCACCACCGAGGAGATCCTGGCGCTCTTCGAGCGGCTGAACGATCAGGGGAAGACGATCATCATGGTGACTCACGAGGACGACGTCGCTCAGCACGCCAAGCGGATCATCCGCCTGCGCGACGGGCTGGTGCAGTCGGACGAGCTGAATCGCGAGCGGATCCTGTGCCGACGCGAAGTGGTCGAGCGAGCCGGATTGTCGACCTGAGCGGGCAGGGATCGACGGTCGGGGAGAATGAGGAGGTGCGAGGATGGTATCGATCCGAGCCTGGATCTCGGGGGTCAAGAGCCTCGCGCTGCATCCTCTGCGCTCCCTGCTGACGGTGCTCGGCATCTTCATCGGCGTCGCGAGCGTCATCTGGCTGCTGGCGATCGGCGAAGGGATCAGCCGCAAGGCGCAGGAGCAGATCGAAGGGCTCGGTGCCGAGAACATCATCGTCCGCTCGGTGAAGCCGCCGGACGATACCGGCGGTTCGAGCACCGGAGGCCCGCGCCGCTTCGGCCTGACGCGCGACGACTTCGACGTGCTGGCGTCGACCATTCCGAATCTCAAGGGAGCGCTGCAGATCCGCGAACTCCCCTTCCGCTTTCAGAATACCGGCAACCAGTACGCCAAGCCGATCGACGGCCGCTTGGTCGGCTGCACTCCCGAGTACCAACAGGTGACTCGGCTGGACGTCGCCTTCGGTCGCTTTCTCGAGGTCCCCGACGGCGAGCAGCGGTCGACCCACTGCGTGCTGGCGGGGCAATTGGCGGCGAAGCTCTTTCCGTACGAGGATCCGATCGGCAAGGAGATCTACCTTCCCGAGACGCGCGACTACTACCGGATCGTCGGCGTGCTGAAGCATCGGATGGCGACCGCCGCCATCGGCGGGTCCCTTTCGGCGCAGGACTTCTCGAACGACGTCTACATCCCGATCGAGACGATGCGGCAGCGGATCGGCGACATGGTGGTGAAGCGCGGGAACGGGACCTTCAGCGCGCAGATCTTCGAACTCAGTCAGGTGACGCTCCGGGTCCGGCAGGCCGATATGGTTCCGGCGACCGCCAAGCTGGTCGAACAGACGGTCGACGGCGGACCGGAGCCGCGGCAGGACATCGCGATCGTCGTTCCGTACGAGCTGCTCGAACAGGCCAAGACGACGAAGCTGATGTTCATGATGTTCATGGGGTTGTTCGCGGCGATCTCGCTGCTGGTCGGCGGCATCGGCATCATG
>CAZZBI010000275.1:0-7425 GCA_964652385.1 uncultured Pirellulaceae bacterium | reverse complement strand
CTCCCTCGCCGATCCGATCTCATGCGGATCCCTTTCGCCATCCCACGGCAGGATCGCATCGTTCGGCAGATGCCCCAGATAGACTTCCGACAGGCTGAGCGGAACATCGGGGCGGAGCGTCAGGCGATCGATCGTCCGCAGCGCATCGGCGAATCGCCGCTCGCGATAGTCGCTCAGCATCGCCAGCATCTCGGCATCCGCCGACCGACCGAGCGCTCGTTCGATGAGGATCGCCAGTTCGTCCCCCTCGGCGATACTCTCCGCCTCGCGCCTTGCCCGCTCCGCGAGCAGTTCGGCCGTCCGATGTGACCAACGCCCGTTGAGCAGGATGAGCGCCTGAGGGGCGACGGTCGTCACCGGCCGCTCCGGCAAAACGCCCGAGACGTTCGCGTAGTCGAACGCCTCGACAAGCGGATCGCGCAGACTCCGCTTGACGAACGCGTAGACCGTCCGGCGATGCCGCTGCGATTCTTCCGAATGCTCCCACCCGAGACCGGGGCGCGAACCGCCGGCGACGACATCCCCTTCGAGCCACGGGAAGTAGCCACGCCCGCCCGCTTCGAAACGGAGCGCACCGGCCGCCTGCAGCATCGCGTCGCGCAGCCCCTCGGCATCCATGCGCCGAATCCGACGATGCGACAGCAGCCGACCGTCCGGATCGAGCGACGCGATGCGAGGGTCGGTCGTCATCGCGCTCCGCCCGTAACTCTCGCTCGACATCACGCGTCGGATCAGCGACTTGAGCGATCGCTCGTGACGCAGCAGGTCGTCGGCCAGCCGATCGATCAGTTCCGGATGAGTCGGGAGCGAGCCTGCCTTGCCGAAGTCGCCGGTCGATGCGCACAGGCCGATGCCGAACAGCTGATGCCAGATCCGATTTGCGATCACCCGATAGGTCAGCGGGTTGTCGTCGGCGACGATCCAAGCGGCGAGCGCGCTGCGCCGACCGGACGAACGGACCCCTCGCACCGTCCGCTCGCTCCCGGCGAGCGACTTGCCGCCGAAGAGTTCCGGGACGCGCGGTTCGATTTCGCGGAGCGGAGTCGCCGGATTGCCGCGAGCCAGCACCTGAGTCGCGGGGAGCGTCGCGTCGATTTCGCGAACGCCGAGCGCCGCGGCGAACGGAAAGCTCTCGTCGCGGATCGCTCCGATCCGCTGCTCCGCCTCGTCCCGATTTCCTTCGCCTCCCGCGGCGATCCGATCACGTTCGGCGATCGCGGCGGCCAAGCGAGACGCCTGATCCGCGCGCCAGGACTCGATCGCGGACGCCTCGCCGAGCGGAAGGAGGTTGGCCGAGTCTGCGATTGGTCGCGCCCGCTCGTTGCGGCGCACGCCGCGGACCGTCGCCAGGAGCCCGTAGTAGTCGTCCTGCGACAAGGGATCGAACATGTGCCGATGACAACGGGCACAGCCGATCGTCGTGCCGAGCAGCGCCGAGCCGATGGTCGAGAGCATGTCGTCCCGCTCGTCGAACTCGGCCAGCACCGGATCATCCGGTTCGTCGTCCCAGACTCCCAGCCGATAGAAACCGGTCGCGATCGCTCCCGCATCTCCCGCATCCGGCAGTTCGTCGCCGGCCAACTGCAGCGTCACGAAACGATCGTACGGCAGATCGTCGTTCAGAGCGCCGATGACCCAGTCGCGATACCGCCAGATCTCCGGCTTCTCGCCGTCGCGCTCGTAACCGTCGCTCTGCGCGAAGCGAACGACATCCAGCCAGTGTCGTCCCCACCGTTCGCCGAACCCGGGACTCGCCAACAGTCGGTCGAGTTCGCGAACGCGGCGGTCCGGTCGAGCGTCGGCGACGAACCTCTCCGTCGTTTCGCTCTCGGGCGGAAGGCCGGTCAGGTCGACATGGGCTCGGCGGAGCCACGTCCGATCGTCGGCCGACGGCGCGGCGATCAGGCCGACCTGCTCCAGTCGCTGCTGCACGAACGCATCGATCGGCGAGGCGACCGGGATCGAAGTGCTCGGCGAGGGGAGGGGTGCGAGCGGACGATAGGCCCACCAGTCGCGATCGGTGTCGGAGATCGCGAACTCCGCCGCGGTGGCCGGCGCCGCGTCTCCTTCCGCTTCGGCCGGCCACGGCGCTCCCGCATCGACCCAGCGCTCGAGAATGGCGATCGAGTCGCCGCCGAGTCGTTCGTTCGGAGGCATCTCGAAGGTCCGGTAATGGACCGCGTCGATCAGCAGACTCCGCTCCGGTTCCCCCGGCACCACCGCCGGCCCGCTCTCCCCGCCGGCCAGCAGCGCGCGGCGCGAATCGACTCGCAATCCGCCGGCCGGCTCATCATCCCCGGCACCATGGCACTCGGCGCAGCGTTCGATCAGCAGCGGCCGCACGTCGCGTTCGAAGAACGCGATCGCTTCGGGGGCGAACGTCGGCGACGCGTCGTCGGAACGAACCGGTTCGGTCGCCGGCGGTTCGCCGAGCGGCTCCTGGTGCGATCGAGCCGAGACGCTGGGGACGATCGCCGCCAGCGCGACGATCACGCCGCCGAGAAGCATCGGGAGCGACCGGAAACGCCGCCGCTTCGACGAGCGAGCGCGCAGCACGGAGCGGATCGCGGAACGAGAGCGACTCATCGGCACGAGTCCGAATGCAAGGCGGGTGGGTGGGAAATCGGTGGGCTGGCGAGCGAACGTGGAGGGCGTCGAAAGCCATCGCGATCGCGCCGAGTTCGGCGGTCGGTCAGGCGAGCGGATTCGTCATGCCCGTCGCATCGAGGCGGCGGGCATCCTGTCGAGCGGTCACCGCCCATTGTAAGGCGAGCGCGAGTCCGAACCCAAGCGACGCCCACTGATAGGCGGTCAGACCGAGTCCCCAGATCGGCTCCGGCCGAATCGTCTCGCTCAGGAATCGATAGCCGCAGTAGGCGATCAGATAGGCCTGCAATCGATGAGTCGCGAGCCGGCCGCGGTCGATGATCGGTATCAGGACGATCGCGGCGGTCAGATGAAACAGACTCTCGTACAGCTGAGTCGGATGGCGGATGCCGTCGGCGGTGACGAAGCGACAGCCCCAGGGGAGTTCGGTCGGCGAGCCGTAACAGCAGCCGGTAAGGAAGCAGCCGAGGCGACCGATCGCCATCGCACCGGCGAGCGGGAGCGCATACGCATCGCCGGTGCGCACCCGGATCCCGCGGACTCGCTTGGTCAGCTCGACGGCAGCATACGCACCGATCAGCGCCGCCAGGATCGTCTTGCCGTCGGCGATCCACGCGGTCGGTTCGAACGGCGTTCCGCTCGCGACGACGAACAGCACCTTGCTGCCGATCGATCCGCCGATGAATGCGGCGATCCCCAGTCGCAGACGCTCGGCACGCGCCGGGCGTTCGACGTCGACGATCGGGCGCAGGACCCGCAGCAGGACGAAGCAGAGCGTCGCGGCGAGCATCGCGATCGGATAGGCCCAACGCCAGCTCGGGATCTCGAACCCCATCAGAGGTCCTTGGCGATGATGCTCAAGCAGATCGCCAGCAGGAAGATGACTCCCGCGAGCACCAACAGCAGGATCACCGCGACGCCGCTCAGCACCGACAGTCCGATCCCCAGCAGCGTCGATGCGAACAGGGTGCTGCGGTCGCCGAAGCGGATCACGCTCACCGCCACGCCGACCATCAGGACCAGGATGCCGCCGCCGACGATCGTCGCGACGATCCAGAAGTTCGACTCGGTGAGGTTCCCGGACGGGATTGCGACGATCGCCGCCGTGACCGCTCCGATCACCGCCAGCAGACCGAGCAGCCCGAGGGCGATGCCGGTCCACATCAGATCGTTCCGCACGTCGCGTCGGACCGATCGACTCCAGGCATCATCCTGCCCGTCGAGCAGGATGATCGGCGGCGGCTCGGCGTGGCGCTCGGCGAACGGATTGCCGCCGACCGCCGAAGGGTGCTTGTGGGGCGACGGCTTCATCGTCCCTCCTTGGCGTTCGACGAATCGCCCGCCTCATCGCCGACCGCATCGCCGACGCAGGCCGAATCGGTCGTCGATTCGGAACGTCGGCCGGACGGCGGTGCGTCGAGCCCTCGCGCCGCCATGCGCAGCGCCTGGCGGACGCCTTGGCCGGCCAACAGGCCGACCACGGTGATCGAGAGGACGACGATCACGAACGCCGCGGTTCCGGGGAGCTCACCTCGGCCGAGATCGCGCAGTCGCGGGACGACCCCATCGAGTCCGCGGAGCGCAACGACGATGACATAGGCCGCGACGGCGCCGAGCGTTCCGAAGCGGACGAGGGGGACCGACAGGCGGAGCGCGGTCGAGGCGACGATGACGGGGTAGAGCATCACGAGCGAACTCGCCGGCCCGTCGAGCATCGTGACGAGGAGCGAGGCGAAGAGCAGATCGAGCGCGACGACTCGGTACGGCAGCGACGGACGGGCTCGCCCCAGACGCATCGCGACGACGACATGCGCCACCAGCGAGCCCCAGAGCACGACGACGACCGCGACGGCGATCGCTTCCCGCAACGTCGCTCGATCGGACAAGCCGCGTTGCAGCAGGTCGATCAGGTGATTGCCGTAGAAGGCGACGATGGCGATCAGCCGCAGCAGATTGACGCGCAGCTCCCCTGCCCCGCGCTCGGCCGCCAGCATCTCCTCGAATCGTCGCTGATCGAGCATCGCCCGCCGCCTGAAGTCCCCGGTGAACGCCTCCCACCCGGCGGCATGGTAACGGACCCGCTCGCTCGACGCCAATCTGACGCGTCGAACCTTCGGACCGAAACCCTCGCATCGGGCGAACTACGAGGCTCATCAGCGGGCTTTTGCCTTGCGATGAGCGACGATCGTTCGACTCAGTCCGTCGCGCAGCGCGACGGTCGGGTGCCAGCCGATGCGCCGTTCGGTCTCGGCGATCGTCGCGATCCGAACGCGTTCGTGCGGCCGGGGCGGGCGAGCGTTCCAGCGGATCGCGACTTGGCTGCCGATCAGCTCGCGAATCGTCTCGACCGTCTCGCCGAGCGTCGTCCCTCGGCCGCTTCCGAGCTCCAGCGGATCGCCGATCGCTCCGGGGTGCTCGGTCATCCGCAGCAGCCCTTCGACCACGTCGTCGACATGCACCCAATCGACCGTCCGCTCCGGATCACCCAGTTCCGGCTCGCGCCCGTCCAGCAGCGAGTCGATGACGTACGGAATCAGCTTCCGCTCCCGCTGCCCGGGGCCGTACGTCATGAAGATCCGCGCGACCGCCACCGGCAGACCGTACAGGTCGCGAACGCCGAGGGCATAGTCGACGCCGGCTCGCTTGGCGATCGCATAAGGCGAGCTCGGCGGGCTTCCCGGTTCCGGTTCCTCCAGCGATCCGGTGATCACGACTCTGCCCGCCACGCGGCCGATCGATGCGGCGAGCAGGTGGACGGTGGTCCGCAGATCGCCGTCGAAACTCGCCAGCAGATGCTCGGGACCGGGGAGCCCCTCCGCATAGCCGGCCAGATGCACGATCCGATCGGGAGTGATGCGCTGGATCAGGTCGTCGGCCGCGGCGGCATCGGTCAGATCGACCGTCTCGACTCGAATCCGCCCGAGCGTCTCGGCCGACAGGATCGGGCAGCTGTCGAGCGGCCGGCGAACGGCCGCTACCACCGAATCGCCTCGCCGCAGGGCGGCGTTCACCAGATGACGGCCGAGAAAGCCGCCGGCGCCGGTGATCAGCAGCGGAGCGTCGCCGGACGTCGATCGCTGCCGAGCCGATCGTGGCCGCGTCATCGCCCGTTACCGTGGACCGAAGCCCCGGAGCCCGCGGCGGCGTTCGACGCGGCGTCGGAGTCGACGATGATCGGCCGACGAGGCGGGGGCGAATCGCCGGCGATGCCGCTTCCCCCGCCTGCGGTTGCTGGCGAATCCGAATCGGCCAGTCGCTGCAGCAGCGCGCGACTGCCGCCGCCGAGCGGCTTGCCGCGCAGGCCTCGCGTCAGTCGATCGAACCACATCTCGGGGCGAAACACATAGCGCGACAGCCAGCCGAAGCAGCGGACTCGATCCGACACTCCGATCGGAGCGCGGGCGATCGCGCGGCCATACGCGCGGACGAAGGTCAGATGCGGCACGCGCGGCGGGCGCTGCCGGCGCGGATCGCAGAACCGCTGTTGCTCCGCGGCACTCTCCAGACTCGAACTCTGCGCCGCATGAATGCGCTGACAGAACAACGGCGCATCGATTTCGTGATACGTCCCGCGGAGCATCAGTTCGGCGACCAGGATCTTTTCGGAGCCGAACATCGGCAGCAGCGGCGGCGTTCGCGCAAGGAACGGGACTCGGATCAGGCCGTTCGAGCGGATCCCCCACGAGCCGCCGAGCAGCACGTCGCGGAAGCGGCGCGTGACCGAGGGGGACGTGCCGATTCCGGTCCCTTCGCCATCCCGCTCGCCGTCGGTCAGCAAGCGTTCGGGGATCTCCTGACCGTGCGCGTCGATCCGGCGGACTCGGGAAAAGCAGAGCGCGATGTTCGGGTCGGCATCCAGCCGTTCGACGCACCGTTCGAGAAACGTCGGCTCCAGACGATCGTCGTGGGCCGACCACTTGAAGAAGTCGCCGGTGGCGCCGGCTGCGACATGATTCAGGTTCCAGATCGCTCCGCGGTTTATCGGGTGCCGCTCGTAGCGAACGCGCGAATCCTCGGCCGCCAGACGGAGCGCGATCGACTCGGTCCGGTCGGTCGAGCCGTTGTCCGAGATCCGAATCTCGAAGTCGCCGAACGTCTGCGCAAGGTGCGAACGGACCGCTTCCTCGAGGAAACGTTCCGCCTGATAGACCGGCATCCCGATCGTGATCCGCGCCATGCGATCCGCAATTCCGACGAAGGGCCCGAGTCGCCGCTGCCGACACCGTCGCCCGGCATTCGCGCGGTCCGAACCTCGCCCCCTGCTCCACTATACTTGCCCCCCCTTTCCGTCGAGACACGGGATCGGAGGACCTCGCCCGTTTCCGACGGCTGCCGATCGAGATTCGGCACGCTGCGCGAGCCGAACCGCCGCCGCGGGAGGCTCGAGCCGCAGGGGGCGAGACGGTGCGAACAGGCGGAACGGGGGGCGAAAGCGATTCGCGAACGGCGAAGGCCCCGCGGCCCGCACCACGGCGGGTGGCAAGAGCGGCCGGGAAGCGGTTACTCTTGGTGAGCTTCGCCCCATGCCGAACGGTCGTTCGAGCCGGTCGTCGCTTCACGGGGCCCGGCGTCGGTCGGGGCTTCGGCGAGCGGCGATCGGGATCCGATCGGACGGCGGGGCGATCGAAGCGTCTCGTCGAAGCGAGCCGCCCTCTCGATGCTGCCGTTCGGAGCCCTTTGCCGATGACCGTTCTCCGTCGCTCGATCGTCCTGTCGTTCCTCGCACGCCATGGCGTCCGTTCGTTGCGGCGCGGGGTGTTGGCGGGAGCGGTCGGTCTGCTGCTCGCCGCTCCTCTGCCGCTGGCTGCCCAGTACGCC
>CAZZBI010000274.1:5592-7438 GCA_964652385.1 uncultured Pirellulaceae bacterium | reverse complement strand
CGCCTCGACGCGCACCTCCAGACCGATCTTGCGGACTCGTTTTCCCTCCTGAAAGCTCTGCCGCCACTTGCGCGTCAGACGCGGATCGTCGGTCTTGCGGAACTCCTGTCCGACGTCGAGCGTCTGGCCGTCGAATCCGCTGGCCGCGAAGACCAGATCGATCCGTCCCGGCGGGACGTCTCCTTCGAGCGTTCGACCCTGGCGTTCGATCCGGAAGATCCGCCCGCCGACCTCTTCTCCCATCTCGCGCGACCCGTCGAAGACGACTCCGTCTCCGGCCTGAAGCGGAATGTCGCTGACGACCGAGACGACTCGGCCTCGCACCCGTTCGACTCTCCCGGCGAGCACACCGCGCTTCGCCGAACTGGTCCCCGGAACCAGCCGCTTGTGGTCGTTGCCGGCGAGCCAGCCGGGCGAGAAGCCTCGCGAGAACGAGAGTTCCATCTCGCGCACTTCGTCGGTCGTGAACCGCTTCGGCTCTCCCGCCAGGGCCGCATCGATCGCCTGGCGGTAATGTCGCGTGATGTTCGCGACGTACTCGGGAGTCTTCAGACGCCCTTCGATCTTGAACGACGCGATCCCCGCCTGGATCAGTTCGGGGATCATCGCATAGGCGGCCAGATCCTGAGGACTCAGCAGGTACCGGACCGGACCGAGCGGCACGTCCTGTCCGTCGCAGACCAGGTCGTACGGCAGCCGACACGCCTGAGCGCATTGCCCTCGATTGGCGCTCCGTCCGCCGAGCGATTCGCTCGTCAGGCACTGACCCGAATAGGCGACGCAGAGCGCGCCGTGCACGAAGATCTCGAGCGGCATGTCGGTCGCGGCGCGAATGCGCCGGATCTCGTCGAGACTCAGCTCGCGAGCCAACACGACTCGATCGAGACCGAGTTCGCGAGCCGCTTCGATCGTCTCGGCGCACGTCAACGTCATCTGCGTCGAGGCGTGGAGCTCCAGGTCCGAGGTGATCGCGCGCACCAGTCGCGCCACTCCCAGATCCTGAACCAACACGGCATCGACGCCGGCGGCGGTCACCGCCTCGATCGTCCGCTCGATCGCCTCGAGCTCTTCCGAAAAGGCGAGCGTGTTGAGCGTGACGTAGCCGCGCAGGCCTTCGCCATGCAGCAGCCCCATCGTCTCGGGAAGCTCCGAGAGCGGGAAGTTCCCCGCCCGGGCCCGCGCATTGAAGCCGTGGTCGAGACCGAAGTAGACCGCATCCGCGCCGTTGGCGATCGCCGCCTGAAGGCATTCGAGCGTGCCGGCGGGAGCGAGCAGTTCGGGAGCGGCAGACGAGCGGACGGACATCGGCGATTCCGGCGTGGAGGGAGGACGCAAGCGAAGACAGCGCGAGAGACCGCGAGTCCGCGGCGGCCCCCATGGACAGGAGCGGGCCGTTCGGAAACGATGCCTCGCACGAACCCGCGGTCGTCCGTCGCACGTCGAGAGCCGAGACGCCTCGGACGCGATCGACCGCCGTCGTCAGAATAGCCGACGCCCCGTCGTCAGGACGAGAGGCGGCGGATCGACGAATCGGTTCCTGCGTCGGCCGGAACGACCCGGAACCGGGCTCCCGATCGGAAGGGGCGTCCGGCCGTGGTTCGTGGTTCGTCGTGCCGGGAATCTCGCGAGGAGCTGCTGATGCCGGTCGCCGCGGTCTTCGATATGGACGGATTGCTGCTCAATACCGAGCACCTGTACGACGTCGTCATCGGCGGGCTGCTCGCCGAACGGGGGCAATCATTCGACCTGGCCGACAAGCGGGCGATGATGGGGCGTCCGGCGGTCGATGCTCTCGGCTATCTGAAGCGGCGGTTCGAGCTGGAGGAGTCGATCGAGGGGTTGGCGG
>CAZZBI010000274.1:0-5582 GCA_964652385.1 uncultured Pirellulaceae bacterium | reverse complement strand
CTCTTCGAACGACTGCCGACCGAGCTGATGCCGCTTCCCGGCGTCATCGGGATTCTGGACGAAGTCGAACGCCTGGGGCTCCCCGCGTCGGTCGCGACGAGCAGCCGTCGTCGGTTCGCCGAGCGGGCGCTCGCTCAGGCAGGGCTGCTGTCTCGATTCCGGTTCCTGATCTGCGGCGACGAGATCGCCAAGGGGAAGCCCGAGCCGGACATCTATCTCGAGTCGGCGCGGCGGCATGCGATCGCTCCCGAAGGGATGCTCGTCTTCGAGGACAGCGTCGCCGGAGCGACCGCGGCGCTGCGGGCCGGCGCAGCGACGATCGCGGTTCCGGGGGAGCACAACGAACCGCACGAGTATCCGGACTGCCGCGTCGTCGTCCGACGGATCGACGATCCGCGCGCGGTGCGACTGATCGCCGAATGGGGGCTTCGCCGCGATCGAGCGACATCCTGAAGCGGCATCCTGAAACCGAGCGGCGGTCTCAGTCGCGCCGGTCCCCTTGGGCATCCAGCCGCTCGGCGACCGCCGGGAACAGCTCCCGCGCATTCTCGTACGCGATGGAGCGAAGGGTCGCGTCGTCGAGCCCGACGCCGTAGATCCGCCAGAAGCCCTGCGGCGGAAACGGCTTCTCGGAGTACGGAAAGTACTCGTCCTCGGTCTCGAGAAACCGAAGGTAGAGCTCGACTCGCTCCTCGGGCCACGGGCCGTCGGTGCCGAAGAGGATCCGCTCGCGGTACTTCCTCAGAAAGCGCCGCGCCGAATACGGCTGACGACCGAGTTCCGAGATGCGCGACGCGAACTCGAGCATCAGATTCGGATAGCGCTCCAGCCACTCGGCGGCCTGAGCCAGATCTTCGCCGTCATTTCCCAAGTGCGCCGCGATGAACCGCGTTCCGGGGTGACGTTCGATGACCCGATTGCGCTGCGCATGCAGTTCGTCGCGCGACGGAAAGTCGCGACCGTGAAAGCTCCAATCCGGATGCCGTTCGAGTTCTTCCCAGCGCTCGTTCGTCGCGTCGATCGGTCGGAAGAAGGCGGACGGATCGGCCGTGTGGATAAGGACCGGAAAGCCGAGCTCGCCGCAGACCTGCCAGATCGGATCCAGACGCGGATCGTCGATGCGCCAGAGCGATCCGTCGGCATGACGGTAGCCGAGTCCGAGCTCCTTGAAGAACTTCAGGCCGACCGCTCCGAGCGTCTTGGCTTCGCGCAGGCGTTCGACCGCGTCGCGGATGAAGTCGGAGCGATTGCACGCCCAGGTCTCGGGACGCTGCGGATCGCCGTCGCCGCGAAAGTCCAGATGAGCAAAGACCAGAAAACGTCCGGGAGCCGCTTCGTCCAGGCGGCGCAGGTGTTCGCGCAGCGCGTCGCCGGTCCCTCCGTCCAGACTGATCGACAGCGCAATCCCGCGGCGATCCATCATCGCGACGTACTCCCGCAGCGCCTCGATCGAATCGCTGCGCCGGATTCGGAAGTGGGAATGGACGTCGACGATCGGAAAGCGGGCGCGACCGATCGTCGTGCGGGGGACGACCAACGACGGCTCGGGGCGAAACTCGCTCAGTTCCAGACGAGCCGCTGCGGTATCGCCGGAGGCCGACGGCGATTGAGCGGGCAGCATCGCCGTCGAGACGATCGACAGGCCGGCGCACGAAAACGCGGCCGAGACGACGACCAGCGAACGTCGCGGGCGGAGCCTCGTGCGCGACCGAAGGTCAGCCGAACGGATCGGGAACGGGCATCGGGAACACATCATCGACTGGCCTCGGCGAAAGCGGTTCGCCGATCAGTATGACGCGCTCCCTCGACTCGAGCAGCCCAAGGGGCTCATCGAGCGGGCGGACCGATCGAGTTCGTAGCGTCGGTCGAGCTGCCGAAGACCGGAGAGTTCAAGCGATCGGAGCACGAACCCGATCACTGACCTCCGCCGCTCGCGCCCGATCCGGCTCCGGTCGCCGCTCCCGACTGGAGCTGACCGACCGGGGTGCCGAGCGACATCGCGTCGGTGATCATCAGATCGGCCGGACCGCCTCGCATCAGCACCGGCACCGCTCGCGACGGAGCGACGTCGGGGACCGGTTGTCCTGCCATCATCTCGGTCGCCCGCGATTGGATCGCGAGCATCCGAGCCTTGTTCACCTCGGGATCGATCGTCTGCTGGACGAACAGATTCGCCCGCTCGGGCGGCACCTGACTGAGAATCCACTCCAGCTTCCGTTCACCGAGGGCGTTCAGGCGATTCGACTGTTCGTCGAAATGGAAGTGGCGGAAGACGACCTGCTGTTCCCACCCCTGACGAACCATCACGCCGAAGATCGAGCGGACCGACTGCTGGTCGGCCTGCAGGAACGGAGTCGGCCACGCTTCGTTGCGACAGCGGTCCCGTTCGAACTCGGCCCAGAACTCGTTCCAGTCGGCGCGAGCCGAGCCGGCGGGGAGCAGCAGGGCGAGCGAGGCGAGAGACCAGAGGGCGATGCGCTTCATGACGCGCTCCGTCGCGTGCGTGGGACCGATCGAGTCGGCCGAAGGGGCGGTCCGTCCGGGAACCGCGCCGCCGGAAGAGGTCTCCCGGTTCATCGACCGTCCCTCGGTTTCCCCTCCAGCGCCGATCCTGACGACGGAACAGCTTCGCCAGCCGGAGCCTCCGGTCGAGGGGGCATGCTCTCGGTCTGACCGCTCGATGCGGTGAGACGGGGAAAACAGGCCGAGGGATGCGAGCACGGAGACGCGGTACACGGCGTCGCCTCGATCCGCCCGGCGCTTCTCCGCCGTTCGACTTCTCGGCCTGATCGATTTGCGGCGACACTCGCGGCGGTCCGAGCCGCCACGGCGCTCACTGCTGCATCTGCTGATCCTGCCCGGCCATCATCGGGAGCATCTCGTTGACGACGGTGATCGCGGCCGGACCGACGAGGACGACGAAGATCGCGGGGAAGATGAACAGAACGAGCGGGAAGATCAGCTGGACCGCGGTCTTGGCCGCCTTCTCTTCGGCGATCTGGCGACGCTTGGTCCGCATCGAGTCGCTCTGGACGCGAAGCGCCTGGGCGACCGAGCTGCCGAACTTCTCGGCCTGGATGATGATCGTCGCAAGCGCCCGCAGGTCGTCGACGCCGGTCCGCTGTCCGAGTTCCATCATCACTTCCGAGCGGCGCTTGCCCATCTGCATCTGCATGGTGCAGAGGCCGAACTCCTCGGAGAGGACCGGATACGACTTGGCCATCTCCTCGGCGACCTTGCGCATCGCCTGATCCAGACCGAGTCCGGCTTCGACGCAGACGACCAGCAGGTCGAGGACGTCGGGAAGACCGAGGAAGATCTGTTCCTTGCGCTTGCGACCGCGCCACCAGACATGGATGTCGGGGAGGTAGAAGAAGATGCCGGCGAACGCCGCGGCTCGGATCAGCGTGCCGAGCGACATGCCGTTGATGATCAGGAAGATGACTCCTCCCAGCAGCGCGCCGCCGATCAGTCCGAGGACCTTGCTCCCCAGATAGACCGCCTGGGCTTCGTCCTGGCGATAGCCGGCGGCGGCCAGTCGTGCCTTGAGCGCCGAGACCTCCTTCGCCTTGGTCGGCTTGACGTGTTCGGCGTACCGAGGCGCTTCGCGGCGGAGCACGCCGAGCAGCGTCTGCTTCACCTTCTCGACGCTGCCGAGCTTCTCCTGCAGTTCGCTCCGACCGGACTGGCTGAGCAGATCCAGGCGGCGCTCCTTGGCCTTGGCGCCGTTGAGCATGTCCAGGACCGCCCAGGTCCCGACGGCGATCGCGACGAACGCGGCGATCGGAATGGCATACGCCAGATCGATCGGCAGTCCGAGCAGGTCGATGGTGGGGAGTCGGTCCATGGTTCAAACCTTGATGTTGACGATCTTGCGGATCGCGTAGCCGCCGATGAGCTGCATCAGGACGGCGAAGGCGAGCATCTTCTGGCCGAGCGGATCGTTGAACAGCTTCATCACGTAGTCGTAGTTGATCCGCAGCATCACCACGAAGAGCGCCGGCGGCAGCGCCATCAGCACGATGCCCGACAGACGGCCTTCGCCGGTCAGCGCCTGGATCTGTCCCCAGATCTGGAATCGCTCGCGGATCAGCTTCGAGATCTTGTCGAGAATCTCGGCGAGATCACCGCCGGTCTGGCGCTGGATGATCACGGCGGTGGCGAAGAACCTGAGATCGACGTTCGGGACCCGCTCGCAGAGTTCCTGCAGCGCCTCGTCGAGCGGCAGACCGAGATTCTGTTCGTCGAAGCAGCGCCCGAACTCGGGGCCGAGCGGAGCGGTGATCTGTTCGGCCGCCAGGTGGAAACCCGACGGCAGACTATGGCCGGCTCGCAGCGCCCGCGAGATCAGGTCGAGCGCCTCGGGGAGCTGCGCCCCGAACTTCTTGAGCCGCTGCTTTCGCTTGAACGAGACGTAGAAGAGCGGGAGCGAGCCGAAGCCGATGGCGATCGGCACGGCGAGGAACATCATCACGCCGACGAACAGCCAGGCGAAACCGGAACCGGCGGCGAGCGCGAGCGAGATCAGGATGATCTTCTGCGGCGGCACCTTCATGCCGGCCTGATCGAGCATCTTGCGCAGATCCAGGAACCTGGCGACCTGCAGTTCGAGTGCGGTCGGGCGGTCGTCGTCCAGCAGCGACTTGCCGGCTCGCACCGCTTCGGGGCGATGCGACGAGGCGAGCGTGGCCAGGCGGTCCTCGGCGACCGTGTCTCCTTCCCCCTTGACCAGCAGCATCACGCCGGCCGCGAGCGTCGCGACGCAGACGAAGACGGCCAGGCTCAGCAGCAGCAGCATCATGGCTCGGGGTTCCGGTGCGGAGGTCGGTCGAAGGGACGAGACGCGATCAGTCCTGCAGCATCACGCGTTCGCGGAAGATGCTTGCCGGCAACTTGACGCCGACCGACTCGAGCCGGTCCATCGACTTGGGGCGGACTCCGGTGCAGACGAAGCGGCCGATCGCGCGGCCGTTCTCGTCCACTCCGTCCTGAATGAACTTGAAGATGTCCTGCATGATGACGGTGTCCTGCTCCATCCCGACGATCTCGGTGATGTGAGTCACCTTGCGCGGACCTCCCTGCAGTCGGTTCGCCTGGACGATCAGGTTGACCGCGCTGGTGATCTGGCTGCGCATCGCCTTGATGGGCATTTCGAAGCCCGCCATCATGATCATCGTCTCGAGTCGCGCGATGGCGTCGCGAGGCGTGTTGGCGTGCAGGGTCGTCAGCGACCCTTCGTGACCCGTGTTCATCGCCTGGAGCATGTCGAGCGCTTCGGGGCCGCGGCACTCGCCGATGATGATCCGCTCGGGCCGCATGCGCAGACAGTTCTTGACCAGGTCGGTCGCGGTCACCGCTCCCTTCCCTTCGATGTTGGGCGGGCGGGTCTCGAGGCGGACGACGTGGTCCTGCTGGAGCTGGATTTCCGCGGCGTCCTCGATCGTGATGACGCGGTCCGAGTTCGGAATGAAGCTCGACAGCGTGTTGAGCAGCGTCGTCTTACCGGAACCGGTACCACCGGAGATGATCACGTTCAGCCGGGCCTTCATCGCCCCTTCCAGGAACATCACCATCTCGGGCGT
>CAZZBI010000273.1:0-7450 GCA_964652385.1 uncultured Pirellulaceae bacterium | reverse complement strand
CATGGCCAGCCGCAGCGATCCCAGACGCCGGACGGCCGACACGACGACGTAACCGGCCGCCGCCGCGATCAGCAGCCCGACGATCACTTCCTGCCAGTCGTCGATACCCGGGAGTTCCATCGTCGTCTCGTTCCCGAAAGCGGCGTGGCGACGTTCCGGTCGCTGCGCCGCGCGGCGTCGTTCGAGCCCTCACGGCGACTATAGGAGCGAACCGATCTGGTAGGTCGCCAGCGCCGCGGCGTAGGCGAGCGCCGTCATGTAGACGAAGGCGAAGACCGCCCAGCGAGTCTGCCCCGTTTCGCGCCGGATCACCACCAGCGTACTCGAGCACTGCGCACAAAGCGCGAAGAAGACCATCAACGAAAGCGCGGTCGGGATCGTGTAGACGGGGCGGTCGGTCCCGTCCCAGGTCGCTCGGCGGAGCGCGTCGCGGAGCGGTTCGGATTCCTCGTCCGTCTCGCTCCCCAGGCGATAGAGCACGCCGAGCGTACCGACGACCACTTCGCGAGCCGGAAAGCTGGCGATCGCCGCACAGCCGATTCGCCAGTCCCAGCCGAGCGGCCGAACGACCGGCTCGATCGCGATCCCGGCTCGGCCGAGCGCACTCTCGCGCATCCGCTCCGCCTGGCGATCCTGATCCAATCGGTCGAGCGTTTCGGGTTCGGCGGCTCCCCGTTCGATCTCGGCTTCGACCTCCGCTCGCCGCGTCTCGTAGGCCGATTCGGCCGCGCGATCGACCGGGAAGCTGGCGGCGGCCCAGACGAGGATCGTCACCGCCAGGATCAGCGTCCCCGCGCGGCGTACGAACTCGCTCCCCCGCTCCCACATCCGCGACAGGACGATCTTCGCGCCGGGGAACTTGAACGGCGGCAGCTCCATCAGGAACGGCGCGTTCTCCCCCTTGAGCAGCGTTCGTCGGAGCAGGAGTGCCACGGCGACCGCCGCGAACGTGCCGAGCAGATACATCGCCAGCACCGTCAGTCCGCGCAGGCCGACGGTTCCGCCGAGCCAGGTGGTGTCGGGAATGAAGGCGCTCGTCAGCAGGAAGTAGACCGGCAGCCGCGCGCTGCAGCTCATCAGCGGCGCGACGAGGATCGTGATCAGTCGGTCGCGGCGGTTCTCGATCGTCCGAGTCGCCATGATGCCGGGGATCGCACAGGCGAAGCTCGACAGGAGCGGAATGAACGCCTTGCCGTTCAGGCCGACGCGAGCCATCACGCGGTCCATCAGGAACGCCGCTCGCGCCATGTAGCCGCAATCCTCGAGAATCCCGAGGAAGAAGAACAGGATCAGGATCTGCGGCAGAAAGACGAGCACGCCGCCGACTCCGGCAATCACGCCGTCGACCAGCAGCGATTCGAGAATGCCGTCCGGCATGATTCCCGCGACGAACTCCCCGAGACTCCCCATCACCGTTTCGATCAGCCCCATCAGCGGCTCGGCCCAGGCGAAGATCGCCTGAAAGACGAGCCCCAACAGCAGCACGAGCGTCAGCGTCCCCCAGACCTTGTGGACCAGCACGCGATCGAGGCGATCGTTCCAGGATGCGGCGACGGCCGTCCCGCTTCGCCGGACCACCCCCTGGAGTCGCTCGCCGATCCAGCCGTATCGCGCGACCGCTTCGACGCTCGCCGGATGGATCGCCGCTTCGGCCAACGCTCGTCGCCCCTCGGCGACCGCCGTTGCCCCGTCGCGAGCCGCCACGGGGCCGACGATCCGCGCGGTCGCTTCGGAATCGGCGTCGAGCAACAGTCGGTGGCGCAGGAAGCGAGGGAGCGGCCGCGGCGCCGCGAGCGACGACCGGTCGGTGCTCCCCGAGTCGGCCGCGCCGGAATCGGGAACGCCGGAACCGAGCGAGGCGAGAGCGGCGGCGAGACGGGCATCCTGCGTCTCGAACGCTTCCGGAAAGGGGACACGCGTCGCCGGAGCCCCGCGAGCGATCGCGTCGATCACTCCCGCCGCGATCCGCTCGACGCCGAGCTTGCGATGCGCCTCGGTCGCGATCACCGGGACCCCCAGACGCTCCGCCAGCTGCCGCGGATCGATCGTGATCCCCTGCCGCTCCGCCAGGTCGGTCTTGTTCAGCGCCATGACGATCGGCAGCTCGAGGTCGAGCAGCTGCGTCACGAGAAAGAGATTGCGTTCCAGGTTCGATGCGTCGACCACGCACAGGACGGCGTCGGGAGGCCCTTGGCGATCGATCCGCCCGACCAGCACGTCGACCGCCACCCACTCGTCGGGCGAACGCGGGACCAGGCTGTAGGTGCCGGGAAGGTCGATCCAGTCGATCGCCTGACCGTCGTGCGTCGTGCTGCCGACCAGCTTCTCGACCGTCACACCCGGGTAGTTGCCGGTCCGTGCGGTCCGCCCCGAAATCGCGTTGAAGAGCGTCGACTTGCCGGTGTTCGGATTGCCGATCAGGGCAACCCGCAAGGTCCGGGCCGGGGCGAGAGAGGTCATGGCGAGGCGTTGCTCTTGCCGGAGGCGGAGGGGGGCGTGCCCGAGGAGGCATCGAGGAGAACGCGAGTCGCGTCCTGGCGACGGAGGCTGAGACGATAGCCGCGGACTTCGACTTCGAGCGGATCGCCGAGCGGCGCGGTCCGCACGAACGCGACGCGGGCTCCCGGAGTCAGCCCCATTTCGAGAATCCGAGTGGCGATCGCGTCGTCCCCCGCGATCGTGAGAATCAGTCCGCTTTCGCCCGGCACCAGATCGGCCAGCGATCGGGACATCAGACCGCTTCCCTCACGAAGATCGACGCTCCGTCGCCGTCGCGGAAGCTGAGCTTCGTTCGGCCGACCTTGAGCAGACAGGGGGAACCGGCATGCACGACCGTCACGTCGCTCCCCTGGCGAATACCGAGCTCGGCCAAGCGGCGGATCTGCTCCATCGCCCCGACGACGCAGTCGACACGGACGCAGCGGCCCGACTTCACGCACCTCAGCGGCAGAATCTCGCTCGACATCGATGCCGATCCTTGGGGTTCGATCGTCGCCCGTTCCGGCCCGAGATCCGATCGCCTGTCGCGATCGCCCTCATCAGCCGGACTCGATTCGACGGTGGTCGCTGACCGAGCCGCAATTGAGAACCAGTATCAGGAGGATATCGGCCGGCGGGTCCAGCGTCAAGCAATCGCGAGTCGATCGGCCTCGGAAAACCGGAGCGATCGGGTCCGCAGGGGGGCCGGATTTCGGTTGCTTCCCGTCGTCGCGATCGGCGATCATGAACGGCCGAGCGGACGGAAAACGTCGATTGGGTTGTTTGGGGGTTTCGCGAAGAGGCGGTTTTCCGGTCCGATCGAGCGGCCGGGGTGGCGGAGAGGGCGAGTCGCCTTGCAAACCCTCGCTCGGCTTCGACAATCGACACTTCGTCCTGGGACGAGCGACGGTCGCGAACGTTACCGGCAACGGAGGCCGGAGTCGCGACCGACGCGGCCCGACGTCCGTCCGACTGGGAGAACCCTCCGATGCCGAATCTGTTGGTGGTCGACGACTCGATGGTCGAACGCGGGTTGGTCGGAGGGCTGCTCGAAAAGGAGTCGGGCTTCACGATCGCCTACGCCGAGAACGGCCGATCCGCCCTGGCTCGGCTGGAGCAAGGGGGAATCGATCTGGTCGTGACCGACCTGCGGATGCCCGAGATGAACGGGCTCGAGCTGGTCGACGCGGTGCGGGCGCGCTGGCCGCATGTCCCCGTGATCCTGGTGACGGCGTTCGGCAGCGAGCGGCTGGCGGCAGAAGCGTTGCTGCATGGGGCGGTGAGTTACGTCCCCAAGTCGCTGCTCAACCACCAGCTGCTGCCGACCGTGATGGACGTGCTGGAGCTGTCGCGAGCCGACCGTTCGTACGCGCCGCTGCTGGACTGCCTGACGCTCAACGAGTACCGCTTCCGGTTGCCGAACGAGGTGGCGGTGATCGAGTCGTTGGTCGACCTGATGCAGCAGGTCGCGTTCGGCATGCAGCTCTTCGACAAGACGGCTCGCGTGCAGATGGGCGTGGCGCTCGAACAGGCGCTGCTCAACGCGATGTATCACGGCAACCTGGAGTTGGATGCCGAACAGACCAACCTGGTCCGCGCCTCGAAGGTCAAGGGGCGCGAGTTCGACTGGGTCCGGGCTCGGGCTGCCAAGGAGCCGTTCTCGGAGCGTCGCATCGATTTCCGCGCGACGATCACGCCGGAAGAGGCGCGGTTCGTGGTCCGCGACGACGGCCCCGGCTTCGACGTCTCGAAGCTCCCCGATCCCGAAGACCCGTCGTCCCTCAATCGCGAGAAGGGGCGCGGCCTGATGCTGATCCGCTCGCTGATGGACGAGGTCCGCTTCAGCGAATCGGGGAACGAGGTGCTGCTGGTCAAGCGTGCGACTCGCACCGCCCCGGTCCCGACCGCTCCGTGAGACCCGGTCGTAGCCCCGGCTCGTCCCGAGCCGCGGGTGCGCGGTGTCGCTACCGAACGAGCTGCGGAGCGATTCGTCGACTCGATGTCGCACCGTGGGCCCGGCCACTCCGTGGCCGAGGCATGGTTTCGTGGCGACACCGAACAAGCCTCGCAGCGTGAACGGCGTCGACGTCCACTCGACCGCGGGCTCGGAGAGCCCGGGGCCACTCAGCGCGTCCGCTCTCGGGTCGCAGGCCGACCGCGATCTCAGCTGCCGCCGGCGAGGGCGGCTTCGATCAGGCGGCGATGCGACGCGAACGAACTGCCGAGGCCGGCGAGGTCGCGTCGCGCCTGGTCACCATCTCCCGCTTCGGCCGCCTCGCGAAATCCTTCGGCGACCTGACGGAGAACGCGAGCCGCTTCCGCGTCCCCCGCCGCTTCATGAGCCGCGGCGGCTCGCTCCAGCCGCTCGATCGTCACGTCGAGATCGACGCCGTTACCGGCCGGAGACGCCTCGACGGCGCCGACGTCCGGCTTGACCCGCCGGAGCGGCTGCGGCTGCACGATGACTCGCGGCTGTTCGATCAGCCGCGGCTGCAGTTCGAGCAGTTCCCCGGCCGGAGCCGGAGCCGGAGCCGGAGCCGGAGCCGGAGCCGGAGCCGATGGCCGCTCGATCACTCGGATCTCGTGCGAGACCTGAGGGCGTGGCGACTCGCCGCGATGGACGATCACGGTCGGTGCTTCCCAGCGGCGCCACCACCAGTTCCCCGAGCCTTCGGTCGGCAGGCGATCGAACGCGATCGGCGGCGCTCCGAACGGCAGGCCTCCGAACGGATTTCCGCCGCGCGGGCCGCTCGGCGGACCTTGAAATCCTCGCGGTCCCTGCGGGCCCCGCGGCTCGCCACCGCGCGGTCCGCGAGGCGATTCGGCGCGTTCCTGCCGGGCCATCAGCTCCTTGATCGCCTGTTCGAGCTTGGCGATGCGGGCGTCCTGTTCTTCCAGGCGTCCGCCGAGCCCCGCCTTCATGTCGACCAGCGCGGCGTGCACCTTTTCGGCCATCGCTCGCATCTCGGCGGCGGCATCGTGCGATGCCCCCGAGTCATGACGTCCGTGCTGCCGCTCGTCGTCTCGGCGACGCTCTTCGTCATGACGACGCTCCTCTTCCCGGCGGCGCAGTTCGTCCTGCCGAGCCGACACTTCGCGCTGCAGTTCTTCTTCGCGTCGACGGAACTGCTCTTCTCGCTCCCGCATCGACTGTTCCCATTTCTCACGCTGCAGATGGAGCTGTTGTTCCTGCTGAGACATCGCCTGAGCCCGAGCCTCGGCTTCGCGGGCAAGCTGCTCGTTCCGCTGCTGCAGTTCCCGCTCGCGGTGTTCCATCCGCTCCGCTTGTGCTCCCATCTCGGCAGCCCGCTGTTCCGCCTCCTGCGCCCGCGCTTCGATCTCCTTGGCGCGGCGCTCGAGATCGGAGGCCCAGCGGTCGATCTCGCGCGCCCGCGTCTCGAGTTCCTGCTGCTGCCGTTCCAGTTCGGCGTGCTTCTGGCGGAGCTCATCCTCGTGCCGTGCCTGCCGCGCCTGCAGTTCGCGAGCCCCCATCTCGAGTTCGCGCGCCCGGCGATCGATCTCGCGATCGTCGAACTGCGGACCTGGTCCCTGCGGTCCCTGGTCCCGAGGGGCGCGCTCGTGAGCGGATCGCAGTTCCTGTTCGAACTGCTCCACGCGGCGGCGGAACTCGTTCGCCTGGCGTTCGAGCTGCGCTTGCAGTTCGCGGCGTTCCCTGTCGAACGCCTCCGCCATCCGTCGCGCTTCGCCCCCCGCGTCTCCTTCGCGACGCGGTTCCCCTTCGCGACGCTCGCCACCTTCGCGGCGTTCGTTCGGACGAGACGCCTGACGCTCGATCTGCTCGGTCATCTGCTTCAGGTGCGTTTCGACCTGAGCGATCATCTTCTCGAGCGCGGCTCGTTCGTCGTCGTTTTCGGACTGCTTCATGCGGCGGCGCAGCTCCTCGAGCTGCTCGGTCAGCCGCCGAGTCGCGAACTCGGCCGCCTCGCGCTGCTGCGCCATCGCTTCCTCCCGACGGCGCACCGCCTCGGCTTCCGCGCGGACGGCGCGGTCTCGAGCTTCTTCGGCGCGCTGACGTTCCCGAGTCGCTTCGTCGCGCTCGCGGGAGCCTTCCCGTTCTGCCGGCGATTCGCGTCGGTTCTCGCTTGCCGGACGACGGTTCGGCCGCCCACGCTCCTGAGGCTCCGTCGACGCTGCGGCGTCGGTGCCGACGTCGCTATCGGCCGGAGCGATCAGCTCCTGAGCCGCAGCGCGGCCGGCGAGCGACGTCGGGAGGACCGGGACGACGGCCAGCGAGCCGCCCAGCAACAGGAAGCAGAGCGTTTTCCGCATCGGAACCACCTCGGCGAACAGGAAGGACGGAGGTCGATTCCGCAGGTCGGCGGAATCGAATCGGACCTTCATGGTGAGCCAAGGGGGCAGAATCCGCAACACCGATCAGCGGCCGCGACTCGATGCGGGGCGAGCGGGGGGGGAGGCGCCGGCGGCCGGGGGAGTCGGCTTCTCGGCCGGCTCCGGCGCGTCGAGCAGCTCGAACGCGTCGGCCAGCGCCTGATCCTCGTTCCCCAGACGATCGAGGCGATCCTGCTCGACGGTAATCACCCAGCCGCAGCGCCGACCGTTCGCGTCGGCGATGTGCAGATAGATCCACTGGATCGCGACGCCGCTCACCTCGGCCGAGACGATCGCGCGGATGCCGTCGTAGCCGCGAGCGGTGACGAAGTCGCTGACGTCGACCACCTGGCCGTTGCCGTCGCCGATCGCTTCGGCGACATCCTTGCGGTAACGGTCGGCGGTCAGCTTCGTTCCTGCTTCGAGCGATTGGAGTCGCGTGATGTGGGCCTGTGCGATCAGATCTCCCTGGTCGACCATCCGCAGGATCGCCGCCTGGGAGTTGTCGCCGATCGGCGTCCACTTCGCCGAATGCGTCAGGCGGAAGCCGTGCCGCTTCGATTCGAAGACCAGCCGTTCGCTTCCGGCGCCGTCGGTCGATTCCCGCACCTCGCGATACGCC
>CAZZBI010000272.1:0-7505 GCA_964652385.1 uncultured Pirellulaceae bacterium | reverse complement strand
ATCGGGGACCGGTCCCCGCCTCGTTTTCCCTCTCGGCTGCGCTTCGGTCCGGGGAGCGACATGGACGGTCAGGCGAACGAGGCGGTCGGCGGCGAGTCGACCAAGGGAGTCGAGCGGAAGGTGCTGCCGAGTCTCGAGCGGCGCGTGCTCGGCGTGCTCGTCGAAAAGGCGAAGACCGTTCCCGATGCCTATCCGATGACGCTCAACGGCATCGTCACCGGCTGCAACCAGAAGTCGAACCGCAGCCCGCAGATGACGGTCGACGAGAATCAGGTCGAGACGGCGATCGAGTCGTTGCGCCGGCGCGGGGCGATGATCGAGGTTCACGGCAGCGGCCGCGTGCCGAAGTTCAAGCACTGCGCCTACGAGTGGCTCGGCGTCGACAAGGTCGAACTGGCGGTGATGACCGAGCTGCTGCTGCGCGGCGAACAGACGCTCGGCGACCTGCGGATCCGCGCCTCGCGAATGGAAGCGATCGCCGATCTCCCGACGCTTCAGGGGATCGTCGCCCGCCTGGTCGAGAAGAAGCTGATGCAGGAGCTGACTCCGCCCGGTCGCGGACAGATCGTCTCGCATGCGCTCTACACCGACGCCGAACTCGAACGGCTGAAGCAGCGAACGCCGGCTTTCGCGTCCGCCGACGAACCGGAGGAGCGCGAATCGACCGGAGCGGGGCGCCCGAGTCGCAGCGACGAGATCGCCGAACTGCAACAGACGGTGCGGATGCTCGAGGAGCGGATCGCCGCACTCGAAACCCGGATCTCGGGATTCTGAACTCGCTCGCTTCGGCCCGCTTCGCCTCGATTGCGCTCCGACTCAGGCAGGCTCCTGTCGCCGGACGTGGTGCAGCGATTGGGCCGCACGAACTCGGCCGTGCGGAGTCGAGTCGCTCAGCCGTCGTTCCCTTGATGCTTCGGGACGGCGCAGCGGACGTCGGCTCCTTCACCGCCGCACGGCTCGGCCCAGATGCGACCGTGGACCGATTCGAGAATCGCCTTGGCGATCGACAACCCGACTCCCATCGCATCGGGCTTGTCGGTCACGAAGGGGCGGCAGAGGCCCATGAAGCGGTCGTGCGCCAGGCCGACGCCGTTGTCCCGGACGCCGAGTACCCAGTTGCGCCCTTCGCCGAAGAGCGACAGACAGAGGGACGGAGGTCGATCGGTTCGCGCCGCGATCGCTTCTATCGCGTTCGTGACGAGAATCGCGATCACCTGTCGCATCATCAGTCGATCCGAGCGAACCAGGCTGGGCTCGGTCGGAAGCCGTCGTTCGACCGCGATGCCGAGCTCCTCGATCCGCTCCGCGAACATCGGCATCGTCTCGGCGATCGCGTCGCGCAGATCGTGGACGACCGGTGAGCTCCCCTTGCGCTGCAGCAGTCGCGTCATCCTCCGGATCGACTCCCCCGTGACGCGCGCCTGATCGCCGATTCGTTCGAGCCAGTCGATGATCTCCGACGGAGACTCCTCGTCCTCCCGTTCCAACAGTCGCAAGCGAGCCGCCTCGGCGTAGTTCGAGATCGAATAGAGCGGCTGATTCAGTTCGTGCGCGATCTGACTGCCCAGCAACCCGAGCACGCTCACCTTGGCGATCTCGGCGAGTTCCCGTTCCCGAGCCGCCAGCTCCTCGCGGATGCGAGCGGTCGTCGTGACGTCATGCACCGCTCCGTACGCTCGCACGATCATCCCATCGGCATCGAACTCGCTCCGAGCCAGCGACCAGATGACTCGCTCCTCGCCGGCACGCGGGACGATCCGGACCTGATCGACTCGGATCCGATCGGTGCTGCGAAGCGCTTCGACGCCGCGGCGAACGCGCAGGATGTCCGCCGGAGCGACTCGTGATTCGACCAGTTCGGCGAACGATCCCTCCCAAGCACCGTCACCGAGACCGAAGATCGCCGCAGCGCGCGGGCTCAGCCAGAGCCGCCGTTCGGCCTCAGACCACTCCCAATGTCCCGACTCGGTCATCTCCTGAAGCAGTCCGAGCAGGCGGCGGTGGTGTTCGAGCTTCTGACGATCGGCGTGCTGTGCCGTCACGTCGCGTGAACTGACCAGCAGCAGTCGATGGTCCAGCGGGACGGCGCGGACGTCCAGATGTCGGGCCCCCCCTCCATCGCCGTAGCGCATCAGAGCCTGCTGGGAGCTGCCGGTCTCCCAGGCGCGTGTCCCCAACGCCAGGCTCGCCTCGATCAGTTCGGCGGGCATCACCTCGGTCATGCTGCGACCGACGTTCGGCGGATCGGAATCGTCCGGCGGCCAGTCGCCGACGAACTGACCGTCGGAGGTGATCAGGTGGATCCGATCGGGGAGCTTGCGGAGGACCCGGTCGAGGAGTTCGGCGCGCCGAGCCGCCGTCGTTCGCTCCTGGCGTCGACGGCTCGCTCCGATGATCCACGCCTGCAGCGATCGGCCGTCGTCCGACGTTCCCCAGCCGGTCACGCCTGCCTCGAACCACGCGGCGCGATCGGCCGTCGGCGTCTCGGGGCAAACCACATACGCCTCGGCGAACCCCACCTGCTCGCAATGGTCCGCGAGCCACCGGGTGACGGTGGCGACATCGGCCCCCGCCAGCAGGATCTCGGTCGGCCGATCGAGCACGTTGCCCGCCGGATCGGTCACGGTCCCCGACGGCGCGATCTCGGCACGGACGAGCATGGCCTCGGCAGGGACTGCGATCGCGTCGAGCGCGACGGACGTATCGGCGACGAATGCGGTCAACGGGAGCGGGCCGGGAAGCGGGGCATGCATACGAACGGGACTCCGCGGAAGAACGCTCGGATCGCGCGATCGACGGCAAGGGTGATCGGAGCGGACTAGGCGGAACGTTCGCCGGTCGCCTCGATCAGCCCTTGCAGGTGGAGGCCGACCGACTCCGCGAGCCATCTGGGGTGATAGCCTCCCTCGAGAACGCTGACCAGTCGGCCTCCGCACCAGCGAGCGGCCGCGTCGGTCAGGATGCGCGTGATCGAACCGAAGTCTTCCACCTCGAAACCCAGGTTGCCGACCGGGTCCAGGCGATGGGCATCGAAACCGGCACTGACCAGCAGCAGGTCGGGCCGCAACCGCTCGGCGAGACGTTCGACCGCGTCGGCGAATTGCGGCAGGATCGCGTCGGTCGGCGTACCGAACGTCGTCGGCAGGTTGACCGTCGTTCCGAGGCCGCGGCCGGTCCCCGTCTCGGACGCCCCCCCCGTCCCCGGATAGAACGGGAATCGGTGGAGCGAAAGGAAGCCGATCTCCTCCCGGTCGTAGAACAGGTCCTGCGTTCCGTTGCCGTGATGGACGTCGAAGTCGACGATCAGCACCCGATCGACCCCTCGGGAACGGGCGTGCTCGGCGGCGATCGCGACGGTTCCGAGCAGACAGAATCCCATCGGGCGATCGGCGAGCGCGTGATGACCCGGAGGCCGAACGGCGGCGAACGCGTTGTCCGCTGCTCCGTCGAGCACCTGGTCCACCAGCGCACACAGACTCCCGACCGCCGATCGGGCGACGAAAGCCGACCGCGAGGACATGACGGTGTCCTCCTCGACCTGCCCTCCGCCGGCCCCCTCCCAAGCGGCCAAACGTTGCAGATAGTCCGCCGGGTGAACTCGCTGCAGCGTTTCGGACGCGGCTTCTCGAGGAGTAAGGCGGCGCGTTCGAGTCGCCAGGCCCGAAGATTCGAGATGTCCCAGGATGGCCGATAGTCGCTGCGGCGACTCGGGGTGCTCTCCGGTCCGGTGCTCGAGAAAGAGCGGATCGGCGACCAGGAGCGTTCGGGAGGTTCGGGCCGAGGGAGGAGGTGGCTTGGCCGAAGAATCGAGGGGGGGGATCGCATTCACGGCCGTTCTCCGAACGCAGGACGCGAGGGGGTAGCGAGAGAGTCGAACGAGAGCGCGACCCGAAAATTGACAGCTTCGGATTCGGCTGGCTATTCTGGAATGTCGCGGTCCCTTCTTCGGACCGGCTCGTCGATCGACCCGCTTTCCGCCGGTCGTCGCCGAGCGTGCGCGTCTCTTCTCGACGAGGTCGACATGCCGATCGGAGCACGGGTCCTGGCGCTGAGCAAGGATCGCGAAAACTTGCGGCGCAAGCGGATCGGCTGGTTCCTGCTGGCCGCTGCCTGCGGCTGGTGGTTGGCGATGGTCTCCGGCGCGGTCGGTCAGGATCCGGCCTTCAAGGTAATGCCGGTCAATCCCGACTTCGATACCCGTCCGAGCACCGAAGAGGGGCGTGATCGCCGTCTGGAGCAGGAGCGCAAGCAGCGTTACTCCGAGCGGATGCGTCTGGTCAATGAAGTACTGGCCGGTCGGGCGTCGCTGGACGAGAACCGAGCCGCCTTCGATCAGTGGTTTCAGGAAGTCGCTTTCCCGATGATGGCTCAGGCGACCGACGCCGAGCTGTCGACCGTCGCGGAGTCGCGGGAGCAGCTCTTCAAGCAGATCAACGCGGCAGCCGACCCCGCAGCGGTGACTCACCTGGTTCGTGACTTGGCGTTTCCGACGTTCCGCGACATCGCGCAGGAGGACTACCACCCGGCGGCTCGCGTCAACGCGGTCGCGATCGTCTCGCGGTTGGATATCCGGCCGGGCAAGCAGCGCGAAGTCGCTCCGGAGCCGCTCCCCGAGGCGTTGCCGCTGCTGTTGCAGTGGTACCAGGACGGCACGCTTCCCGAGTATGTCCGCGTCTCGTCGCTGTACGGGATCGAGCGTCACTGCGCGATCGACGGCCAGCGAACCGACGGACGTTGGGACGAGGCGCTTCGGCTGCAGCTCTTCGCGGCGCTGCTCCCCACGCTCGGTCCGGCCCCCGAGGGACGTTCGGCCGAGGTCGACTACTGGAGCAAGCGTCTGGCCTGTCGCGCGCTCGGCGGTCAGCGCGAATCGGGGAACAACGCTGAGGTCGCGACGGCGATCAAGGGGATCGTGCTCGACGGGACGCTCCCCGCGATGGTGCGCTGCGAAGCGGCGATCGCCTACGGCAAGATGCGTTTCGCCGATCCGGCTCAGGCGCAGGCCCGCGAGGTGGCGATCGAGGTGGCGAAGCTGGCGGCCGAAGCGGCTCGTGACGAACTCGATTACGTGACGACTCAGGAAACCGACCTCAAGTGGGTCGAATCGTTCCGTACGTTTGCCGGCAGCTCCGGCGGCATGATGGGGTCCGGCGGCATGATGGGCTCCGGCGGGATGATGGGGCCTTCGGGAGCCGGTGGTCCCGGCATGCCGAGTTCGGCCGGCGGTGGTGGCGGCAGCGCGAGCCTGCCGGGTGGCGGTCCGGGAGCGCCGGGCGGTCCGGCCGGGATGGGACCGAGCGGCATGGGGCCCAGCGGCATGGGATCGGGAGGCATGGGATCCGGTTTCGGGTTCTCGGGACCTCGCGGAGCGGTTCAGGAATCGACTCGGCTGCCGGTCTGGCGATTCCGGCTCTCGCAGCGCCGTCTGATGACGGTCGCTTTCTACCTGCAGAACGCGATGAAGCCCGAAGGGGCATCGAACGGCGGGCTCTTGGCGCTCGGCGCTTCGGCCCCTGAGGTCGCCGAGATCGGCAAGGCGCTCGATGCCCTGATGAAGGCGGCCGAAGTCGGCGCCGACAAGAAGGACGAGCTCGATCTGAACGAGACGCTGAAGACCTATCGGACCGGAGTCGCTTCGGCGGCCGACGCGATCGAGAAGCTGATCCCGGCCGAAGCGGCACCTGAAGGGACCGATCCGGCCTCGGGCGAGGCGAGCCCGACCGGCACGGACGTCTTCGACATGTGAGCGGATCGCGGCCGAGCGAGCGAAAGCGAGTCGCTCAGGCCGACGAGAACGATTTCGGACGAGCCCGGTTTCTTGCCGGGCTCGTTTCGCTTCTTGCTCTTGCGAGCCTTCGATCGAGGTCCGGCGAACGTGAACGATGCGACCGAGATCGGCGTGCGTGATCTCCGACCGTCGGATCTGCCGGTATTGGCCGAGCTGATTCGCGCCTTCCGGCGAGAGCGAGGCGAATTCGAAGAGTCCGAGGCCGAAGCCGCCTCGGTGCTTCAGATGCTCTCGCAGTGCGGCGAATCACCGGGGCATGACCTGATCGTCGCCGAGCGAGCCGGTGAAGCGGTGGGGTACCTGGCGCTGCATCGGATCCCCTT
Source organism: uncultured Pirellulaceae bacterium (assembly GCA_964652385.1). GTDB lineage: Bacteria > Planctomycetota > Planctomycetia > Pirellulales > Pirellulaceae > UBA11682. The sequence continues at coordinate 1,394 of CAZZBI010000272.1, read as the reverse complement.
TCCGATGTTGGCCGGCTCGGAAGGCTACGTCTCGGATCTGCTGGTTCGCTCGTCCCTTCGTGGGGCGGGAATCGGCAAGTCGCTACTGGCGGAAGCGGAGCGTCGCGCGCGGCAATCCGGCTGCGTCCGGCTGATGCTCAACAACCGCCTGGCGGCCGAGTCGTATGCGCGAGGCTTCTTCGTCGCGGTCGGGTTTCGCGAACGCCGTTCGTTCGCAAGCTTCGTCAAGCCGCTGAACGACTGAGCCGTCTCGCGGGAATGGGATCGGGCCGGGGCGCAGACCGAAGACCGGTTGCCGAATCGACGGCTCTCGGAGCTTCTTGCTTTCGATTTCTTCATGGCTGTTCACGCTCCGATGGGGAATCCGTTCTGACATCCATGAGCCGGGGCGGGGCGTTGCGATCCGTCTCGGACCCGATCTGCTTCCGTCGCCTGGGAAATGCCTTCGTTCCTCCTTGGGTCTCCCGATGAAGCGTCCATTCGCGATCCTGCTTCTGCTGCTCGCCTGTTTCGGAGCGGTCCGTCCCGCGTCGGCCGAGCAGGTGATCTTCCGGCACGAAAACGTGCTCGGAACCTCTCTGGAGCTTCGGATCGATGCGCCGGATGAACGGGTCGCACGCCGGGCCGAGGCGACGGCGCTTGCCGAGATCGATCGCCTGGCGACGATCCTCAGTCGCCATGCTGCCGACAGCGAACTGAGTCGGTGGCAGCGCGGCGAGATCGCCGGGGATTCGCTTTCGGCAGAACTGCGCGATGTGCTGAGCCGAGCCGAGCGATGGCGGCTCGCGAGCGGCGGGGCGTTCGATGTCCGCGCCCAAGCGCTATCGCGGCTCTGGACGAACGCCGCGGAGCGGGGCTCGCTTCCGACCGATGCCGAGCGGACGGGCGTCGTCGCGCAGCTGCAGGCCGCGCCGTGGACGATTCGCGACGACGGATCGATCGAGCGGCACGATACGCTTCCGATCAGTCTCGACGCGCTTGCCAAGGGATACATCCTGGACGAGGTCGGTCGGGTCGTTCGGCAGACGCATCCCGAGGTGAGCGAGCTGGTCGTCAACATCGGCGGCGACCTGCGGAAGTTCGGCGAGTCGTCTCTCGAGGTCGAGATCGCCGATCCGACGCGAGCGGCGGTCGGAGCGACTCCGCTCCACCGATTCGTGGCGTCGCGACCGTTCGCCCTGGCGACCAGCGGCGGCTACCATCGCCATGTCGAGCTCGCCGGGCGACGCTATTCGCACATCATCGATCCTCGCTCCGGCTTTCCCGCTTCCGGCATCCGCAGCGCCTCGGTCATCGCGCCGACCGCCGTCGAAGCGGACGCGGCGGCGACCGTGCTGAACGTGCTCGAGCCCTCCGAAGGACTTCGGTTGATCGAGGCGCTGCCCGATCTGGAG
>CAZZBI010000271.1:0-7515 GCA_964652385.1 uncultured Pirellulaceae bacterium | reverse complement strand
ATCGTCGACGTCGAACGGGAACTGGCGGAAGCACGCGAGCGTCATGTCGCAGCCGTCGCCGAACGCCGCGCCGCCGCCGGCTCCGCGGCGTTGTCGGGCGAACGGTCGCTCGAGGTCGACTCGAGATCGGGGCGCCGGATCATTCAGCGCTCGCTCCCCGAACTCGATCGTCTGGTCGCCGGAACGACGATTTCGTTTCGGGTTCGATTGCTGACCGACCGTCACTTCAACATGCAGTTGGCTCGTGATGCGGCGGCCGGCCTGACCGCCGGCTACGTCGGTTTCGATGCCGGACGGATCCTGACCTATCGGCCCGGCTCGTTCGACGAGATCGAAATCGGACGCTACGACCACGCGGCGGGCGAGCAGGAGTTTCTGGTGCGCTGGTCGCTCGATCCCGAGCATGATCTTGCGCAACTGGATGTGACCGATCCGTCCGGAACGCATTCCTTCGCCTCGGCCCAGGCGGCAATCAACGGCTGGACTCCGATCGGCGATCCGAACCGGCCGATCACCTTCGACATCCGTAACGGTCAGCATGTCCTGCTCGACGATCTGATCGTCGCGCGGCCCGAGGCGAACGAGTCGTCCGCCGAGAGCGACGCGCGCACGACGGAGCGAGTCGTGTTGCGGGTCGACTTCGAACGCTCGTCCGGATTCGCGAGCGACGACGGCCGTTTCGAGGAAGGGGACGAGGTCCTCGGCGCGCCGCATTGGCTCGGATCGTTTCTCGACGAGGGGGCCGCCTCGGCCGTCGTCACGTCGGTCCTGCTCGACGAGAACCTGCATCGTTCGGCGCGCGAAGTCCGGCGTCTTCAAGCGAGTCGCATCCTTGCCGAGCTCGAGCGCCCGGGCATCGAAGCCGAGCTGCGCCGAACCGAAGCGGATCGAGAACGTCAGCTTCGTCGTTACGAAGCGGAAGCGATTCGCTCGGACGGAGCTCGGTCGGCAGCTGCCGAGGAGATCGCGCGAGTCGAACAAGCGGCGATCGACGCCGAACGGCGCTATCGAGAAACGGTGCGCGAAACGGAAGGGACGCTCGCCGCGTTCGAATCGGCGGACGCGGCCGCTTCGGACGCTCCCGATGCCTCAGCCCGTCTGGTCGCCGCTCGCCGACGTACCGAGGCGGCGAAGTCTGCGACCGCGGTGCCTGCTCCGGCCGAGACGATCACGACCTACGACTCGTTGCCGCCGCTCGGGCGCTCGTACGCGACCTTCAGCACCGGGCGTCGCACGATGCTCGCCGACTGGATCGTCAGCCCCAGGAATCCTCTTGCGGCACGGATCGCGGTCAATCATGTGTGGGGGCGGCACTTCGGTCGCGCGTTGGTCGCATCGGTCGACGACTTCGGTCGGAACGGATCGCCGCCGTCGCATCCGGAGCTGCTCGATCGGCTGGCGGTCGAGCTGCAGGCCGACGGCTGGAGCCTCGAAGGACTTTCGCGCCGAATCGTCCTGTCGAGCGTCTATCGCCGCGACTCGCGAGTCTCCGAAAGTCTGCGATCCCAAACGCAGCGTGATCCGGAAGCGACTTCGCTCTGGCGGCGCACTCCCGGACGGATGGAAGCCGAACTGATCCGCGATGCGATCCTGGCCGGGGCCGATCGCCTCGACCGACGATTCGGCGGCGAGGAGCTGGAGAACGATCGCTCGTTCGATCTGACTCGCCGTTCGCTCTACTTCAGCTGCCAGCCCGAGATCGACGGGCGGAGCGAGTTCGCGGCGCTCTTCGATGCGCCCGATCCGCTCCAGTGCTATCGCCGCTCGCGCTCGCTGATGCCTCAACAGGCACTCGCCCTGACCAACAGTCGCCTGATCGACGAGTCGTCGCTTGCGGCCGCGAAGGCCATCACCGATCGGACCGGGGACGACTCGGAGCGATTCGTCGATCTCGCTTGGCTCGAACTGCTCGGACGGCAGGCGAACACGGACGAGCGACAAGCCTGTCTCGCGTTCCTGTGCGCTCCGGACGACCCGACGAACGGCGTCACGAGCGGGACGACCGACGACGTCGCCGCGTCACGCCGCGCCGCGCTCGTCAGGGTCCTCTGGAACCACCACGAGTTCGTGACGATTCGCTAGTCCGTGCTCCCGCGAAGATCTCGCACTTTCTCGACGCATCGAGTCGCGCCATGACGCTCCACCATCGCACGTCGCCGGACGAAGCCTCGATCGAGTCCGGTTGTCGTCGTCGTTTTCTGTTCGACTGCGGCTTGGGATTCGGCAGTCTGGCGCTGGCCTCGCTGTTGGCGACCGACGCCCGAGGCACCCTAGCGGGCCGGGATCATACGTCGGATGCGCAGGAACGATCGCTGCTGCATCACGCGCCGCGAGCCAAGTCGGTGATCTGGGTCTTCCTGTCGGGAGGTTACAGCCACGTCGAGACGTTCGATCCCAAGCCGGCGCTGAATACGTATGCCGGCATGACGTTCGACAAGACGCCGTTCGAGAATCCGGTCGATTCGCCGCTCCACAAGAAGCGGTTCCGCTCGGTCGCGGCCGAAGAAATCAACGTGCGTGACGTCTACCCGATCATCTATCCGATGCAGGTCGGATTCCGACGTCATGGCGAATCGGGGATCGAAATGACCGATTGGTGGCCTCACCTGGCAAGGCAGATCGATCGACTCTGCTTCGTCCGCAATTGCTGGACGACCGACAACGACCACGCCGCCGAGAACCAGTTCCACACCGGTCGACACCGACTGGACGAAACGCAACCGTCGATCGGATCGTGGGCCGACTACGGGCTGGGGTCGCTCAACGAGAACCTGCCGAAGTACGTCGTGCTCGGCGGACCGACGCGCGCCGATACGCGAGCCTCGATCGACGCCTATTACCTGGGCCCGAGTCATACCGGCGTCCCGCTCGCACTCGATCCGAACGCGCCGCTCCCGTTCGGCGTTCGACCGGCCGGACGCAGCGAATCGGCTCAACGACAGGAGTTCGACCTGATCGAGGGCCTGGGTCGGATCGCCCAGCGCGAGACGCCGGAGGATGCCGAACTCGAAGCGCGCCTCCGCTCGTACGAACTCGCCTTTCGGATGCAGGCAGCGGTACCGGAGGGGATCGATCTGGCGAGCGAGACGGCCGAGACGCGAGTGCTCTACGGTCTCGATCGTCCCGAGACCGAAACGGCCGGCAATCGGCTGCTCGCCGCGCGGCGATTGGTCGAGCGCGGCGTCCGCTTCGTGCAGGTCTATCCGTCCGGTTATGGAGCGTGGGACTCGCACCAGAAGCTGAAGGAGAACCACGAGAAGCTCTGCACGAGCGTCGATCGCCCCATCGCCGGACTGATCGAGGATCTGGCCCGTCGCGGATTGCTCGACGAGACGCTGGTCGTCTTCTGCACCGAGTTCGGCCGAACCCCCGGACTGGAACAGCGGAGCGGCGGGGTCGACGGCCGCGATCACCATCCCAACGGCTTCACGATCTGGATGGCGGGGGGCGGAACGAAGCGGGGGCACGTGCACGGCGAGACGGACGAACTCGGCTACCACGCGCTCGGCGACGGACACTACGTGACCGACCTGCACGCGACGGTGCTACACCTTATGGGACTCGACAATCGGCGGCTGGTCCTTCCCGATCGTCGACGGCTCGAGATCGATCACGGCCGGGTGATCGAGGAGATTCTCGCCTGAGCAGGCCGAGCAAGTCCGCAGCCGTCGTCGGTCGGCGCTCGTCATGTCACGGGCTTCAGGCGCCGTTCTTCAGGCAGCGCGGCGGCCGCCGGGGAGGCGTTTGCGGATCGAGCGTCCCCACTTCTCGAGCTTGCGGATCGGCTTGCCCATCCGTCGCGCGACGGCCGGCGGAGCGAAGACGCGATGGCCGGTGTCGGTCAGCATCCGCGCCGGCACGAATCGATCGGCGTTTCGGACCCGAGCGATCACGCGCCGCAGCTGGGCCGGAGTCCGGAAGTGAGCCGTACCGACGTAGCGTTCGACGAACGCGCGCTGCGCGTCGGTCGTCGGCCCGGGGACCGAGTCGGTCGGTTCGACCTCGCCGAACAATCGCCGTGATTCGGCCTCGGCAGTGCGGAACATCGGACGGAACTGGCCGCAGTTCTCGCGTTCGAAGTCCGGGATTTCGAATTCGACCGGACCGCTCTCGAGATACGCGAACCGACAGCCCGATGCGGCACTCAGAAAGACGTGCGAACCGAGCGCGTTGCTGACGGCAAAGCGGAACCGCCGCGACAGATCATGCAACCGAAGCAGAAAGTCGCGATCGAACATGTGACCGCAGCTGACGATCCGCAGGCCGGCCGCGACGTACGGCGCCATCGCGCCGTCGCGGAAGTCCTTCCAATAGGCACAGACGACCGCCGGCTGCATCTCGGCCGGCAGCTCGACCAGCCGCCGCGCATAGTCGGCGTGGTCGAAGCGAGCCCGGATCACCTGCGTCGAGTGACAGGGAAACGCGAGCGTCCCTCGTCGCTCGTCGGCCGAAGGCCCCGGACCGAATTGTCGCTCGACCAGCCCTTGGGCATACAGATAGCCGAACCCGATCGTCTCGGTCCGCTTGCCGGTCTTCTCGCGCAGGATCTCAGCTCGCCAAGGCGAACAGGCGGCGATCGTCCCGAGCGGCGCGTCGCTGTCGACCTGCCAGACGAGATCGTCGACATGAATCCCGTGCTCGACGACGAACCGCAGCGAGTCTTCCTCAGGAAGCTCCGCGTACCGCTTCAGGACCGACGCCTGGCCGTAGAAGTCGTTGTGCCGATGGATCTCGGGCGAAATCAGCTCCCGTTCGGCGCAGATTGCCGCGACATTCTCCTGATCGAGCGCCCAAGCGTCCCAATGATGGCGAGTCACGGCAGCATTCCGTTGCGGTGGCCAGGTTACCATCGGCTTTCCCTCGATGATCTCGGTGATCTCGGCGGTCAAGGAAGGCGATCGGAAAATCGCCTACCACCGAGGACACCGAGGCCGCCGAGACGGAATTGCCGTAGAGTGACGGACGTTATTCCGAATCGTCGGTGGGGGTCAATAGAAGTCGACGGTCCGAGGTTCGCTGGCATCCCGTTCGGCCCCGGATCTACAATGGCCCTCAGGTGACCGACGTCGCCTCTTCCCGCCCGAGCGGTGCCGATCGCCGCTCCCCGCCCACCTCCGCCACGACCGTCGCGTTCCGACTCGGTCTTGGCGTCGCACGAGGACCTGCCGATGCCTCGTTCGTTTCGCTTTCGCACTCCCGAACTCGCCGCCCCGACGTTCACCCGCATCCGCGCAACCCGGCTCGCAGGGCTCGTCGGGCTCGCGGCGCTCCTGCCGCTGGTGTCGACGGCTGCCCAGGAATCGACCGACGACGGGATGCAGTTCTTCGAGACGAAGATCCGACCGGTACTCGTCGAGCAGTGCTACGAGTGCCATTCGGCTCAGGCGGCCGCCGAGGGAAAGCTGCGCGGCGGACTGGCGCTCGACACCCGCGAAGCGACTCGCATCGGCGGCGACTCGGGCCCGGCGGTCGTTCCGGGAGCGATCGACCAGGGAGAACTCCTGCCGGCGCTCCGTCACGAGTCGTACGAGATGCCGCCGAGCGGCAAGCTGTCGGACCAGGTGATCGCCGACTTCGAGAAGTGGATCGCGCTCGGGGCTCCCGATCCGCGCGACGGTGGACCGGTCGAGCCGAAGCCGACGATCGACATCGAAGCGGGACGCGATCACTGGGCCTTTCGTCCGCTCGCTCGACCGGAGCTCCCCCCTCGCATCGAGCTCGGTCGCATTTGGCCCGACTCGCCGATCGACCGTTGGCTCGATCAGGCACAGCGGCAGCGCCATGTCGAAGCCGTCCCTCTCGCTTCCGCCCGCACGCTCGTCCGACGCGTCTGGTTCGATCTGCTCGGTCTGCCGCCGACTCCGGAAGAGACGGAAGCGTGGGTCGCGCGACTGGCGATCGGCGGCGAGCATTCGGGGCAGATCGATCCCGAGGCTTACGGCGAGTTGGTCGATCGGCTGCTGGCCGATCCGGCCTTCGGCGAACGACAGGCGCGGCACTGGATGGACCTCGCGCGGTTCGCCGAGTCGCACGGGTACGAACAGGACTACGATCGCCCTCATGCCTACCACTATCGCGACTTTCTGATTCGCGCGTTCAACGACGATCTGCCGTACGACACCTTCGTCCGCTGGCAACTGGCGGGCGATGAGCTCGCTCCGGACGAGCCGCTGGCGCTGATGGCGACCGGCTTTCTCGGCGCCGGCGCGTTTCCGACTCAGTTGACCGAGGCGGAGTTCGAATCGGCTCGCTACGACGAACTCGACGACATGATCGGCACGATGGGCGTCGCGATGCTCGGGCTGAGCATCGGTTGTGCGCGCTGCCACGATCACAAGTACGATCCGATTCCCGCGTCCGACTACTACGCACTCGCCGCCAACTTCGCTTCGACGATCCGGACCGAAATCGATCTCGATCTCGATCCGGAAGGGAACGAGCGCCGCCGACGCGAGTACGCGGCGCGCGAGGCGGAGCTGCTCGCCGAGCGCGAGCGGATCGAGCGGGAGGAGGTGCCGGACGCGATTCGACGGTGGCTCGCCGACGGAGCGTCGCTCGAGCTCGTCGGCGAATGGCAGATGCTGAGCGGCTCGATCGCTTCGAATGTTGGAACCGAGTACCGTCCGCTCGACGACGGTTCGTGGTTGGCATCCGGCGCCGCTCCGCCGAAGGATCGCCTGATCTTCACGACCGAACTTCCGGCCGGAACGACGGTCACCGCACTGCGGCTCGAGGCGCTTGCCGATCCGTCTCTCCCCAACGGCGGACCGGGGCGGGCCGCAAACGGCAACTTCGCGCTCGGCGACCTGTCGGTCCGGCGGTTCGACGGTTCGGGTAATCCTGAAGAACTCGCGCTGACCGCTCCACGGGCGACGCATCAGCAGAACGACACGAGCCTCTCGATCGCCGCGTCGCTCGACGATGACGGCGTCAGCGGCTGGGCAGTCGACGGTCAGATCGGACGCGATCAGGCGGCGGTCGTCACGATCGATCCGCCGCTGACCTGCGAGATCGCGACACGCATCGAGATCGAGCTCCGGTTCGATCATCCGAATCCGTCGCACATCGTCGGCCGCCCTCGGTTCTCGATCGCGTCGCGAGCCGATGCTCCGGTCGAGGTCGGCTCGGCAGGACCGAGCGTCGCGGTGTCGGCCGCTCTGGAGCGTTATCGCGCGACGGGAGTTCGAGACGACGAAACGTGGCCGACGGTCCTCGCCTGGTTCCGGAATCGGGTTCCGGCGTGGCAGCAGGCGGAGGCGGCGCTGGCCGCTCATCGCGCCGCCGGCCCCGGACTGCAGCTGACCAAGGCGATGATCGCCAGCGAAGGGCTGCCGCACCTGCCGCATCACGCCGACGATCGCGGTTTCCCTCATTTCTACCCCGAGACGTTCGAGCTGCGGCGCGGCGACGTGCATCAGAAGATCGCGCCGGCCGAACCCGGTTTCCTGAGCGTGCTGACCGATCCGGCCTGTGACCGTTCGACCTGGCACCGCGAGCGGCCCGCCGGAGCGCGAA
>CAZZBI010000270.1:3994-7520 GCA_964652385.1 uncultured Pirellulaceae bacterium | reverse complement strand
GAAAACGTGCGGAAACCACTTGCGGAGAACTCAGATGTCTCCGTGTCTCCCAGCCAGTAACGCAAAGCGCAGGGGTACTCCGTGTCTCCCAGCCCGTAGCGCAAAGCGCAGGGGTACTCCGTGTCTCCCAGCCCGCCGCGTCAGCAAGGGGTCTCCGTGCCTCTGGGGAAAATGCTGCGACCGGGGTCGGTCGCACTACGTTGACAATGCTGCGACCGGGGTCGGTCGCACTACGGCGACAATGCTGCGACCGAGGTCGATCGCACGACGGCAACCGCACGACGACGATCGCGCCTCCCCACCTGCCTTACGACACGATGTCGCGCCGGCGGCTCAAATAGTCCCAGACGACGAAGCGGTCGAGATCCTTGCCGGCGGTGAAGAAGACGCGTCCCTTGGTCGACTCGGCCAGCCGATAGGCGAAGCGGATGTCCTCTTCCGACTGCGACCAGCTCGGGACCAGGAACAGGTTCAGCACGATCCCTTCCCGAGCGCAGAGCATTCCCTCGTGCATCGTCCGCTCTTCGGTCCGCGGGTGGGGCGGGTAGAGCAGATAGAGCATCCGATCCTCGAAGTGCGCCGTCGGCAGGCCGTCGGTGATCAGGATGATCTGTCGGTTCGGCGTGTCGCGGACGCTCAACAGACGCCGGGCCAGCGAGAGCCCGTGCTGGATGTTGGTGAAGTGCGGATGCACCAACGCCTCGGACGCGTCCGGTGCTCCCATGTCGTAGCGCAACCGGACGACCGGATCGTGGATCGTCACCGGCTTGGGCATCAGCTCGACGATTTCGGACGCCTGGCGAACTCGACCGAAGCTCGCCATCTCGACGAACCCCAGGAAGTCTCCCGGGTACTCGCGCTTCACCAGCCCGTCGAGCGCCAGCGCCATCCGCTTGACGTCGACGTAACGGCCGTCGTAGCGCATCGAGCCGCTCATGTCCATGACGACGACCGTCGCGCACTTGGGCGAGTTGCGGGTCCGGTGCACGCGGATATCGTCGCCGTGCAGCGTCAGCGGACCGCCGCTCGCCGCACTCCGCACCAGCGCCGCCGTCAGCGTCTCGGTCAGGTCCATCTGCGTCAGCGAGTCGCCGAACTCGTAGGGGCGAGTCGACGGGAGTTCGACGTCGCCGCTCCCCTCGATCTCGCGCGGGTGGCGTCCCGATCGCGAGGGCTGCAGAGCCGAGAAGAGCCGCTCGAGCAGTTTCCCCTGAAAGACGCGATACGCCTGAGGCGTCAGGCGAAAGACGCCCCGTTCGTTCGCGAGCCCCTGCAGCTCGGCCTGCTCGCGGACGTACCGCTCGACCTCTTCCTGAAGTTCGCGCAGCTTGTCGAGGTCTCCCGGATCGGCGAACTCCGCCAACGCGTCGAGATCGACGACGGCGATCTGAGCCGTCTTGGCCGCTTCTTCGAGCTGACGGATCAGTTCGTCGATCCGCTCGAGTTCTTCCTTCACTTCGATCGCTTCGGGAACTCCCAGCGGCTGGCGTCCGGTGAACGCGTACTTCGCCAGCAGCCCGTCGACCTCATAGGAGTCCGACAGCCGACGCATCAGTCGAAGCAGATGCTTGGCGAAGGGAGAGCGTTCGTCGCCGGTCGCGTACCACAGACGTTCGAGATCGTAGAGCTGCCGTTGTTCGGTCGCGCGGCGATAACGTTCGGCGAGCTTCTCGGGAGCGGGGACGGTTCCGATCTCGCGCGTCCAATCGCGCGTCGCCGCTCGCTTGGCCGGCGCCGGGTCGAAGCGTTCGAGGATCCTGCGCTTCCGCTCGCGGAGGATCGCGAGCAACGATTCGATGCTCGGCCCGAGACCGGCGAACTGCGTCGGATCGAGACGAATGGCGCGAGCCAGCTCCTCGGCCGATAGCTCGCGCCGCGGACCGTAGGCGAGCAGATGATCGAAGGCGGCCGAGACGAGATCGGGAGGGGGCTGGCGCGGGCCGGGAAACTTCAGCGGATCGTACTTCTGATAGACATGGATGATCCCGCCCGCGCCGCGAGCCGCGGGGAGCTCGGCCGCTTCGCCGCCGCGCGACGACGCCTGCGACGCTCCCGATCCGGCTGGGTCCGAACCGTCGCCGCGCGATTCGCTCTCGGCGGGGCGCTCTCCGTCATCCATCACCGCTACTCCCGCTCGTAGACGATCCGGCCGTGATCGACCGACCGCGAGATCTTGTCCAGCGAGTGGAGGCCGGCGAGCACGAACTCGACGCAACTCGCTCGGATCGCCGGATCGTCCGACGCGTTCACCTCGAACGCCTTTTCCCAGACCGGCGGAACGCGAGCGATCCGGTCGGCATAGCGCGCCGACGGGAGCTGGTCCCCCACTTCGATCCGAATTCCCTTGGCGAAGATCTCGGCGATCGCCTCGAGTCCGTATTGCTGGACGTATTCGCCGAAGACGACGGCGATCGCCTGAGCGACGATCGCGTCGAGCACCTCGCTTTCGGACATCTGATGGCTCCCCATCAGATCGAGTTCCAGCTTGCCGAGCGCCGATGCGGCCAGGTGTCCGAGGTCCGAGATGCGCGGCACCGCCGGCCGTTCGCCGTGCAGGATCCCTCGTCGTCGCGCCGACGCGACCATCGTCCGATAGTTCGCCAGGCTGAATCGCGCGCTCACTCCGGACTGATGATCGATGAATCGACTGCGGCGGGCCTCGATCGCGATCTGTTCGAGGATCTCGAGCATGAAGTACGGGATGCGCACCGGATGCGGACCGCTGCCGGCGAGGACCGCCGCGGACTGCTGGATCTCGATCGCGACATGGCGCTCCTTCGGATAGTGCGTGCGGATGATCGTTCCGATCCGATCCTTGAGCTGCGGGATCACCTTCCCGCTCCGGTTGTAGGTCGCCGGATTGGCGCTGAAGAGGACGATCAGATCGAGGTCGAACGAGATCGGAAACCCGCGGATCTGGACATCCCGTTCCTCGAGGATGTTGAACAGGCCGACCTGAACCAGTTCGTCGAGCTCTGGGAGTTCGTTCATCGCGAAGATCGCGCGGTGCATCCGCGGGATCAGACCGAAGTGGAGCGCATCCTCGGTCGACATGCTGACGCCGGCGACGAGCTTCGCCGGATCGATCTCGCCGATGACGTCGGCGAACTTCGTTCCCGGCGCCAGTCGTTCGGCATACCGCTTCTCGCGCGGCCACCAGGCGATCGGGATCTCGTCGTCGCTACGCGAGGCGAGCAATTCCTTGGCGGCTCGCGACAACGGGCGCTCGGGATCCTCATGGAACGGCGTGCCGGCCAGATCGACATACGGGAGCCACGGATCGAGGAAGCGGACGAGCGATCGCATCATCCGACTCTTCGCCTGCCCCTTTTCGCCCAGAAAGAGCAGGTCGTGGCCGGCGAGGATCGCGATCGCCAGTTCGGGGATCACCGTGTCGTCGTAGCCGACGATCCCCGGAAAAAGCGTCTCGCCCCGTTCCAGCGCCGCTGCGAAGTTCTCGCGCAGTTCGTCCTTCACCGAGCGGCTCTTCCAGCCCGCCTCGCGCAGCTGACGCAGCGTCTTGGGG
>CAZZBI010000270.1:0-3984 GCA_964652385.1 uncultured Pirellulaceae bacterium | reverse complement strand
GTCTTGGGGAGCGTCGCCGGATCGATCGGAACATCGGTACGTCGCCAAAGGGCGGTCATAAGGTCCCTCTTCCGAAAGCGTTGCGAGCGAGTCGAGCGGTCACGGACGTTCGTCGAGAGCGACGTCGGCGACACCGCGGTTCTTGCTTCCCGACCGAGCGTCGTGTCGCGATCGGAAGAACGACGCCGCCGCTAACGAGCGGGCGTCCAGCGAGCTCCGAGCGCCTGGCCGTCGCGCCGATGCGTCGAGCGGTCACGAAGCGTCGCGCCCACTGCGCCGCGAGCCGACAGGCCGTCGAACAACAACAGCGTGTCGGCGTCGAGCGAACCGTTCGGCCCGCCGAGACTCGCGCCGAGCTCGCGGACCGTCCCCGAGACCCGCAGAGCGTGCAGATCGCCTCGCCACGCACCGGTCTCGCCGAGCGTCGAACCGGATCCGAGCCAGAGCGCTCCGTCGTTCGGTTCGTTGCCGCGGAGTTCCGAGGCACCGATCGAGGCGACGACACTGCCGTCGACCGACATTGTTGCCCGCGAGCGGTCGAGGACAATCGCCAGATGTCGCGGTCCCCGATCATCGTTCGGCGTGCTGGGGATCGACCAACGATTCTCGATGTTGCGATTCTCGCCGCGGATCCGCAGGACGAGTTCGGCATCCGGCGCCGAAATCCGTCGCTCGACGCCGAGCACCCAGCCGCGCCAGCGGTCCGATCCGGCTGCCGGCGACTCGGGGCCCGAGTAGATGCCGACGATCGGTGCGAAACCGAAGCTGCCGGGGATGGTCACGAGCAGTTCGATCGATCGCTCGGCGGAGCGATCCCACCAGGAAGCGACCTGAGGCCAAACCGCCGACTGGCCGGGAGCGAAACGGAGAACCTGCCGATCGGCAACGACGATCGGCGGCGTCACGCGATTCGGCGCGGCTTCGTCCGGCAGCGACGCGTTGCTGCGAGAGGCCTGCGTCGGCGCGTCGTTCGAGGGGCTCTCCGAACTCGGCGAGCCGGTCGCGATTCGCCAACCGAAGTAGGCGATCAGGCCGTGGATCGGCAGAAAGGCGGCGGCGACCAGCAACGTCGCGACCCAGCGCGACGTCGTCGAGCGACGGCGGCGGCGAGCGTGCGAACCGTTCGCCGTGACCGGAATCGCCGGGTACGGCTCGTCGACCGGCGGCGGAGTCGGCTCGGCGGCCGAAGACGGCAACGGCAACGGCAACGGCAACGGCAACGGCGGCGGCTCGGCCGCACGATCAAGCGACAGGTGCGGCGGCCGCGGGGCGACGTTCTCGGCAGCGAGCGGAATCGACGGCGCTGCGGGCGATCCGGCCTGAGAAGCGCCGGCATCGGGCGGGTGATCGAACGCGAGGGGAGCGCCGATCGGAACCTGCCATTGTTCGGCCCAGAACCGCTCGCAGGCGTCTCGCGTCGCCGGCTCCATCAGCTCGCGCATCGCCTGACGGACTTCTCGGCCGAGGCGCCGGGCGTCGTCCCCATGGGCTCCCGACGCCTGACGATCGAGATAGGCCAGGCGCGAGCGACCGGCGTTCTCGATGGTGTCGAGATCGCGTTCGAACGGCGAGAGACCGAGGAGGCGATACGGGGAGGCCGGCCGTCGCTCGACCGGAATACCGAGCCAGATCCGATACGGATCGAACGACTCGGTCTCGCGATGGTCGGTCGGCATCCCCGTCTCCCGCGCGCTCACTCGTCGGTGACGCACCCTTCCGAGGCGCTCTTCACGGTGCGGATGTAGCGATGCAGCGTACCGCGAGTCACCTTGTACGGAGGGGCCTGCCAGGCCCCCTGGCGCCGCGCCAGCTCTTCTTCCGACAGGTCGACATCCAGGCGATTGGTGTCGGCATCGATCGTGATCCGATCGCCGTCACGGACGAGGGCGAGCGGGCCCCCTTCCTGCGCTTCGGGAGTGATATGGCCGACGATGAAGCCGTGCGAGCCGCCGGAGAAGCGGCCGTCGGTCAGCAGCGCGACGTCGCTTCCGAGCCCCGCTCCCATGATGGCCGACGTCGGCGTCAGCATCTCGGGCATGCCGGGGCCCCCCTTGGGTCCCTCGAACCGGATCACGACGACATCCCCCTTGGCGATCTCGCTGCGTTCGAGCGCCGCCAGCATCGCCTCTTCCGAGTCGTAGACCTTGGCGGGGCCGACGAAGCGGAGTCCTTCCTTGCCGGTGATCTTCGCGACGGCCCCGTCCGGAGCGAGGTTCCCTCGCAGGATCTGGATATGCCCCGTCGGCTTGATCGGGTCCGAGACGGGGCGGACGATCTGCTGCCCGGCCTTCAGACCGGGGAGCTCGGCGAGATTCTCGGCCAGCGTCCGACCGGTGCAGGTGACGCACGAGCCGTCGAGGAACCCTTCGGCCAGAAGCATCTTCATCACCGCCGGAGTCCCTCCGATCCCGTGCAGATCCTCCTGCACGTACCGGCCGCTCGGCTTCAGATCGGCGAGGAAGGGGACGCGATCGGCCACCTTCTGGAAGTCGTCGATCGTCAGCGGAACGTCGACGCTGCGAGCCATCGCGATCAGATGGAGGACGGCGTTGGTCGAGCCGCCGAGCGCCATGACGACGACCATCGCGTTCTCGAAGGCCGCGCGCGTCATGATGTCGCGCGGCTTCAGGTCGAGCTCGAGCAGCTTCAGGATCGCCGCTCCAGCACGCCGGCACTCGTCGAGCTTCGCCGGCTCCTCGGCCGGAATCGACGCGCTGTACGGAAGCGACATGCCGAGTGCCTCGATCGCGCTCGCCATCGTGTTGGCGGTGTACATACCGCCGCAGGCGCCGGCGCCGGGGCATGACTTGCGGACGATCGTGCGCCGCTGCTCTTCGGTGATCGCGCCGGCCAGATACTGACCGTAGCACTGGAAGGCCGACACGATATCGAGCGTACCGTCGGGCGTCCGACCGGGACGGATCGTCCCGCCGTAGACCATCAGTGCGGGACGGTTGAGTCGCCCCATCGCGATCAGGCAGCCCGGCATGTTCTTGTCGCAGCCGGGAAGAGCCACCAGACCGTCGTACCACTGCGCCCCCATGATCGTCTCGATCGAGTCGGCGATCAGATCGCGCGACTGGAGCGAGAAGCTCATCCCCTCGGTCCCCATCGAGATGCCGTCGCTGACGCCGATGGTGTTGAACCGCATGCCGACCAGGCCGGCCGCCACGACCCCTTCCTTGACCGCCGCCGCGAGGCGATCGAGGTGCATGTTGCAGGTATTCCCCTCGTACCAGACGCTCGCGATGCCGACCTGCGCCTTGTCCATGTCGGCTTCGGTCAGGCCGGTTCCGTAGAGCATCGCCTGCGAGGCGCCTTGGCTCTTGGGCTGCGTGATGCGGCTGCTGTAGCGGTTGAGCTTCGATGCGGTCATGGCGTGGCGGAGAGGTTCCGTGGGAGAGAGCGTGAAGGAGGCGTCGCGCGGAGCGACCGTGGGCCCCGATTGTATCACACCTCGCCGAGACGTCGTCCGCCGTCGAACGCTGCGCTCGGGCTCGGAGACCCCGCGCGTGGGCCCGGCCGCTCCGTCGCCGAGGCAGGGTTTCGCCCCGAAACGGAACGAGCCTCGAATGTTGAACGGTGTCGGCAGCCATCCGTCCTCGGCGCTCGTCCCGAGTCCTCGCCGTATGACATCTCTCCGTTCAGCGCAACGATGTCGACGGTCTCGCCCAGCTCGTTCCCTCTGCGAGCTCAGCTGCGCCGCAGGTAGCCCCGAGCGAAGCTCGGGGTTCGGGGGGCCGCGATCGATGGCGTGCGATTGCCGTCGTTCGATTGCCGTCGTTCGATTGCCGTCGTTCGATTGCCGTCGTGCGATTGCCGTCGTGCGATTGCCGTCGTGCGATTGCCGTCGTGCGACCGACCCCGGTTGCAGCGTTTTACCCAGAGACACGGAGTACCCCTTGCTGACGCAGCGGGCTGGGGGGCACGGGGACCCCTTGCTGACGCTGCGAGGTTGTGAAATTTTTCGGAGGCCGGCGGATT
>CAZZBI010000269.1:0-7540 GCA_964652385.1 uncultured Pirellulaceae bacterium | reverse complement strand
GGCCTATTTCGAGGCGAAGTCGGCTAAAACGACAACCTGTGACGCTGCGGGCTGGAGGGGACGGGGACCCCTGCGCTTTGCGCTTCGGGCTGGGAGGGGACGGGGACCCCTTGCTGACGCTGCGGGCTGGGGGGGGACGGGGCCCCCTGCGCTTGGCGCTTCGGGCTGGTGGTGTCGGTGCGGGGTTCGGCCCGGCTTGTTGCGAGCTGCCGATTCGCTCTCACCTCGGCCGCTCGGCTAGAATCCGGGCCATGCGACTCGACGAGTTCTCGTTCGACGAACCGATCTGGCTCTGGGCCGCCGCGGCGATCCCTCCGTTCGCGATCGTCGCCGCGTTGACGCTCCGCGGTCTCTCGCCGCTGCGCCGAGCCGCGATCGTGCTCGTCCGCTCGCTCCTGCTGCTGCTGCTCGTACTGGCGCTGGCCGAGATCCAGTGGGTGCAGCGGACCGACAAGGTGACGGTCCTCTATCTGCTCGACCAGTCCGAGAGCATTCCGCGCGACAAGCGGCAGTACATGCTCGACTACGTCGTGCGCGAAGTGGCCAGACATCGCAACGAGACCGAGAGCGATCGAGCGGGCGTCATCGTCTTCGGCGGACAGGCTCGGATCGAGATCCCGCCGATCGACATGGAACTGCCGACGCTCAGTCGGACCGAATCGGTCGGCGATCTGAAACGCGACGCGACCAGTCTCGAAGCGGCACTGCAGCTCGCCAAGGCGTCGTTCCCCGAAGACTCGGCGCGGCGCATCGTCATCGTCACGGACGGCAACGAGAACCTCGGAGACGCTTCCGCCGCCGCGCGTCTGCTTGCCGATGACGGCATCGGTATCGACGTCGTGCCGATTCGTCTGCCGCGGCGCAGCGAAGTGGCGATCGACAAGGTGGTGATACCGGTCGACCTGCGCGAGGGGCAGGCGTTCGAAGCGAAGGTCGTGATCGAGAATCTCGCGGCGGTCGCTCCCGACGACTCCGATCCGCCGCCGACCACCGGTACGCTCCGGCTGATCGAGCGCGACGGAGCCGAATCGCGGCTGATCGCCGAGCGGCCGGTCGAGCTCCGTCCCGGCACCAACGTCTTCGGCTTTCGCCACCGGATCGACCGGACGGCGATGCTCACCTACGAGGCGACCTTCGTCCCCGACGATCCCGAATCGGACTTCCGACTGCAGAACAACCAGGGAGCCGCTTACGCGCACGTTCGCGGCAAGGGGCGAATCCTGTGGATCGAGGATGCCGAGCATCGAGGGGAGTTCGACGAGCTGGTCGGGCTGCTCCGGCGCCAGTCGTTCGAGGTCGACCTGATGGCCTCGGACGAGCTCTTCACGACGCCGATCGAACTGCTCGAGTACGACTGTATCGTGCTCGCCAACCTTCCGAGGAGCGGCGGGGAAGCGGACGGGACGCGAGGGGGCGCGGAGATCTATGCGTTTACCGACGCGCAGGTCGAGATGCTGGTGCGCAACACGCAGGAGTTCGGCTGTGGTCTGGTGATGATCGGCGGCGATCGCTCGTTCGGCGTCGGCGGCTGGGCCAACACGCGGCTCGAAGAGGCGATGCCGGTCGACTTTCAGGTGAAGAACGATCGGATCGAGGCGGTCGGCGCGCTCGCGCTGGTCATGCATGCCTCGGAAATGGCCGAGGGGAACTATTGGCAGAAGGTGATCGGCGTCGAGGCGATTCGGGCGCTCGGACCGATGGACTACTGCGGCGTCGTCGTTTGGGAGGATCTCGGCGGCCGGACGCGCTGGCTCTGGGGAGAGGGAAACGGCGGGTTCGAGCGAGTCGGGCCGCTCCGGCGGCTGATGCTCGGCGCGGTGCAGCGGATGTCTCCCGGAGACATGCCGGACTTCGACGCCTCGATGCAATTGGCGCTCGATGGTCTCGGCCCGCTTCGCGCCTCGGTCAAGCACATGATCATCATCAGCGACGGCGATCCGACTCCGCCGAGCCCGGCGCTGCTCGACGGCTTCGTCGACGCGAACATCGAGATCTCGACCGTCGCGGTCGGAACGCACGGACCGCCGACCGCCACGCCGCTCCAGGCGATCGCCGACGCGACCGGCGGCAAGTTCTACAACGTCACCGACCCTCAGGCGCTCCCGCGGATCTTCCAGCGCGAGGCGCGAAAGGTGGCCAAGCCGCTGATCTTCGAGAACCCGGCGGGCATCTCGGTGCTTCCGCGCCCGTCGGCCTACGCTCATCCGGCGCTTCAGGGGCTGTCGCTCGAATCGCTCCCGCCGATTCGCGGTTACGTGTCGACCACCATCAAGCAGAATCCGCTCGTCGAGCAGCTGCTGATCGCGGCGGCGCCGGACGACGGAGGACAGAACTCGTCGCTTTTCGCCACCTGGCGATTCGGTCTGGGACGCTGCACCGTGCTGACGACCGACGCCGGGCGTCGGTGGGCGACCGACTGGCGCGCGATGGCCGGGTACGATCGCTTCTTCGCTCAGGTGATCCGGCACGCGATGCGACCGGTCGACGAGTCGGCCGACTTCACGATCGCCAGTCGGACCGAAGAAGGACGGGTGGCACTGGTCGTCAACGCGCTCGACGAGAACGACGCGTTCGTCAACGGCTTGCCGATGATCGCGCGAGCCTTGTCGCCGTCGCTCGAACCGATCGAGATCGAGCTGCGTCAGACCGCGCCGGGGCGTTACGAAGGGGACTTTCCGGCCGAAGACCCGGGGAGCTATCTGTTCACGATCCTGCCGGGCGAAGGCTACGACCGACTCTCGGGCGGAGTCACCGTGCCGGTCTCGGGGGAGTTCTCGGATCAGGAGACGAACTGGCCGTTGCTCGAAACGCTCGCGTCGTCGACACCGCGCGGCGGGCGAGCCGGAGCGGTCGTCGGCGATGACGTCGAACCGCGCACGATTCCCGATCTGCTCGAGCACGATACCTTTCGCCGCGAACTGGCGAAGGCCGAGAGCGTTCGCGATCTCTGGCCCTGGATGATCTTCGCGGCCGCGATCCTGTTCGTCGGTGATGTCGCCGTGCGGCGGATCGCCGTCGATCCGCTCGCACCGCTGCGGCGCCTGGTTCGGCGGCTGACGTCGCGAACGGCGCCGAGCGAAACGCCGCCGTCCCGTCTCGATCGCCTCCGCGAACGCAAGGCTCAGGTCGAACGACGGACGGTCGTCGCGGGGCGACATGACGGCCCAGCCGCCGGCGCGCCGCCTCCGCCGAGCGACTCGCCCGAGTCGCTGCTCGATCAGGCCCGCGACCTGCCGCGGCGCCAAGCGACCGAGCGCAGCGGGCCGCGCCTGGGGACCGAACCGAAGCCGACGAGCTACACCGATCGACTGCGAGCCGCGAAGCAGCGAGCCGAGAACGAGCGGCGAGCCGAGAACGAACGCCGCAGCGACTGAGTCGTTTCGGCCCGGCGGCGACGACTCGAACACGAACCGCTACGCGACGAACCTCCACGCGACGAACGAGCCCTTCACGACGCCCGACAGGACGAGTGACCTCATGAGCGACACCGAAGCGCTGCAGCGCCGAGCGACTCAGTTCCGCGAACGCTACCAGGCGGTCCGCGATCAGATCGGCCGAGTCATCGTCGGGCACGACGACATCGTGCACGGCGTGCTGACGGCGATCCTGGTCGGCGGGCATGTCCTGCTCGAGGGGGCACCGGGGCTCGGCAAGACGATGCTCGTCCGGACGCTCGCCGAGACGTTGGCGCTCGACTTCAATCGGATCCAGTTCACTCCCGATCTGATGCCGGCCGACATTCTCGGGACGAATCTGCTGGTCGAGAATGCCGACGGTCGGCGCGCATTCGAGTTCCAGCGCGGACCGATCTTCACGCAGATCTGTCTGGCGGACGAGATCAACCGCGCGACCCCCAAGACCCAATCGGCGATGCTCGAAACGATGCAGGAAGGGACCGTCACGGTCGCCGGTCATCGCTACGAGCTGAAGCGTCCGTTCTTCGTCCTCGCCACGCAGAACCCGATCGAGCAGGAAGGGACCTATCCGCTCCCCGAAGCGCAGCTGGATCGCTTCCTGTTCAAGCTGATCGTCGGCTACTCGTCCCGGAACGAACTGTCGACGATCGTCGAACGGACGACGCGCGGCATTCACGTCACGCCGGAACGGGTGATGGACGGGCACGAGATTCTCGAGTGGCAGCAGCTGGTACGCGAGGTCTTCCTGGCGCCGCACGTGCAGGACTATCTGGTCCGACTGGTCATGGCGACGCACCCCGGCGGAGAACTCGGATCGCCGATCGCCGAGAAGCATCTGTCCTGGGGAGCGAGTCCGCGTGGGGCTCAGGCGCTGGCGCTCGGCGCCAAGGTCCGCGCCCTGCTCGACGGCCGCGTCAACGTCTCGTTCGAGGATGTCCGCCGCGTCTGGCTCCCCGCCCTGCGCCACCGCGTGATCCTGAACTTCGAGGCGCAGGCCGAGGGGCTGACGACCGATCGGGTGCTGCTCGACATCCTGCAGCAGGTTCCCGAGAAGTTCGACGAACTGCCGGTGGCGGGACGCGCCTGAGACCGTCTCGACGCGATCGCTTCGAGTCGTCCTTATCCTTCCGTTCGAGTCGCCGATGTCCGCCGGACCGACCGAACCGCTGCTTTCCCCCGAGCTGCTCGCTCGGCTCGAATCGCTCGAGCTGACGACGCGCAAGGTGCTGCGCGGGCGGCTCCAAGGGGAGCGTCGCAGTCGGCGCAAGGGGCACAGCGTCGAGTTCGCCGACTTTCGCGAGTACGTTCCGGGGGACGATCTCCGGTTCCTCGACTGGAACCTCTACGCGCGCCTCGATCGCCTGTTCCTGAAACTGCACCTGGACGAGGAGGACCTGCACTTTCACGCGCTCGTCGACTGCAGCCGCTCGATGGACTTCGGCCAGCCGACGAAGCTGGACTTCGCCAAGCGTCTGGCGGCGGCACTCGGGGTGATCGGTCTGCTGCGAGCCGATCGGGTGCGCGTCGAGCGGCTGGGCGCGGCATTGACCGAGGCAACTCCGATCTTGCGCGGCCGCGGCGGCATGCGTCGCTTGCTGGAGCATGTCGGCGCGATGCAGCCGAGCGACGAAGGGATGTCGCTGCTCGAAGGGGCGCGTCGTTTCGCGGTCCGCAATCGCGGGACCGGAATCGTCGTGCTGATCACCGATCTGCTCGATAAGCACGGTTTTCAGGCCGGCCTGAGGGCGCTGGCGGCCAGGCGAGTCGACTTGCACGTCATTCATGTCCTGTCGCGCGACGAGATCGAGCCGGCCGTGCGCGGCGACCTGCGACTGGTCGACTGCGAAGACGGAGCGACGACCGAGATCACCTCGACCGACGGCTTGCTGGCCAGATACCGCCGCACGGTCGCGGCGTTTCTGGACGAGGCGCGGACGTTCTGCGCCAAGAGCGGTATCAACTACGTCTCGGCGCTGGCCGAGCAACCGCTCGAACCGCTGATCCTGAAGCTCCTGCGCCGACGGGGGCTCGTCCGATGACGTTGATCGACACGCTGCCGTGGTGGGGTTGGTTGTCGCTCGCCGCGGTCCCTCCGGCGATCGTCCTGCTCTACTTCCTGAAGCTTCGGCGACGTCCGGTCGAGGTGCCGAGCACGCTGCTCTGGGCGCGAACGGTCGAAGACCTGCACGTCAATTCGCTCTGGCAGCGACTGAAGCGGAACCTGCTGTTGCTGCTGCAGCTGATCTTCCTGGGGCTCGCGCTCTTCGCCCTGCTCCGCCCCGGCACCGCGACCGAATCGAGCGAGACGCAGCGGCTGATCGTGCTGATCGACCAGTCGGCCAGCATGAACGCTCGCTCGGGCGACGGCACGCGTCTGGATCGAGCCAAGCGTCGGGCTCGCGAAATCGTCGATACGATGCCCTCCGGTTCGGTCGCGATGGTGATCGCCTTTTCCGATCGGGCTCGGGTTATTCAGTCGTATACGGACAATCGGGCGCTGCTGCGGCGCAAGATCGACGAACTCGGACCGACCTCGCGCCCGACTCGGATCGCCGATGCCCTGCAGGCGGCGAGCGGCCTGGCCAATCCGCCGCAGACGTACGAAGAGGGGAATCCGAATGCCCTGAAGCTCGCTCAGGCGCTCGAAGCGAAGCTGATCCTGCTGACCGACGGCGGCTGGCAGGCGCCGGACGACTTTGCCCTCGGCAACCTGGAACCGATCTACGAACCGATCGGAACCGAGCGACCGGCCGACAACGTCGGAATCGTCGCGTTCGCGACCGCCGAGAACCCGGAGCGGTCGGGCGAGGTACAGGCGTTCGCTCAGCTGCTCAACAGCTCCCCCGCCGAGCGTTCGGTCGACTTGCGGCTGAGTTTCGACGGCCGCGTCGTCGATTCGCGCCGCGACGTGCGGATCGGCCCCGGTGTCACGATCTCGCTGACGTTCGACGTTCCTCGTTCGATCGACGACACGGTCGTCGACGGCGTGCTCGAACTGGCGATCACGACCGGCGACGATCTCCCCGATGACGACCTGGCACGAGCGGTCTTCGGGACCCGACGCCGTTCGCGCGTCCTGTTCGTCACTCCGGGGAACGAGCCGTTGGAGTTCGCGGCGGCGACCGACGAGCTGAAACGGTTTGCGGAGATTCGGTTCGAGACGACCGCGTACCTGGCGACCGACGACTATCGGCGCGAGGCGAGCGCCGGGCTGCTCGACCTGATCGTCTTCGATCGCTGTCGTCCCGAAGAGTCGCCGGCGGCGAACGCCTGCTACATCGACTCGCTGCCGCCCGATACGGGTTGGGAGTTCGGTCCGCCGGCCGAACCGCTGGTGCTGATCGACGCCGATCAGGCGCATCCGCTGGTCGAATGGCTGCAGTTCTCCGAGGTGCTGGTGGCCGAAGGGAAGACCGTCACGGCGCCGGCCGGTTCGCGTGCGCTGTTGCGAGCCGATGCGGGAGCGGTCATGACGATCACCGATCGTCTCGGTTTCCGCGATCTGGTCCTCGGGTTTCCGATCGTCGTCGCGGACGAGCAGGGAGAGCAACTGCCGAACACCGACTGGCCTCGGCATCCGAGCTTCCCGATGTTCGTGCAGAACCTGATTCAGGTCCTCGGCAATGCGGCGCGATTGGATGCGTCCGATGCGACTCGGCCGGGCGAGCCGATCGAGTTGCGGAGCCCGGCGGCCTATCCCGAGCTGATCGTGACGGGGCCGGAGGGGCGGGAGAGTCGGGTTCCTCGCAACCGCCGCAACGGCTATCTGGTGACCGAAACGGATCGCCAAGGGATCTACGTGGCGCGCGGAGCCGACGATGATCGGGTCGTGCGGCGGTTCGCGGTCAATCTGACCGACCGTCGCGAGAGCGACCTGACGGTGCCGCGCGAAGTGAAGCTCGGCTATCAGGATGTCGAGCGCGGAACCGCTCGCGGCATCGGCCGCCAGGAGTACTGGAAGTGGATGCTGCTGCTGGGACTCGGCGTGCTGGCGATCGAATGGAGCGTCTACCGACGCCGCGCCGCGTGAATCGCGTTAAGCGGCACGACTCCGTGTCTCCCAGCCCGTAGCGCCAAGCGCAGGGGTGCTCCGTGTCTCCCAGCCCGTAGCGCCAAGCGCAGGG
>CAZZBI010000268.1:0-7667 GCA_964652385.1 uncultured Pirellulaceae bacterium | reverse complement strand
CCGGCCTCCGAAAAATTTCACAACCTCGAAGCGCCAAGCGCAGGGGTCCTCCGCGTCCTGGTCCTTCGTGACCTGTTTCTATCGAACGCTGCGACCGAGCGCGGTTGCGCGAACGACTCGTCTCGACGTAGGCCCGCGTCGTCCCCGACGCGCGGCGGTGCGATCTCGGTCGTTCAGGGCGCTGCGAAGCGCAATCGGCGTCGTCATCGCTCCCTCTCGGCTCGAGGACGAGCCGGGGCTACACGGCGCGCCGACTCGGTCGCTCCCCCGACCACCGCCGGGATTCTCAGTGTCGATCGGGCTGACGGCGGTGCGACCGGGGGCGGTCGCACTACGAAATGCTGCGACCGGGGGCGGTCGCACTACGAAATGCTGCGACCGAGGGCGGTCGCACTACGAGGTCGCACGATCACGGATCGATGACGTCCGGATCGGGATCGTCAGGGTCGCGTTCTTCGGTTCCGTCCAGCGGCATCGCGTAGACTTCGCCGAACCAGCGCCCCAAATCGATCGATCGGCAGCGATCCGAGCAGAACGGAACCGCTTCGCTCAGCCTGCGGAAGAAGGGCTGGCCGCAGGTCGGGCAGCGCAGCGTGACGTCCGTCATGTCGACCGCTCCCCGGCGCGGACCGTACCGCCGATGCGATTCACTCCTTGGCCTTCTTCGAGCTCTTGGAGCTCTTCGACTCGCTCGACGATTTCGTCTCGCTCGACGACGACTTGGCTCCGTCGGATCCGCTCGACGAACCGGAGCTCCCCGAGTCCCCCTTGGAACCGCCGTCGGCCGCCGCCGCCTTGCGATACCCTTCGCTCCGGTAGTCGGTCTGGTAGAAGCCCGAGCCCTTGAACATCAGCGCCGCTCCGGTACCGAACAGGCGCCGCAGCTTCTTCTTCTTGCACTGCGGGCACTTGGTCAGCGGGTCGGCGCTGATCGTCTGGAACTCCTCGAAACGATGGCCGCAGGCGTCGCATTCGTAGTCGTAGGTCGGCATGGCGATCGCTTCCTGTCGTGACGTCTTGAAGAACGGGGCGTTCGTCGGACCTCGCGTCCGGTCTCGTCGGGGCCCGTCGCGTCTCAGCCGGCAGCCGGGCCGGTCGAAACGAAGACCTGGGCGGGGCGGATGACCCGCTCGTGCAGCCGATAACCGACTCGCAGTTCGCGCGAGACGACGTTGGCGGCATGCTCGTCGCTCGGTTCGGTCCGGAGCGCTTCGTGAAAGTTCGGGTCGAACGTTTCGCCGACCGCGGGGATCGGTTCGCAATGATGGTTGCGCAGCAGCTGATCGAGCTGCTGGGCGACCATCCGGACCCCTTCGACGACTCCGCCGCTCCCCTCGGCCGCGCCGGCGGCGTCGATCGCCCGTTGCAGGTTGTCCTGCACGGCCAGCAGATCGCGCAGCACCGGCAGTTCGGCGTAGCGAGCCGCCTCTTCCGCCTCGCGCCGCATCCGCTTGCGGAAGTTGTCGAGTTCGGCGGCGATGCGGAAGGCCCGCTCCTGAGCCTCGGCCACTTCGGCTCGCAACGTCTCGAGGACGCTCGAATCGCTTTCGCTGCCGCCGGCCTGCGAGGTCGGATCGAGCGCTTCGCCTTGCGTTTCTTCCTGACTCATTCCGTTCTCCTGCTGATCGTCGAGCGGCGATCGTGCCGGAAATCGTGCCGGCGATCGTCGCGATTCGGTGGTCGGCCGTCATGGGACGGCACGATGTTCCGAGGCATGATGTCCTCAGGCATGACCGGGCCCTCAGCCATCACGGTCACTCGGAGGTCGGCGCGAAATAGTCGCGGATCTTCTCGAGGAACGACTTGCGATGCGGCGAAACGTGATCGTGTTCGAGCTCGGCCAACTCGCGAAGGAGCTCTTCCTGGCGTGTCGAGAGCTTCTTGGGCGTCTCGATGTACACCTCGACCTGCAGGTCGCCGCGGCGGCCGGTCTGAGGGTCGGCGATCCCCTTGCCGCGAAGTCGGAAGACTTCACTCGACTGGGTCCCGGCAGGGAGTTCGAGCGGGTGCGGCCCTTCGAGCGTCGGCACTTCGATCGTCGCGCCGAGCGCCGCTTGAGGGTAAGAAATCGGGAAGCGGACGAGCAGTTCGGACCCGTCGCGCTGGAAGATCTTGTGCGGCTTGACGCGGACGAAGCAGTAGCAGTCGCCCGGAGGTCCGCCGTTGGGGCTCGGTTCTCCTTCGCCGCGGATCCGAATCCGCATCTCGTCGTCGATCCCGGCGGGGATCTGCACTTCGAGCGTGATCTGCTCGCGGACCGAGCCGCTGCCGCGGCATTCGGAGCACGGTTCGACGATGATCCGCCCTGCCCCTCGGCAGACCGAACAGGTCGTCTGCACTCGCAGGATTCCGGCGCTCTGCAGCACCTGGCCGTGACCGCCGCAGTGACGACACGTTTCGGGCTGCGAACCGGGCTTCGAGCCGTTGCCGCCGCAGTTCGAACAGACCTTGTTCCGATTGATGCGGATCGACTTGCGGACCCCCGCCGCCGCCTCTTCGAGCGTCAGCGTGACGTCGGCGCGGATGTCGTTGCCGCGGCGGACTCGATTGCCCCCTCGCCCGCGACCGAACAGGTCGCCGAAGAGCCCGCCGCCGAACATCTCGCCGAACGCCTCGAAGATGTCCTCGGCCGATCCGTATTGCGGGACCTGGCCGTCGAGACCGGCGTGGCCGTACTGATCGTAGCGGGCGCGCTTCTGAGGATCCGACAGGATCTCGTACGCTTCGGCCCCTTCCTTGAAGCGTCGAGTCGCGTCCTCGTCCCCCGGATTGCGATCCGGATGGTACTTGGTCGCGAGCTTGCGATAGGCCGAGGCGATATCCCGTTCCGAGGCGTCTCGGGGGACCCCCAGGATCTCGTAGTAGTCGCGCTTGTCGGCCATGCTCGTCCCACGCTCCTCGGGAGCCAACTCTCGACGCACGCTCCGCCCGCGTCCCCGCTGGTGCCTGTTCCGAGACGACCTGCGCGTCGCGGCCAGGTCGGTCCGGAGAAGCCGCGGGGCACCGAAGGTCGAACCCCAGGTGCCCCGCGTTTCATGTCCGGATCCCGCGGCGGCGCGGGATCGTCATCGGTCGATCAGGCGATCGCCCCTTCGACGCGACGCTTCTTCTTGTCGTCCTCGTCGAAGTTCGAGACCATCGCATCGGTCGTCAGCAACAGGCCGGCGATGCTCGACGCGTTCCGCAGCGCCGTACGGACCACCTTGACCGGATCGACGACGCCCGCCTTGAGCATGTCGCCGTACGAACCGGAGTTGGCGTCGTAGCCGAAGTTGCCGTCCTTCTGCAGGACCTCGTCGACGACGACCGAGCCGTCGATGCCGCCGTTGTCGGCGATCTGCTTGAGCGGAGCCGACAGGGCGTTGAGCACGATCTCGACGCCGATCTTCTCGTCCCCCTTGGCCGACGAGCGAGCCTTCTCGACCGCCGCTCGGCAACGCAGGAGCGCCACGCCGCCGCCGGGAAGGATCCCTTCCTCGACCGCCGCACGCGTCGCATGCAGGGCGTCTTCGATCCGCGCCTTCTTCTGCTTCATGTCGGCTTCGGTCTCGGCTCCGACGCTGATCACGGCGACGCCCCCGGAGAGCTTCGCGAGCCGCTCCTGGAACTTCTCCTTGTCGTACTCGCTGTCGGTCTGCTCGATGTGCTTGCGGATCTGGTCGACCCGAGCGTCGATCTCCTTGCGCGAGCCGGCTCCTTCGACGATCGTCGTGTCGTTCTTGGTGATGCTGACCCGCTTGGCGGTTCCCAGCTGCTCGAGCTTGACGTTCTCGAGCTTGATCCCCAGGTCCTCGCTGATCAGCGTGCCGCCGGTCAGCACGGCGATGTCGCCGAGCATCGCCTTGCGACGATCGCCGAAGCCGGGAGCCTTGACCGCACAGACGTTCAGGACGCCGCGCAGCTTGTTGACGACCAGCAACGTCAGCGCCTCGGCGTCGACATCCTCGGCGATGATCAGCAGCGGCTTGCCGGTCCGGCTCACCTGCTCGAGAACCGGGACGAGGTCACGGATCGAGCTGATCTTCTTCTCGAAGATCAGGATGTACGGACTCGCCAACTCGCACTCCATCTCGGAGGGCTTGTTGATGAAGTAGGGCGAGACGTACCCCTTGTCGAACTGCATGCCGTCGACGTACTCGACGCGCGTGTCGGTGGTCTTTCCTTCCTCGACCGTGATCACGCCGTCCTGACCGACGCGATGCAGAGCATCGGCCAGCATCTCGCCGATGCCGCGGTCGTTGTTGGCGCTGATGGCGCCGACGTGAGTCACCTCGTCCTTGCTCGACACCTTCTTGGCCATCGAGAACAGGTGCGCCTCGGCGGCGTCCACGGCCTTTTCGATGCCGCGACGGATCGCCATCGGATTGCTGCCGGCGACGATGTTCCGGAGCCCTTCCTTGAAGATCGCCCGCGCCAGAACGGTCGCGGTGGTGGTGCCGTCACCCGCCAGATCCGAGGTCTTCTGAGCGACCTCGACGACGAGCTTGGCTCCCATGTTCTCGAACCGGTCTTCCAGTTCGATTTCCTTGGCGACGGTGACGCCGTCCTTGGTGACCGTCGGGCCGCCGAAGGACTTGTTGATGATCACGTTGCGGCCGGTGGGCCCCATCGTGACGGCGACCGCGTTCGCCAGCTTCTCGACGCCCCGCAGCATCCGCTGCCGGGCCTGATCATCGAACAACAACTGCTTTGCCACGTTGATTGACCTTCTTCGCTAGGGACTCGAGAGAAGCCGCAGGGCGGACGCTCAGCCGACGACCTTCGCCAGGATGTCGCTCTCGCGCAGGATCTTGACTTCCGTGCCGTCGACCTCGATCTCGGTCCCGCCGTACTTGCCGTAGATCACCTCGTCGCCGACCGCGACGCTCACTTCGCCGCGCTTGCCGCTGTCCAGGAGCTTGCCCGGGCCGACCGCCAGGACGGTGCCGCGCTGCGGCTTTTCCTTGGCCGAATCGGGAAGGACGATGCCGCCGGCGGTCGTCTCTTCGGCATCCAGCGGGCGGACGACGATCCGGTCATCGAGCGGACGGAGATTCAGCTTGGCCATGTTCTGCGTTTCCTATGTGCGTGTGTGCTTGGAGTTTCGTGTTTCGGAGCGGGGAGGAGCGGAAGTCGCCGCGAGCCGATCCGCCGCTCGGTCGGGAACGAGCGAGTCGACGGACCGGTCCGTAGCGGAACCGGTCACGACGCTCGATCGATCTCACATCATGCCGGGCATGCCACCCATGCCACCCATGCCGCCCATTCCTCCCATGCCACCCATGCCGTGGTCATGGTGATGGTCGTGATCGCCTCCCGCCTCTTCTTCCTTCGGGATCTCGGTGATGCACGACTCGGTGGTCAGCAGCAGTGCCGCGACGCTGGCGGCGTTCTGCAGCGCGGTGCAGACGACCTTGGCCGGATCGATGATCCCGGCGTCGACCATGTCGCAGTACTCCCCCTTGTCCGCGTTGTACCCCTCGGTCTTCCCCTTGAGGTGCCGGACGCGATTGACCACCACCGCGCCGTCTACCCCCGCGTTGTTGGCGATCGCGCGGAGCGGGTGATCGAGGATGTTGCGGATGATCCGGACGCCGTGCTTCTCGTCCCCCAGCGCCTCGACCTTGTCGAGCGACTTCTCGCTGCGGATCAGGGCGATGCCGCCGCCGGGAACGATCCCTTCCTCGAGCGCCGCAGCGGTCGCCGCCTTGGCGTCTTCGAACAGCGCCTTGCGCTCCTTCATCTCGGTCTCGGTCGCGGCGCCGACGTTGATCTGAGCGACTCCGCCGGCGAGCTTCGCCAGCCGCTCCTGCAGCTTCTCGCGATCGTAGTCGCTGTCGGTCTTGTCGATCTCGCGGCGGATCTGCTCGACGCGCCCTTCGATCTCCGACTTCTTGCCGGCACCGTTGACCACCACCGTCTCGTCCGAGGTGATCTTGATCTTCTTGGCGCGGCCGAGATCCGACAGCTTGACGCTCTCGAGCTCGATCCCCAGATCCTTGAAGATCGCCTGACCGCCGGTCAGCGTGGCGATGTCGCCGAGGATCGCCTTGCGGCGATCGCCGTAGCCCGGAGCCTTGACGGCCGCGACCTTCAGGATGCCGCGGAGCTTGTTGACGACCAGCGTCGCCAGCGCCTCACCCTCGACATCCTCGGCGATGATCAGCAGCGGCTTGCCCGACTTGGCGATCGCCTCGAGCAGCGGGATCAGCGGCTTGTTCGACGAGATCTTCTCTTCGAAGAGCAGGATGTACGGGTCGTCGAGCTCGACCGACACGTCGTCCTGGTTGGTGACGAAGTGCGGCGACAGGAAGCCGCGGTCGAACTGCATGCCCTCGACCACTTCGACCGTCGTCTCGCTGCCGCGACCTTCCTCGACGGTGATCACGCCATCCTTGCCGACCTTCAGAAAGGCATCGGCGAGCACGCTGCCGATCGACGGATCGTTGTTGCCGGCGATCGTCGCGACCTGCTCGATCTCCTTCCGATTCTTGTCGCCGATCTTCTTGGCCTGCTTGCGGATCTCTTCGGTCACCGCCGCGGTCGCCTTGGCGATGCCGCGCGAGAGCGCCATCGGGTCGGCGCCGGCCGCGATCATCTTCAGCCCCTCGCGGAAGATCGCTTCCGCCAGCACCGTCGCGGTGGTGGTCCCGTCACCCGCCACGTCGTTGGTCTTGCTCGCCGCTTCCTTCACGAGCTGACAGGCGAGATTCTCGAACGGATCGTCCAGTTCGATGTCCTCGGCGACCGTCACGCCGTCCTTGGTGACCTTCGGCGATCCCCAGCCCTTGTCCAGGACCGCATTCCGACCGCGAGGTCCCAAGGTGCTGCGGACGGCTCGAGCCAGCTTCGAAACCCCTTCGAGCAGGGGCTGGCGAGCCGCATCGTCGAAAACCATTTGCTTTGCCACGTCGAACTACCTCCATCAATGGGAAGAGACTTCCGAGGTCTCATAGGCGATCGAGCCCGGAACCGCCGCGCGAGGGCCGCGAGCCCTCTCGCCGAGCCGATCCCCCTCCAGGTCCGTCGGCGACCTGGGGTCGTACCGAGCCGTGGAAGATCGAGGCGGGTGATGCCCGGTCGCGTCCGATCGGGACGCCGACCGAGCCAAGCTGTCAGGCGACAACCGGGAGTCAGCCCGGAAGAGCAAGCCCCATGCCAAAGCGCCGCGACCCGCGATTCCGCAGGAATCCGAACGAGCGAGCCGGCCCGCGGCCTCCGTTCCGCCATCGCTGCCGACTCCGGCTCGAGCCGGAGTGACAAGTTGGCACCCGCCCAGCCCGAAGCGCCAAGCGCAGGGGTTCTTCTCCGTGTCCACCCAGCCCGAAGCGCCAAGCGCAGGGGTTCTTCTCCGTGTCCGCCCAGCCCGAAGCGCCAAGCGCAGGGGTCCTCACGGTCGACTGGGCGAATGGCGATGCGACCGAGGGCAGTCGCACGAGCGACTCGCCCGACGTAGGCCCGCGTCGTCCCCGACGCGCGGCAGTGCGATTCCGAGTGCTCGCGACGCTTCGAGGCTCGCTCGGCGTCGTCGTCGCCGGCCCTCGGCTCGGGACGAGCCGGGGCTACGCACGATGCCGACTCGGTCACCTACCCAGCCCGAAGCGCCAAGCGCAGGGGTTCTTCTCCGTGTCCACCCAGCCCGAAGAGGCTGTGAGTTTTTTCCGAACTCCCCTCGTACAGGCAGGTCG